>JAZSRR010000119.1:0-2570 GCA_045538605.1 Faecousia sp.
GTCTATGTGAACACCGCCGGTGCCAATGCTTTGATTCAGTGGCTGCTGAGTGAAGAGGCTCTGAAGATGGCCGGCGAATACGGCTACAAGGAGTACGGCGAGTACCTGTTCTATGTGCTGGAGAATGCTCCCAAGTATACCGGCGAGATTGCCAAGGCTACTGAAGAAACCAAGACAATCCGTCTGTCTACCACTACTTCCGTGAAGGACTCCGGCCTGCTGGGCTACCTGCTGCCCGCTTTCGAGACTGCTTACGGCTACAAGGTAGAGGTCCAGTCTGCAGGTACCGGTAAGGCCATTGCTGCCGCTAAGGCAGGTAATGCCGACCTGATCCTGGTCCACTCCAAGAGCCAGGAAGAGACCTTTGTAAACGACGGTTTTGGCCGTGTGGTGGAAGGTTTCAGCGCTGAGCGCGTTTCCTTTATCTACAACTACTTCGTCCTGTGCGGTCCTTCTGCTGACCCCGCCGGTGCCAAGGCTGCCGCTTCCGTTCTGGATGCTTTCAAGGCGATTGCTGACGGCAAGCATAAGTTTATTTCCCGGGGTGACGGCTCCGGCACCCACACCAAGGAACTGGCTCTGTGGCCCGAGTCCCTGGGCATCACCAAGGAAGCTGATTCTTTCAAGAATTATACCGAGTGGTACGTTTCCGCCAACACCGGCATGGGCGCATGCCTGGTTATGGCTGAAGAAATGGATGCCTATATCCTGACCGATAAGGCTACCTTCCTGACCTTTGTAGCAAACAAAGGTGTTATGGATTGATTTTCCAACAATTATAAAGTAAAATAATCCCGTGGGAGTTCTCTCCTACGGGATTTTCTAAAGAAAGGAGCAGCACACATGAAAACATCCTTGATGAAAGCAATTGAGCTGATTGCGTCCATGGATGCGGAATTGCTGGACATCTTAAGTGTCACTGCGCAAATGAGTCTTCAAAGCTCAATTATTGCTCTTTTGATCGGTCTGCCCATCGGCATTTGGTTGGGAGCTTGCAGATTCCCCGGAAGAAATGTGCTGCTGGTTGCCAACCGGACTCTGATGGGTATGCCGCCGGTTGTTTGCGGTTTGCTATTCTATATGCTGTTTTCCGGTGTCGGACCATTCCGGCATCTGCGGCTATTGTTTACGGTAGATATCATGATTATGGCGCAGGTCGTGCTGATCACACCGATTGTGGTAGGCAATATGGAAACCTATGTGGCCGGCGTTGCTCCGGCTGTTCGGGAAACGGCAAAAGGCCTTGGGCTGAGCGGCACAAAAACCTTCCTGCTTCTGTGCAGCGAATGTATCTACCAGATCATCTCCGCCTATTTACTGGCTTTCTCCCGTTCTATTGCTGAGGTGGGAGCGGTGTCCATGGTTGGCGGGGCAATTAGCTGGAAAACCAATGTCATGACCACGGCTATTATGCAGTATACGAACCGTGGCAATTTCTCCTTGGGCGTGGCGTTAGGGATTATTCTGCTGAGCCTTTCACTGATTGTCAATATTGTAATTTCCCTGCTGCAAAGGAGGTTGAGTCGATGAAGATTTCTCCTTTTTCCAAGACCTATGAAGGTCGATGCGTTCTGGATTTTTCCGGAATTGAATTGCAGCATGGAAGGATCTATGCCATCGTCGGAGCAAATGGCAGCGGAAAATCCACCTTCGCCAAGATCCTTGCAGGGATCTTGCGCCCGGACAAGAGAGACCGGCTGTTCAGCGGTGGTGCAATCGGATATATGCCCCAAAAAAATTACGCCTTCCGTATGAGCACAAAAGCCAATCTTTTATTGAACGGTAATGACATGGCTCGCGCCAATGCCTTGATGGATGCAGTCCATATCAGGCATCTTGCTAACAAACGTGCGGATCGTCTCTCAGGCGGTGAAACCGCCCGAATGGCTCTGGCACGGCTCATGATGAAACAATATGACATGGTCATTCTGGATGAACCGACTGCAGCTATGGATATGGAAACATCTTTGCTGGCTGAAAAAATAATCGTGGAATATGTAAAAAAGACCGGCTGCGCTTTGGTGCTGGTTACGCATAGTTTGCAGCAGGCGCGGCGGATCGCGGATGAAGTACTGTTTTTCCATGAGGGAAGGCTTTTAGAAGTTGGTACTGCCCAGCAGATGCTAACCTCTCCTGAAAAGGATGAAACAAAACGCTTTTTAGAGTTCTATGGATTCTAACTTCCTATTCTATCATATTTATAAATAAACCTGCTAATATTAATCGGATTGCGGTTTCAGGCAAATACGGTGGGAGGGCTGCAAAAAGCAGCACGCCCGCTTTGTCTTACGATTTTTTCTGCATACCTCGGTTAGGCGCGAAGCGTCGAATGGCAAATAATCCAGCTATACAAAGAACTCCGGTCAGAGTGATCCATAATTTGTCGTGAGCCCAAATAACTTGGCAGGTAATGGCTATGATAAACAATTCCAAAATACTTCCAAGGGAAGTATTTATGAGCATTCTTATAAACTTCAGTACCACAGCAAAGGTTAACACGTTGCGAAGGTGGTTGTTTGTATCAAACAGATACCCTTCTACCGTGAACATACGGAAGATTTCTATCGCCA
>JAZSRR010000121.1:0-2065 GCA_045538605.1 Faecousia sp.
AATCTTACGATTACTGACTGTTTTCTTTTGTTTTCCGAACTTTTTGACCGAATTTGTTTCGAAAACGGGAATCTGATAAAGGTTTTTCCCTTATTGGGTGATAATAGATGGCTTAATATGGAATTTGGTGGGGTATAAATCTTCGGAAAACCCATAGAAATAGCGCTAACTGGTTAATATAGGTTATAAAAATATAAAATCTATGGGATATAACCTTGTGCCCCCTGTGTATTAAAATGTAAAGCACTTTTGCGAGTTTGCAAAAGTGCTTTGCTATTTATTTCTTTTATAGCACTGTATCCATCAATTGTCCAGCAATGTCGTGACTTGTAAAGCGCATGATGCTTTCTTCTGCTGTACCAAAACTGAGGAAGTTGACGCTTCCATACCATACGATTTGACCATCGATGACGGTGAATTTCTGATGGAAGCCTGCTCTTTGACGGACCTCGATGCCATAGGATTCAAGCCTTTGGATATTTTCAACCACACTCTTTTGATCCTTCTCCGGAAAATCCTCTGAAGGACGGGTAACGATTACGACCTTTGCGTGATTAAGCATAGCTTCAGATAACAACCGCAGGATTTGTGTAATACGGCTCTTTCGCATAAACGGGCTGACGATTAGAATTTCGCTCTTTGCATTACGAACATCCTCGCTGAACACGGGATAGAAGCTCTTGCCATCATAAATAAGATCCGGATTGACTTGGGACACACCTTCGATCTTTATCTTATATCCGATAGCGGCATAACCCTTCAATCTCTTTTGATACATATTCTCTATCACCGGCACATGAATATCTACATAATCGTAAATTTGCACTTCGTTCTTGCCGGGATAATTACGGTGCAACCGTCCGGCATACTGGGCGACCTTGCCCTTCCAAGCAATCGGCAATGCCAAAAATAATGTGTCCAATCTTGGGTAATCAAAGCCTTCACCAACATATTTGCCGGTCGCGATGATTACTAACGACTCATCTGCCGGAATTGCCTGCAACTTTTCCATTGTTTCTCTGCGCAGCTTTGCTGATGCGGTGCCAAACAGAGTGATAACATTCTTACAATGATTGGCTAATTTGTCCGCCAGCAAAAGCACATGCTCCCGGCGCTCGGTTAAGACAATGGGTGTTCTGTCGTTTTCCAACACCTTGGCGACATCTTTTACAATATGGTCATTGCGGACTTCACTCTCTGCCAAGTCCTTGTAAATAGCGGCAATTCCTTTATCCGTTACCGCACTACGGTAGGTCGTAAAACGAGGTAACAAGTAGTGCTCAAAAGCTCGCTTTTCCGCCTGCTCCTTAGCATCCACCATGTAACGGATCGGTCCGCACTGCATATGGATGATCGGCTGATGGCCGTCCTGCCGGGTTGGGGTTGCCGTCAGACCATAAACATATTTGGCAGTTGCCTCTTTCAAAACCCGTTCAAAGCTGACTGCAGAAATATGGTGGCACTCATCAACGATCACCATACCATACTCATTGATTAGTTCTTTCACTTCGTCACCGGAAATAAGCGATTGAATAATTGCAATATCTACAATCCCGGAAACGGTATTTTTCGTGCCGCCCAGCTGACCGATCACGGATCGTTCCTTTTTACGGCCGCGCTTTTTCGGTAACTCCGGCAATGTTTCGTTGATCTTTAAAAATTCAGACAAAGAATTTTTCCATTGGTTGAGCAATGCCTGTGTATGTACAAGCACAAGTGTGTTGACCTTTCGCTGCGCGATCAAATTTGCGGCTATCACTGTCTTGCCGAAGGCAGTGGTGGCAGATAAAACACCTGTTTCATTAGATAATAATGCCTCTGCAGCAGGCATCTGTTCCGTGCGTAGTACACCCTTGAACTGAACATTGATTGGTTTTCCGGAATTTGTTTTATCTGTGATTGTATATACTGCGTTTGCATCATTCAACAAACCTATTAAGCTTTGTTCGCATCCCCGGGGCAAAGCTAAATAGCCGTCTCGTTCTTCTGCAGTGCAGATCACTCGTGGCTTGTTATAAATTGGCAGACGCATAGCCTGGCTGCGGTAAAAGTCCGGGTTCTTAAA
>JAZSRR010000097.1:0-4855 GCA_045538605.1 Faecousia sp.
TGCCCGGGTCAAATACACCGATCACGTCGCCGGCGTAGGCTTCCTCCACGATTTCCCGCTCTGCCGCCATCAGCTGCTGAGGCTGGGAAAGACGCATTTTCTTGCCGCCCTGCATATGGTAGTACTCGGTGTCCCGCTGGAACTTACCGGAGCAGATTCGCATAAAGGCAAGCCGGTCCCGGTGGGCCTTGTTCATATTGGCCTGGATCTTAAACACAAAGGCGGAAAAATCCGGATCGAACACATCGATTTCTCCGCAGTCGGCAGTCCGGGACAGGGGCGGGGGCGTCAGCTTCAAAAACGCCTCCAAAAAGGGCTCAATGCCGAAATTGGTCAGGGCAGAGCCGAAGAAAACAGGGGAGAGCGTGCCGCTTCGCACCGCGTCCAGATCCATTTCCCGACCGGCGGATAAAAGCTCCACATCGTCGATCAGCTGCTGATGCTTTTGTTCGCTGTCCAAAAGCTCTGCAACCTGGCTGTCGTACAGATCCACTACCAGCTTATCGGCTTTGGCTTTGCCGTTTACACCGGAGAAGAACAGAAGCTGGCTGTTTTCCCGGTCATACACACCCTGAAAGTCCTTGCCGCAGCCAATGGGCCAGTTCATGGCATAGGTCTCAATGCCCAGCTCCCGCTCTACCTCATCCAAAAGGTCAAAGGGGTCTTGGGTCTCCCGGTCCATCTTGTTGACGAAGGTGAAAATGGGAATGTGCCGCATAGCGCAGACCTTAAACAGCTTCCGGGTCTGGGGCTCTACGCCCTTGGCGCCGTCGGTGACCATAACGGCAGCATCCGCAGCCATCAGGGTCCGGTAGGTATCCTCAGAGAAATCCTGGTGTCCCGGGGTATCCAGAATGTTGATGCAGAAGCCGTCATACTGGAACTGCATCACCGAGGAGGTAACGGAAATACCACGCTGCTTTTCGATCTCCATCCAGTCGGAGGTGGCAGCTCGGGAATTTTTCTTGCCCTTAACCACACCTGCTTGGGCGATCGCACCGCCGTAGAGCAGGAATTTTTCGGTTAAGGTGGTTTTACCGGCGTCCGGGTGGGAGATAATGGCGAAGGTCCGCCGCCGGCTGATCTCTTCAATTAAGGTTGACATAACTTTTCCTCCAAAATATTTTTATATAAATTGCGGGGAAAAGCTACGGAAATCTGAAAAACAGCATATCTGCCTCCAAATGGTAAATTCAATTTAGTTTACCACATTTTACACATCTTTACAAGAGCAAAAAGAAACGCCCCATTACAAAAGGGGCGTAAAATCAGATTTCCTCATTTTCTAGTCCTGCAAAAAATTCATCGTAGCCGCACTTGTAAAATGCCTTCAAGGCAATAATAACACTGGCGCGGATATTCAGTTCACCGGATTCATATTTTGCATAGGTGGTTCTGCCGATATCGCAGCCCCGCCGTTGCAGTTCGGCACAGATTTTCTCTTGGGATAAGTGCTTTTCGTTTCGAAGTCTGCGCAGGTTATCGCCCAGATTACGGTCCCGACGGATCTTCTGTTCCATAAGCTCACCTCAAAAATTGACCAGTATTGGTTGCAAGCACTGTCATTTTATGTTAAAATGACACATAATGTTGACCGCTATACTGGTCGGAAAGAAAAAAAGGTGCCATTATGAAGCAAGAAGAAATTTTACAGGGCATTGAACTGGCAGATGACCTTTTTATGAATAAGATACTGCATTCAGTTATAAAAAGGTATTCTATGGTATTTCCGGAGTGGGAAGTAATGTTCCTTACTGTTCCGAAAGAGCCGGAGGTGCGGGCAAGAATTATCGAAAGCCATATTCGCTGTTTGGAGAAGATGAAAAAAGACCCCCTCGTATGAGGGGGTCGTAATAATTGGCAATTAGGCCTTGCCGGCGCAGCCCAGAACATTGACCAGCTTGTGGCGGACAATCTCCTTGATGTTGGCGCGAGCGGGCTTCAGGTACTCACGGGGATCGAACTTGCTGGGCTCGTCGTTGAAGAACTTCCGGATAGTGCCGGTCATAGCCAGACGCAGGTCGGAGTCGATGTTGATCTTACATACAGACAGGGCAGCAGCCTTACGCAGCTGATCCTCGGGAACACCGATGGCGTTGGGCATCTTGCCGCCGTTAGCGTTAACCATAGCAACATAGTCCTGAGGAACGGAAGAAGAACCGTGCAGAACGATGGGGAAGCCGGGCAGACGCTTGGTAACCTCTTCCAAAACGTCGAAACGCAGGGGAGGGGGAACCAGGATGCCGTTTTCGTTTACGGTGCACTGCTCGGGGGTGAACTTGTAAGCGCCGTGGCTGGTGCCGATGGCGATAGCCAGAGAGTCGCAGCCGGTCTTGGAAACGAATTCCTCGACCTCCTCGGGGCGGGTGTAGGAAGCAGCCTCAGCGGAAACGTTCACCTCGTCCTCAATGCCAGCCAGAGAGCCCAGCTCAGCTTCCACCACAACACCGTGGTCGTGGGCATACTCAACCACCTTCTTGGTGATCTCGATGTTCTCAGCAAAAGGCTTGGAGGAAGCGTCGATCATAACGGAAGTGAAACCGCCGTCGATGCAGCTCTTGCAGGTCTCAAAGCTGTCGCCGTGATCCAGGTGCAAAGCGATGGGAATTTCGGGGCACTCCTGAACAGCAGCTTCCACCAGCTTCACCAGGTAGGTGTGGTTGGCGTAGGCACGGGCGCCCTTGGAAACCTGCAGGATAACGGGAGCGTTCTCTTCCTTGCAGGCCTCGGTGATCGCCTGAACGATCTCCATATTGTTGACATTGAAAGCGCCGATGGCGTAGCCACCGTCATAGGCTTTCTTAAACATTTCGGTTGTGGTAACCAGAGCCATAAGTATTTCATCCTTTCTGATATAGGTGGGCAGTGCCCAAATTCTTACAAATACATTATAACACAAATTTTGCAGGTTTCAATATAAAGATTCAAGAATATTTCCCTAAAAATGTTGGGTTTTCCTATTTACCTTTTGATACAAATGCAGTATAATTTACGGGTAATGCGTTCGTAAAGCGAACAGAAACAGAAGTTAAGGAGTGTTACCCATGAAACTGTCCCCTCTGCAGATTGCCAGATATCAGTATCAGCCCAAGCTTCCGGGTATGCTGAGAAACGGCATTTCTGAAATTTGCGTGAAAAACGGCGAGGCGACCCAGAGTGTTGCCGACCAGGAGAAGATCGCCGCTCTTTTCCCCAATACCTACGGTAAAAATGAGATCACCTTCCAGAAAGGTCAGAATACCAGCGCTGCCAAGAAGCAGGTCGTTGGCGTGATTCTTTCCGGCGGTCAGGCACCCGGCGGCCACAATGTGATCTGCGGTCTGTACGATGCTCTGAAGGCCACCGACAAAGACAATGTCCTGTACGGCTTCAAGGGCGGCCCCAGCGGTCTTTTGGACGATGACTATATCGTTTTTGACGATGCTTACATTAACCAGTACCGGAACACCGGCGGCTTTGATATCATCGGCTCCGGCAGAACCAAGCTGGAGACCCAGGAGCAGTTTGCGGTGGTTGCCGAAAATTGCAAGAAGCACGGCATCAACGCTCTGGTGATCATCGGCGGCGACGATTCCAATACCAACGCGGCTGTTCTGGCAGAGTACTTTGCTGCCCAGAACACCGGCATCCAGGTCATCGGCTGCCCCAAGACCATTGACGGCGACCTGAAGAACGAGGATATTGAGTGCTCCTTCGGCTTCGACACTGCCACCAAGACCTACGCCGAGATCGTCGGCAACATCCAGCGGGATGCCAACTCTGCCAAGAAGTACTGGCACTTTGTGAAGGTGATGGGCCGCTCTGCGTCCCACGTAGCGCTGGAAACTGCTTTGCAGACCCAGCCCAACATCTGCCTGATCGGCGAAGAGGTTGCCGCCAAGAAGATGACTTTGGCGCAGATCGCTGACTACATTGCCGACTCTGTTGCAAACCGTGCCGCCAAGGGCTGGAATTTCGGTGTGGCGATCATCCCCGAGGGCATTGTGGAATTCGTTCCTGAGTTCTCTGTGCTGATCGCGGAGATCAACGAGCTGCTGGCTGGCAGCAAGGCAGATGCCTTTAACGCTTTGCCCACCTGGAATGAGAAGTACGCATTCATCGAAAACGGCCTGACCAAGGAATCTATGGCTGTATTCGCTATTTTGCCCCAGGGCATCCAGCAGCAGCTGTTTTTGGAGCGAGATCCCCACGGCAACGTGCAGGTTTCCCTCATTGAGTCCGAGAAGCTGTTCTCCGAAATGGTTAAGGAAAACTTAGCTGCACGGAAGGCTGCCGGCAAGTATAACGGCAAGTTCTCCCCCCTGCACCACTTCCTGGGTTACGAAGGCCGCTGCGCTTTCCCCAGTAATTTTGATGCGGACTACTGCTACTCCCTGGGCTACAATGCCTTTATGCTGATCCAGTACGGCTACACCGGATACCTTTCCAAGGTTTCCAACCTGTCGAAGCCTGCCGAGGAGTGGGTTGCCGGCGGTATGCCCATTACCAAGATGATGAACATCGAGCGCCGCCACGGCGCAGACAAGCCGGTGATCCGCAAGGCTCTGGTAGAACTGGAGGGCGCGCCCTTTACCTTCTTTGCCCAGCACCGGGAGGAGTGGGCAGTGGAGACCTGCTATGTCTACCCCGGCGCAATTCAGTACTTCGGACCTTCTGAGGTTTGTGATTTGACCACCCAGACCCTGGCACTGGAAAAGGCGTAATATAAAAGCAAAAGACCGACGGATTTTCCGTCGGTCTTTTTAGAGCGTCAAAAAAGCCGCCAACCGTCAAAACGCAAATAATAATATAATGGGTATGAAAAGCCTTCTCCTTGGAGGAGAAGGTGGCAAAAATCTTTGATTTTTGACGGATG
>JAZSRR010000133.1:0-3203 GCA_045538605.1 Faecousia sp.
AACACTTCTCCTTTTTGAGATGTATCACAGGAGCAGGACAGCCGAATTTCGGCTGTCCTGCTGAAGATATCAGAAATTATTTATTCCGGGAGAAAATCTGCTTAAAGTCTGCTGCAGCAAAGATGCCGCAAACCAGAACCACCAGGGAGCAGATAATGGTGGTGGGGGTCAGCACAGACAGATCCCGCAGGAAAATCACCGTAAACAGGATTGCCCAGGCGCAGTAGGTAACATTCAGCGCCATTGCCTTGGAAGCGCCGATCTGGGCGATCGCCTTGTAGTAGAACAGGTAGGAAACGGTGGCAAAGAGGCCCGCAATGGCAATGGTGGGCAGCAGCCAGCCGGTATTTCCGGTGAACAGCTCTGCGGTGAAGCCCCAGCCGCCCAGAACCGGCAGAATGATGATGCCGTAGAACAAAGCAGAGGTGGTCTGACGGATCTGCAGGGCAAATTCATCGGTAACCTCCGGGTCAGTCAGGGACTTGGCGAGAATAACCGCCTCAATGCCCCAGCCGAAGGCGCACATTGCCGCGCCCAGCAGACCCAGCCAGAAATTGCTGATCTGCAGGTCCGGGGAGTAGCTCAAGCCGTAAACGCCCAGCAGGGTGAAGATCAAAAAGACCCACTGATACCATTTCATTTTTTCCTTCAGGAAGATATAAGCCAAAATGGTGCCGATGGCGGGGAAGATAGCGCTTGCCACCGCGCCGATGGAGGCGCCCATATAGTTGACCGCCATCACATAGCCGGTCATACCCACAGGGCCGCCGATAATTGCGGCGATGACGACCCACTTGCCGCTTTTGGTGCAAAAGGCCTTCCAAACATTTTTCAGGTTACCCCGGACGCCGTTATAGATCCAGGACCAGATCGCCGAGCAGGCGTCGTGCAAAAAGGTGCTGACGAAGGGCGCCAGGAAGATGGCCTGCTCTGTGGAGCAGAAGGGGGACATGCTCAGGGCAATGCCCAAAACCACGGTAGCTACCGCCCAGGTAACACCGGCAATAATTCCAGCAAACATACTATTTCCTCCTTAAAGCTTGTCATATTGGGCTACAAAGCCCTTCAGACGGTTATAACGCTCCGTTGCCCAGTCCTCCATGCTCTGACCGTCAAAGGGTACCCGGGTCTTTGCCCACAGTGTCCAAAGATAGTCCACATAGATTTTGCTTGCAAGGAAGTGGAGCTGTTCGGTTTTGTTGGGAGTATGTCCCAAATACGCCTCCAGTAAAGCCTGATCGCAGGCTTTGTCGTAGCAGGCTTCAATGGATACATCTGCCAGATCCCACATGGGGTCGTTCATACCGGCGTATTCCCAGTCGATCAGGTACATTTTGCCGTCGCCAACCACCCAGTTTTCGCACAGGGGGTCGTTATGGCAGGGGACCTTCTTTGCCGGGATGGCAGTATCGATTTCTGCTTTGATCTCCATGACCCGTGCTTTGATCTGCGGGTAATCTTCATACATAGGCACCTGATTGGCGATAATGATTTTCTCATAGCTTGCTGCCATATCAAAGACTTCAAAGGGAACTTTGGTATCCTCGCCGCAGGTGTGGATGGTTTTCAGCACCTGGGCAACCTGCCGGATGTGCTCCGGCTGCTGCAGCAGCTGAGCAGACATGGTCTGGGCGTTGGGGATATAGCGGGTAATCTTGGAGCCGTCATCGCCAAAATACAAAAGCTCTGCATCAATACCTACTTTGCAGGCAAGCTCGGTGCTGACCTTTTCATCCTGACGGACGATCATTTCTTCCGTGCCCTCTCCGGGGATACGCACCACATAGATTTCTCCGTTTGACAGGGTTACTTTGTAAGTGTGGTTGGTCAGGCCGCCCATTCTCTCGATCTGGGCGTAGTCCTCACAGCCGAAAACCGTTTTCAGCAGGACCTTTACCTTGGGAATGTCATGCTTTTCAATTTCCTTAGCCATGTTTACGGTTCATCTCCTTTGTGTTGTAGGCATATTGATAGGTCTGTCCGTTATACCGGAAGGTAAAACCGGCAGCCTCGTTGTTTTCATCTTTATAAGCGGTCAGTTGTGTGAGCGCCCCTTCCGAGCAGCCCAGCCGAGCGGCAATATCCTGCAAAATTTTCGAGCCGGTGTTTTCTATATAAGTTTCATCAAACTCTCGCAGCTCGTCTAAGGTGTCGAATTCAAACACAACATCCTGGCTATATTTCCGGATGTGCATTTTGAGCGTGTCCAGATTTGCCATATAGATATGCTCCCACAGCAAAGGGATGGTTTCCGGTCTGTGGTAGATTTCTTCCAGAATGTCCACAAAACGGCGGCTGAAGGCTTCGTCCCAGAAGGTGTGGCCCAGCATATACCAGGCGTTTTCACCGCCGATCTCCACCTTGTTTATAATGCCGTTTTCGTCGGTTTGCATACACCATTCCTTGGTAACGCCGTCGGCATACACCGCTGCGTAGTAGCACTCGGAAACCTGCGGCTCAAAGGGATTTTGGGAAAAGTAGTTGTCTGCCGAGCAGATGTAGGTGTTTTTTAGAATATCCTTCACTGCATAAATGCTTCCGTTGTTGTTGCGGTGCAGAAAGTCTGCGTTTTCCACGATATGCACGCCGAACTTGTTCTTCAGATAGGCAAACTGCTCTGCCAGGTAGCCAACCACAATATAAATCTCAGGAATACCAGCTTGCTGCAGCTGACGAATCTGCCGTTCGATCAGCACCTCGCCCTTGACAGTCAAAAGCGCCTTGGGCTTTTCGTAGGAAAGGGGCGCAAAGCGGCTGGAGGTGCCGGCTGCCATAATCACCGCGTTATCCGGTTTGATCATACATTCCACTCCTTTTTTGGAAAGGGAAATTTACGCTGCACAAGATCTGTGCCGGGGCAGTGCTCGGCGTAAGCCAATAAGGCAGAGTACAGCAGAGTCGGACCCAGATTGAAGAAATGACAGTCCAGCAGACTGCACAAAAGCAGAACACTCAGGGCGCAGGCGATATATACCTGCACTTTATGACGCCGGGCTACAAGCATTCGGATGCGCTGGAAGCGGTGAAAGGCGTAGGCAGCCAGACCCACTGCGCCGCAGCTTGTCAAAAGCTGAACAATGGTATTATGCCACCGGGGCGGCAAAAAAGCGGAGAATTGCGGAATTGTGGCAAAATCCCAGGGGAGGTATCCGGGGGAATAGAAGGATAGGCCGAACACCGGATACTTGGCAAAAAGCTGTAAG
>JAZSRR010000138.1:0-6026 GCA_045538605.1 Faecousia sp.
CACAAAATCAAATAAACAAACTGAAAAGAAAGGGTCATGGCATTCAGTCCGATATAGCGGATGCTTGGGAAATACCGGAAACCGAAAGCAGATACGATCATACCTGATAACAGATAGAATCCGCAGAAACCCAAATAGAGCAGCGCCATCTTATCCCGGTCATCGAATCGGTAGATGGAAAAGGCAGTGCGTCCCTTTAGACCATAGCCACGGCTTTTCATACTGTCGGCGGTCTCAATGGCATTTTCCAATGCCCATGTAACCATAATGGACAAAACTGTAATGGCGATCTTCGTCCGATGCCAAAGACTACCTTCCGAGATATCTCTGCCGATGCTCCGCTGGGCATCCACCACCGAATCCATCTGCGCCTTGAATTTGGGGATAAAACGCAGAGTCATACTCAAAACCAAAGACATTGCCGGGATGATGCGGCCAAAGAGGTAGATGAACTTGTCAGAGGTGATGACCCGGTTGAAGTTCAGAAACCACAGCATCACCGTTGCCAGCATCGCTCCTGCGGACAGACCGTAAAGGATGCTCTCCAATGTCAGCGGATTTCCCGTGGGAAAATACAGCAGAATGGTTATACCCTCATGGCTGAATGCTGGGTTCATAAATGCCGTCAGCAGCATAATAGGCAGACACCATTTGAGCGTAAACAGCACTGCCTTCTTCCCCTCTGCCTGCACCGCATAAATGATCGCACACACGAGAGAAATTCCTTGTGCTAAGGGGTGATTCAGCGCCATGGAAAAACCAATTACCAAGGTGAAATACAGAAAGTTCACCAATGGGTGATATTTAGCAAATCGATCTTGCATTTTATCCTCCGACAGCATAACCGCCGCCAATATCGTTGCCCAAATCGCAGGTAAACCGCCATTCCACGGTGTCGCCATCTTTCAGCTGATACCGGGAGCTGCCGTAGTTGGGATACCAACCGTTGACCCGGTACATCCAGCCGGACAATTCACCGCAATCAAATTCATACAGATTGTGAATACCCTCAATGTAGGCACTGTTGTAGATGGGCGTCCAAGAGGATTCCAAGTGGATTCCCTTTTCCTTACAGAGTCGCTGGAGAACATCAAATACGGATTCTCCTTCATAGAAAGTTACCGTGGTCTTTTTAAGAATAACACCGCCGGAGGGCACCATTTCCAGCTTATCCGGATCAAGCATTCCTAAGTTATTCAGAATAGTGGAGCACTCGATAGAGAAAGTACAGGTGTAAGTCTTTTCTTTATCTACATCCTGATCCTCCGGCTCTACCGGCTGGGGTTTGCCTTCCGGGACAGGATCGGTATTATACTTATCCTTACCGCCATTTTGCTCCGGTTTAGAGAGATAATCATCCTGTCCGCCAACGGGAGTAGTAGGTGCCTGATTGGGTTGTGTTTCTTCCGCCCCTGTTGTTTCCTCTTCGTCCTCCGGAGCTGCATCCGGGCGAATCTCAAAACCATCCACAGAACCATCCAAAGTAAGATTCAGAATGGTTGTTTTGCTGCCGGTAACGGAAACCGACGCAAAAGCATCCTTGCCTGCATACGCAGTTGCGCTCTGGGCATTCCATTGTTCATCCAGATATATGGACAGCAAAGCAGAAAAACCAAAAGCTCTTACTTGACGAAGAATAACTTGAATATCGCCTTCGGTAGTCTTACTAATCTGTACACCCAGATTGATCTGAGTTGGTTCGGTAATATCGCTGCCGAAGATCGTCCACTCATAGCGCAAGCCATTGGATTCTCCAGTAAAAACACCGATAGCATTTTCGTTTTTGATTCGCTTAATGATGCTTTCATTAATCACACCATCCTCGGGAATTTCAATAGAATCGTTCAGATTCACACTGCCGAAGTTGCCCTGGCAGGCGCAAAGGGAAAGCATTATGATAAAAGCCAGTAATAGGCTGAGTAGTCGTTTCATAGTTAGTCTCCAATCACAAGTCTGCCGTTTTTGACCTTCAGGGTGTCCGTGGTCATAGCAAGACTTTGCGCTTCGTCGGATGCGGCAAACACCGCATCCTCCACGATCAAATCAAGAACATCGCCGGGTCTTACACTGCCCCGAAGACGGAATTTTAGCCGAAGCACCACATTGTAGTCCTCTGCCAATAATTCCTTTGTAAAAGCGTTTCTGCCACCGGTCATATCCAAATACATAATGTTAATAAGACCGGTATCATTGCTGCTTTGTACATTGCAGCTCCAATCGGGAAGCTGCTGACCGGTACTGTTTTCGTCACTCAAAATAAAAATATTGCCTTCGTCCACGCCCAGAAATTCCAGTCTGGAAGAATCAAAGGCGATGCTCATACTCATAGCGGGATAACGAGCATCTCCTAAAGAAGAAATTGTCACATCCAAAGTGAATTCATCTGTTTGGTTTGCGGAGAGTTTTTGAGGTGTTTCCACGGTCAAGGTAGGTTCACTTACGACAGGCTCAACGCCACACCGCACCAACAGCAAGACAATTGCTGCGATCAAGAACACAGCTGCCACAATCCATGGCCATCTTTTTTTAAGAAACTTTTTCATAGAAACACTCCTCAAAGTGGGCGGGGATAAACCCCGCCCATAAGTTTTTAGGGATTGGTAGTAATGGTTGCGGCCTTGGTAACAACACCCAAGTCGCTGCCATCCACAAACTTCTCCACGATACCCAGAGCATCGAAGGTGTTGATGCGGCAGTCACCGTTGACGTTCAAGGTGAGGATCTGATCGTCGGTAGGTGCATCGCCCTTGCGGAGCCAAGCATCCACTGTGTTTAAGGCATCCTGTGCGTTGATCACGCCGTCACCGTTGGTATCGCCAAAGGTTATCTGGGCCGCAGCATCCTCAGTCAAAGTGAAGTTCAACTTATTTGCAAACTGCGCCATGTCGATGGTAGCATCCACCAACGCCACATAGGTAGCAACACCGGTCTTTTCAGAGATCTCTGCGCTGTACTTAAAGATGTACTGGTTGGTGCCGTCGTTATAGGTCAACTTAGTAGCGTTTTCAATACCAACAACAGACACAGCAACGGCTTTTTGGGTAGCGGGAATCAGGTCAATATCATCACCGGTGTACAAGCACACTGCGCTATAGGAAATACCCTTAACAACTACAATACTACCTGCGGCAGTAGTGGTGTTTACAACTACCATTGCGCTATCATCGCTGGAGTCGGAGGTTTTCTTAATAGACATACCACCGATGCTGACAGCTTTCTGCTCGCCTACATTTGCGGCATCCACCTGGAAAGTAATGGTAAAGAATTGCGCGGGGAATGTGTTGCCCTCTGCATTGTTGACAACTGTAAGATCGTTGTGGGTGTTTGAATCGAAATAGACGACACGCAGCTTGCCTTCTTCATCCAAATGGTAACTGATCTCACCGCCAGTCAAACGACTGCCGGCAGTCACACCGGTAACACTCAGGCCTTCAGGAACATTGACTACCATATCGATCAGCTTATAGCCTGCACCATTATCCCACTGATCCAGGGTAATGACCGCATTGAAGGTCTTGCCCACATCGTCAGTGATCTGGGCAGGTAGACCCAGAGTTGCAGTAGGTTTACCCTGAACGACTGTATCCTCTTCGGCGGTTACATCGGAGTAGTCGTACAAAGCAGCTTTGCCCTTGATAAAGCGGTCATAGGCAACCAGCGCATAGGTTGCCTGGTCGGTGGCCATGGCGTTTGCGCCTGCGCCTCTGCCGTGTTCAAACATGGCCTCGTCTTCCAAATAGTAGGTCAGAAGATTGTCAATTGCAGAATTTCCGTTCTTAATAAAGCGAGAGTCGGTATCGGGGTTGATGCCCCACATAGTAGTTGCAACGATAGCCCAAGCGCAGCTTTCAGAGGTCTCGCCCTGGCCATAGGGGAAACCACCATTATCCAGCTGGCTTTCAGACAGCCAGTTAAATGCGGTCTCACAAGCTGCAGCTACCGCAGGCTGATCCCGATAGGGGTACAGAGCAGTCAGCGTCATGCCGGTGATATCCACATTGGAAGGCTGTGCCTTAGCGGTAACCAAAGACCAGCCGCCGTCATTATGTTGGGCAGAAACGATGGCATCCACACACTGCTGGCGGATGGTAGGATCGCTGGTTTCATAACTGCCGCAATCCAATGCGATCAGCGCCCAAATAGGGCCGTTCAAACCTTGCTTTCGAATCCAGTTGATGCCGTTGGCGCTGTAAGCCTCCACCAAGTCCCAGTTTCCTACGGAGGTAGCATCCTTGCCGATAGCAGCCAGCGCCATGATCAAACGGGAATTGTCAGTGGACTTGTTCTTATCCAGCGCGCCGTGCATAACTACGTCATCCTTCGTAACCGTGGGTACTGTTGCGTTGACATACTCCACGATCCTGTCATAGTAGTCAGCAAAATACTGGCTATCGTTTGCGTAGTAGCCGCCACGGGCCAGACAGAACACCGTCCACTCACCGGCATTGGTACCAAAAGCAGGCTCCGTAACGGTTGCGGCAAGCTGTGCCATCGTAGCATTTAGTACGGCAGAAACATCTTGCGGCTGCCGGGGTTGCTCCGGAGCGGCTGCGCCAGTAACATTTACCTTGGCGAAAGCAGGAGAAGAAACGATACACGCCTCGCCGTTTTCAAAATAATAGTCACAACTACTATGGGACATTTCATCACCGTGACCACCTTCGCACCATACATAATAGATGCCTGCGTTAGGGAATGTAATATCGGCGCAGCCGCTCTCGTCGGTCACAACAGAACCTTCCGCTTCGCCAAAGGTGGTGCCATAGAAAATCTCATAGTCGGTAGCATCTTTCACCCAGGACTGACCATACATGAGGTCACAGAAGGAATGTTTTAGTTTTACGGTAAGTACCTCACCTGCGGTTGTGGCATAATCGTGGGTGTAGTTGCCTTCTTCATCAGCAAAGAGGTGGAAGCCGCCTAGCTGATCCCACAGGAAGCCATAGCAGCTAAAGCTGGCTACATCTAGGAAGTCACCAGCCTCCAATACAATCTCATCAGAAGTCGCACCGGTGATTATGCTGGAATCGTTTTGCTCGGCTCTAATAGGAAAATCTCCATTATGGAAATACACCAGGTTTTCAGTAAATCCAAAGATGCCTCCTGCGAAGTAGGAGCTTCCGGGCAGTGCATCAAAATTAACTTCGCTCCAGTCACCGCCGTAGAGTTCCTCGTGGGCATAGATCAGAAGCTGCAGTGCGGTGGTTTCATAATTTCCGTCGCCATCTGCATCGTAGAGCATATTGTCCAGACCGTACTCGGTTAGATCGACAGCTTCGATTGCGGACATAGGGACAGGAACATAGGCAATAGGATTACCATTCTTATCGTCAATATAGTTGCTGTCAAAGCTAATGGAAAGATAGATAACATCCTCCTGAGCTCCTGTTGCAAAGACGGTGGCGGGCAGCAAACCCAGCACCAGTACAAAGGCGAGGATCATACTCAAAATTTTTTTGGTAGTTCGCATAATAGAATCGTCCTTTCTTATGCTATTCGGTTACTTTTTTTCTTTGGGTTGTTTCAATCCGGCAGACTCCAATGCCCTGGGCCAGGGTCCAAGATATGCCTTGATCTGGGCGCAAGCAGCATTGTCGAAGTCTTTTTTGGTAGGCAGTCGCCCAAGCTCAGCATATTTCTGACGCAGAAGGTCCTCCGCCCAGGCCTTCTTTTCTTCGGGTGTCACTTGCATCCCTCCCTTACTGTTTTGTGGTTTTCCCGCAAACAAAAAAGTGCAACCAATTTATCCTCAAGTACGGATAAATTAGGCTGCACTCTCCTGTCAAAGCGTGATAAACCCAATCAATGCGGCTGGCTCTCTGACTTATGGCAAATGCCAAACACAGCAATGGACGGTTGTTCCGGTTTCACACCGGATCACCTTACCGCATCGATAAGCAATATTCAGTTGGTTTGCGGGCTGTGACCGCCCAGGCAATCTGTGCAGAGGGGGAATCCACACACAGACGGCCACAGTAAAAAAGCTGCAGCAACCCTACAAAGAGTCGCTGCAGCCGTTTTTCCGC
>JAZSRR010000088.1:0-9916 GCA_045538605.1 Faecousia sp.
GGAAATAAAGGGATAGTTGAAGTTCTCCGGGAACTCAAAGCCGAAAATCTTACCCAAACCGATGGCCATGTCGGAATAGCCGGAGAAATCGAAGTAGATCTGCAGGGCAAGTGCGGCGGCATAGAGCCAGGCGAAGGCCACGGAGATCTCTGCCTCACGGAAATGGGCAACGAACTCAGCCAGCACATTGGCAATGAGGATCTTCTTGGCAAGGCCCAGCAAAAACCGCCGCAATCCCAAGCCGATCTCCTCCCAGCTGTGGGTGCGGCTGCGCAGCTGCCGGTCCACATCCACATACCGGACGATCGGTCCGGCGATCAGCTGCGGGAACAAAGATACATAGGCGCCAAAGGAAACGATGTTTTTCTGCACCTGGGCATCCTGCCTATATACATCCACCACATAACTGATGCACTGGAAGGTATAGAAGCTGATACCGATGGGCAGCGCCAGATGCAAAAGCGGGATGTTTGTCCCCAAAAGAGCATTGATATTGGATAAAAGAAAGTCCGCGTATTTGAAAACACCCAGAAGTGCCAGACCGATCGCCACGGAAACCGTCAGCCACAGTTTTTTTCCGGCAATCGTTTGCGCCCGGTCAACAGCCAGTCCGCAGCCGTAAAACAAAGCGATGGTGAAGATCATCAAAAACACATACACCGGCTCGCCCCAGGCGTAAAACACCAGACTAAAGACCAGCAGAGCTGCATTTTTCAGCTTGGTGGGCACCAGAAAATATACCGCCAGCACCGCCGGCAGAAAGTAAAATAGGAACGGAATTCCGGAAAAGAGCACCTGCTCACCTCCTGTATTCTACGCAAAAGGGCAGCGGAAAACCGCTGCCCTATAATGAATTGCTCTCAATTAGCCGGTGATGGCTTCGCTGTTTACGATCTCAACGCCGGAGTAAGCGGCAGTGAGCTTGCTCTCAAAGGTGCTCATCAGGTCAGCCAGACCGAAAGCGGTAATCACATACTCATCGCCCAGAGTGGCAATCAGCAGGTGCTCGGGCATACCGCACATCCACTGGTTGGAGCTGATAGCAGTGTGCATCGCCTGGGCAAAGGCCTTGGCATCGCTTACCCGGAAAGCGCCGCAGGTGAAGTTGTTGGGCATCATAGCGTGGACCATAGAAGCTGCGTCAGTTACATTGGCAACCTGGTCAGCCGGAACCAGCAGGGTGTAGGTCAGCCCCTCGTCAGCAACATTGAACTTGCCGGGAGCGCCGTCTTTCATGTTCTCCTCGCTGGCGTCGCCGCCCATAACGAAGAACTTTTCCTCCTCTGCGTAGGAATTCCAGACAGTCTCCAGAAGAACCAGAGCGCTTTCAGGAACTTCTACCTTGGTTTCGTTGTTGCCGCCGCAGGCTACCATGCCAAAGGCCATTACCAGCGCCAGCATCAGAGCCAGTATTTTTCTCATTGTGTGTTTCCTCCAAAATTGTTTGTTTTATATTTCAAAAAACGGTTAAACCAAAATTCCCAGATGCTCCAGCAGAATCTTCGTTCCCAACAGAATCAAGATCACACCGCCGGCGATCTGCGCTTTTTTCTCAAACCGCTTTCCGAATACACTTCCGATCTTCACGCCCAGCACGCTGAGCATAAAGGTAACTGCGCCAATCAGCGCCACAGCAGTCCAGATGTTCACATCTCCCGCCATTGCCAGAGAAATGCCCACTGCCATTGCGTCAATGCTGGTGGCAAGCGCCATTACAAGCATCGTTTTCGCAGACAGATCACTGTTATGCTCGTTGCAGTCGCACTCGGTAGAAAAGGCTTCCTTCAGCATATTGATACCGATCAGCGCCAAAAGACCGAAGGCAACCCAGTGGTCCACCTGCTCAATGGCTGAGGCAAACATTCTGCCCAGAAAGAAGCCGATCGCCGGCATCACTGCCTGAAATCCGCCAAACCAGACACCGCAGACAGCGCCGGTCCGGATATCCGCTTTTTTCACAGAAAGACCTTTGCACACAGAAACCGCAAAGGCATCCATACTCAGTCCCACCGCCAACAGCAGCAGCTCCGGAAATTGCATCTTACGCTCCTCCGTATAGTAAGCACCGGGGCATTATATCAGTAACCTGCGACGGTGTCAATACCTATTACAAAATGTTCATAACTTTTCGCTTTTTTAGGAAATTTCCGGTTTTTGGTCCCGGGACATCAGATTTTCTACCACCTGGGCTACGCTCAATTTTCCGTTTACCACCGCATCCACCGACTCAATGATCGGCAGCTCCAGCTGATACTTTTCCATCAAGCGCATCACCGCCGGCAAGGCGTGGATACCTTCTACCACCATTCCCACCTGGCGGATGGCTTCCTGAGGAGGAACACCCTGTCCCAGAAGCATACCGCAGCGGTTGTTCCGGCTGTGCTGGCTGGTGGCGGTAACGATCAAATCGCCGATACCGGCAAGACCCATAAAGGTCTCCCACTTGCAGCCCATTGCTTTGCCCAGCCGCGCCATTTCCGCAATGCCGCGGGTGATCAGCGCTGCCTTGGTGTTATCGCCGCAGCCGTAGCCGGTGGCAATGCCCGTTGCCAAAGCCAAAACATTTTTCATTGCGCCGCAAAGCTCCACACCCAAAACATCGTCGTTGGTGTACACCCGCATACAGCTATTCGAGAAGGTCTCCTGGACCAGCAGGGCCGCCTCCTGGGATGCGGATGCCGAGACGATGGTGGTGGGCAGATCCTTTGCCACCTCCTCCGCATGGGTCGGACCGGAAAGGGCGACCAGCGCCACCGCCGGATTTTGGATCTCGCTTTCAATGATCTGGGTCATTGTGAGCAGTGTGTCTGCCTCAATGCCCTTTGCCACATCCACGATCACCTGCCCGGGCACCACAAATTTGGCTGCCTTGGCAGCGGTGCTGCGGACAAAGGGCGACGGCACAGCAAAGAGCAAAATATCCTGCCCTTTGCAGACCTCTTCCAGGTCCTTGGTAAATGCGATCTCCTCCGGAATTTCCATTCCCGGCAAATTGGGGTGCTTCCGGGTGGCAGAAAGCTGGTCGATCTCCTCCGGGAGGGCAGACCAGACGGTTACATTGTGGCCGGAATTACTGAGCATTCTGGCAAGCGCCATACCCCAGGTTCCGGCGCCAAATACGCCAATATTTTTCATTTTCTAATCATTCCTCGATAATGTATGCATTGGTGATCTCACCGTAATAGACGGTATGATGGTCGTTTTCGTTGTGGGTGCCCTTGGCATAGAACCGGTTATAGCAGTCCGCATCAATAGCAGCCGGGTCCTGCTCCTGCCGGTAGATCACCTTGCACTCCAGGGTCAGGGGCAGCTCCTTGATACCAGGGACCGCCACAGTCTGCCCGGGTACCGCAGTCAGGTTCAGCTGGGCAAATTTATCGGTATCTCTGCCGGACTTGGTGCCGCAGACGGCAATAATATTTTTATCCACCGGCGCTAAGGGGATGTTCACTGTAAATTCTCCGGTCTTATCCAAATATTCCTTGGTAAACCGGCTTTCCCGCACCAGCACCGTAAATACCGGCTTGGACCAGATGACACCCAGCTGTCCCCAGCCGATGGTCATAGTATTTGTTTTATCCCCACAGGCAGTGGTCAGCAGAATGCCGGACGAAAGGCTCTTGCAGATCCGCTCTGCGTAATCAAAAGCATTTACCTGTCTTGTCATAAACCATTCCTCCTAATCCAATTGCTATCATTATACCGCTTTTTCCGGAAAAAGCAAGGGCGAACCGTT
Source organism: Faecousia sp. (assembly GCA_045538605.1). Classification (GTDB taxonomy): domain Bacteria; phylum Bacillota; class Clostridia; order Oscillospirales; family Oscillospiraceae; genus Faecousia. The sequence continues at coordinate 3,737 of JAZSRR010000088.1, forward strand.
GACAACCTTCGACCCAAAGAATATAATCGGTTGGGTAGAAAGGCTGTGAAGAAAAATGAAGAAAAAAGCACTTTTACAGGTGCTGCGAGATACCCTGCCGGTGCTTACCGGTTACCTGTTTTTAGGGGCAGGCTTCGGTATTCTGCTCCGGGAAAAAGGCTTTGGAATCGGCTGGGCTGCCTGTATGGCTGTTTGTATGTTTGCCGGCTCGGGGCAGTATCTGGCGGTAAGCCTTTTGGCAAGCCAGGCATCGCTCCTCAGCTCCGCCGTCGCTACCTTACTTGTCAATGCCCGACACTTGTTTTACGGTATCTCCCTGGTAGATACCTATAAGGGTGCAGGCAAGAAAAAGCACTATATGATTTTCGGCCTGACCGATGAAACCTACTCCCTGGTTACCCAAAATCAGCCCCCAGAGGGGATGCAAAAGCACACCTACTGCTTCCTGGTTACCCTTTTTGACCACATCTACTGGATTTGCGGCTGCGTGCTGGGCAATTTTCTGGGCAACGCCCTGCCCATCAGCTTTGAGGGCGTGGAATTCGTGCTGACTGCCCTGTTTGTTACCATGTTTGTGGACCAGTGGCTCAGCAATACCAATCACCGCCCGGCGATTATCGGCGTTATGTCAACCATTCTGTGTCTTTTGATTTTCGGCAAAGAGATTTTCCTGATCCCCTCTATGATTCTCATTGCCCTGCTGCTGACCGTTTCCCGGAAAACCGCAAGGAGGGCTGTAGATGCATAGTGTTTGGATTATTGTAGTCGCCGCCCTGGTTACCATGGCAACAAGATTTTTGCCCTTCCTTTTATTCGGCGGTGGAAAGAAAACCCCGGATATCCTGGTGTACTTAGGCAAGGTTCTGCCCTACGCCATTATGGGTATGCTGGTGGTGTACTGCCTGAAGGATGTGGCGTTTCTTGCCTACCCCTACGGCATCCCGGAAATCTTAGGCTGCCTGGCAGTGGCAGTGCTGCACATCATAAAGCGCAATTCCCTGCTGTCCATCGGCGTTGGAACGGCGTTCTATATGGTTCTGGTGCAGCTTATATTTTAAGGAAAATGCGACGGTCCATCGACCGTCTCATTTTTTATCTTAAATTGTCCGTGTCCACTCGGAGAGGAGTAATCCCGGGATCAGCCACACCAGTTCATACAGGAACATATTCACCGGTGTTAAAAGGTGCGTTGCCCCCAAGTACGCCAAAACCAGCATCATCAGCATACCCAGAATGCCGCCGACCATATGGACCGCAACCCCCAGCTTTGCCGCCCGGTTCAAGGCTCTTGCCCCGGTAACGGCATAGGCAAAGGGCGCAAGGCCCTCAGAGGTAACCATTGCCAGCGCCGGTGCGTCTGCCTCCGGTTTTCTTTCCTGCAGCTGTTCCAGCTGCTCTAGGTCTGGGAATATAATCCGCTTGGAATTTACCCCGAAAAAGCTCTGCAAAAACTCCGGGGTGAGCATAAAGTCCCGCCGGGTCAACACTGCGCCGAGTTTCCGGTGTCCGGTGAGGGCGGAAAGTCCTGCTGCCGCGGACCGGTTTTTTTCATAATTCAGCGCAAACAGACCGCACAGCTCCGCGTCTACCGCCAAGCACACTGCCTGAGAGACCCGGATACCCTCCGGCAGCTCCGCGCCCATCTCTTTCAAAAAGGACAAGCTGCCTGCCAGAACCTGCTTGCCGTCTACCTGGGCGCCAATGCCGTCCTGATAGATCTGCAGATTTTCCGCTGTGTAGTGTCGGCCGTTCCGGCTGTCCAGCAAATGGGTGAAGATCGGCTGCAGGCTGTTGCCGTCTGCCTCCATCAGCGCCGCTGCATAGGCGATCACTGTGTCCGGCTGCAGCCTTCCAAAAAATTTCACACCGTTGAGCTGCACCGTTCCCCCGGGGAAAATATCCTCAGGACTGACCGGAAATACCGCCTTGCCCGCAAGACCCTGCACACCCTGCCAGCCGCAAAGCACAGCGCCTAACCGATGCAGCCGCTTTTCCAGCACCGCCATGGGTCTTGAAAGCGTGATAAACATAGAGGCGGGCATTGCTGCCAATGCCGTTACGGAGGCTACCTGAATACCGGCGCTGACCCCGTGGAGCACACCGGCAAGCACACCTGCCGCCACACTGATACAAAGAGAAACCAGGGTGTATACCGACAAGGTCTTCTCCAGCTTGGGACTGGTTTCGTAGGTGTCCATAAACTGGGCAACTTGTCCTTCTCCCCGGACAAAGCCCTTCTTCTCTTCAAAATATTCCGGCACAGCCGTTATACTGTCCAGCCGGATCGCCTTGCGCATGGTGTCCAGTTGACCCAGCCGGGTGTTCCGCCGGTGGTATTCGCTCCACAGGCACATTGCCACCTGCAGACTGAAGGCGGCGCAGCAGGGTATCCGAAGCTGGCTTAAGCACAGTATGCCGTCGACGCAGCACAGAAGAAAGGTAAACAGCAGCATCGTATTCATAGTAAAGCGACCACGGAACAGATCCGCCGCGCCTTTCATCAGCTGGAAGCTGCCCAGCAGCGCCGACACCAGCATCACCCAGAACTGTCCGAATACCATCAGCCGCAGCCGTTCCGGGGCATAGCCCATAGCAAACAGCACCGCCGTTACCGCAGAAAGCACCGCCAGCAGCAGGCTGCAAAAAATCGCCAGCTGCAGCTTGACCTGGCCCTTTTCCGAAAGGGCGTAATACAGCTTCTCCGGGCCTGCCACCAGCTGCCGCTTCAATTCCCGCAGACGGGAATGGGGGCGGAACGTGATAGGCTGGGGCGGCACATACTCGGCAATGGGCTGCTCGTACTCCGGCTCCCATTGCTCGGAATAAGGCTCAGTGGTCTGCTGGGGTGTTTCCGGAACTTGGGTTTCCGGTTCTTCGTCGGTAATGGGCTTGGCGTTGCGCACCGTGCCCTGGGCAACGGGAATCTTTTCCAAACGGATGGTGTCGCCGGTTACCGGGGCAGGCTGCTCCGGCTCCTGGGCAGTCTCCTCCTCTGCCGGCACTTCCGCTTCTTTCTGCTCTGCCGGCACTTCCGCTTCTTTCTGCTCTGCCGGTTCTTCCAGCGCAGGCTCGCCGCCAAACTCCCGGATAATATCGTCTAAACTAAATTCCTGCTCCTGCAATTCCTGGTCGTCCATCGCTTACCTCCTTTGCCGAACTGCCTCATACAGCAAAACCGTTGCCGCCGCCGAGGCATTCAGAGATGAGATTTTTCCCTTCATAGGGATATGCACCGTTACATCACAGTTTTTCTGCACCAGCCGGCTCATACCGTCTCCTTCCGAGCCAATAACAATGGCAGCAGGAACGGTCAGGTCTGCCTGATACATAGGCACAGAGCCTTCCGCGGCAGTACCGAAAATCCACACGCCCATTTCTTTTAATTGAGCAATGGTTGTGTTGATATTGGTAACTCTTGCCACCTTCATATACTCCACCGCGCCGGCAGAAGCCTTGGCTACCGTGGCGGTCAAACCCACACTGCGGCGCTTGGGGATGATCACACCGTGAGCACCGGCGCACTCAGCGCTGCGGATAATGGCACCTAAATTATGGGGATCGGTCAGCTCATCGCAGACCACCAGCAGGGCATTCTCCCCCCGCTGAGCCGCTTCCTGCAGCAGATCCTCCACCGTAAAATATTCCCGGGCAGCCGCCAAGGCGATCACGCCCTGGTGGGAATGGGTGGTGGACATCATATCCAGCTTTCGACGGTCCACCGGCACTACTACCGCCCCTGCCTGCTTTGCCTGGGCAGCCAGATGCTGCAGCGCCTTGTCCGTCTCTCCGGCGGCAATAAAGACCTTATCGATAGTCCGGCCGCTGCGCAGCGCCTCGGTCAGGGCATTTCTGCCCTCCAGCTGCCCTTCGATTTCCTCCGGCTGTTCCTCCCGGCGACGATACTTTTCTGCCATAAGCTTCTCCTTCAAAGCAAAACTTTGCATAATACTTTTATTATTGTAACAGATTTGATGTCCGCGGACAACTGCTTTTTGGAAATTAACAGAAAATTTACGGCTTTGATACCTTTCTTTCATTGCGAAAGGAAAGAAAATATGCTATTATGGGCAAAATAGCTATGGGAGGCGAATATTTTGGAGCACAATCGCAACAACCCCAACCGAAAACCCGGCGATGAGAAAAAGCCGAAGATCAATATCTGGCTGCTTCTAGCCATTGCGGTAGGACTGGCGCTGGCAATCAACGCCTTTATGAACCTTGCCTACAATATGAAGTTTGAGCAAACTTCCCTGTCGAAATTTATGGAGTACCGGGAAAACGGCAGCCTTTCCAAGGTGGAATTCCAGTATGACCGGATCTTGTACCTGACCAAGGAGGAGGCCGCCAAGCCGGAAGCCTTGCAAAGAGCATTCTATACCGGTCTTCCCTCCGGCACAGATACCTTCGCCCTGGCAGAGGAGCTGCGGACAGAGGGCGTGGAGGTCAACAAGGAAATTGTAGAAGATAATTCTGCTCTGACAATGATTTTGATGTATGCCTTTATGGCGGCGCTGCTTTTTGGCGCTATGACCTTTTTCACCAAGCGAATGGGCAGCGACGGCATTATGGGCTCTGTGGGTGCCAGCAAAGCAAAGGTGTATATGGAAAAGCAGACCGGTGTTACCTTCAAGGATGTTGCCGGTCAGGATGAAGCAAAGGAATCGCTGCAGGAGATCATTGATTTTCTCCACAACCCCCAAAAGTACGCCAAAATCGGCGCCAAGCTGCCCAAGGGCGCGCTGCTGGTAGGCTCTCCCGGTACCGGCAAAACCCTGCTCGCCAAAGCAGTGGCCGGTGAAGCCAATGTGCCCTTCTTCTCCATTTCCGGCTCGGACTTTGTGGAGATGTTTGTAGGCGTGGGCGCCAGCCGGGTGCGGGATCTGTTCCGGCAGGCTGCAAAGGTTGCCCCCTGCATTATTTTCATCGACGAAATTGACGCGGTAGGCCGCTCCCGGGATGCCCGGTACGGCGGCAACACCGAACAGGAGCAGACCTTAAACCAGCTGCTGGGGGAAATTGACGGCTTTGACTCCTCCAAGGGCATTGTGTGTCTTGCCGCCACCAACCGTCCGGAAATTCTGGACAAGGCACTGCTGCGCCCCGGTCGGTTTGACCGACGGATCATCGTGGATAAACCCAATTTGCAGGGCCGTCTGGACACCTTGAAGGTACACACCCGAAAGATCAAGCTTTCCGAGGATGTAAATCTGCATAAGATCGCCCAGGCAACTGCCGGCGCGGTAGGCGCAGATCTTGCCAATCTGGTAAACGAAGCGGCGCTGCGGGCTGTCCGGCAGGGACGGCAGGCGGTAAACCAGAACGACCTGCTTACCTCCTTTGAAACGGTGATTGCCGGCACAGAGAAGAAAAGCACCGTCTTGGGAGATACGGAAAAGCGGATGGTTGCCTATCACGAGGTGGGCCACGCCCTGATCGCCGCTTTGGAAAAGCACGCTCAGCCGGTTTCCAAAATCACCATCGTTCCCCACACCTCCGGCGCTTTGGGCTACACCATGCAGATGCCGGAGGAGGAAAAATACCTGAAAACCCAGCAGGAGCTGATGACAGAGCTGCGAACTTTGGTAGGCGGCAGAGCGGCGGAGGAAGTGGTTTTCAGCACCAAAACCACCGGCGCTGCCAACGACCTGCAGCGGGCAACCGCTTTGGCACGAAATATGATCACCCAGTTCGGTATGTCGGAGGAGCTGGGGCTGATGGCACCGGCAGCGGTGCAGCATCAGTACCTGGAGGGTAATGCGTATCTGGACTGCTCTCAGGAAACCTCCGCAATTGTTGACAAGCAGGTACAGCAGCTCCTGAACACCTGCTACCAGCAGACAAAGGACACCTTAACGGAAAACCGGGCGCTTTTAGACGAGATTGCCCAGCATCTGCTGGCAAAGGAAACCATCACCGGCGACGAGCTGATGGCGTTCATTGAAAATTAACTGAAACCCGGGTCTGCACAAAAACAGACCCGGGTGTAGTCTTTCAAAATACTTGTACTGCCAGAGGGCAAAGGAGCCGTCAAGACAAGCAACGCGCACTCGTCGGCGTATATAGATACGGTAGAGAGCGCGTTGCGCAGTAAGTCAAAATGCCTTGCGCAGCAAGCATTACACCTCATCCGTCAAAAATCAGAGATTTTTGCCACCTTCTCCTCCAAGGAGAAGGCTTTTC
>JAZSRR010000076.1:0-11157 GCA_045538605.1 Faecousia sp.
CCGCTTCTCCGATGGCCACATACAGGGCGTTGAGCCAGAAGCCGCCGCCGATATAGAAGGAAAGCTCCCAGCCCACCAAAAGACCGTTAAGCAGCGCCGGCAGCAGCATAGAAAGCAGAGGATAGCCTTTTACGGTGATGCTCCGGGCGTAATACATTCCGGCGGTTGCCAGCAAGGTGGCGGCAGTGCCTACCACCGGGTCTAAGGGCAAGGCTCCTGCAAAGCTCAGGTTAAACAAAAAACAACCGATGCTTAAGCCCGGGATGGCAGCCGGGGTAAACAGCGCCAGCACGCACAGGGATTCCGATGCTCGGAACTGGATCGCCCAGCTGGCAGAGCCGGGAAGCAGGGCGTTTTGCAGGTAAGTCAGCGCCACATACAGGGCGGCTAGCAGCGCGCCAAGGGTCAGATTGCGGGCAGTAATTTTCATAAAAGCTCCTTTTGGCAACAAAAAATGGGCGCAATGCGCCCATCTGATGTTTCCTTATTCCATAGTTTTATTTAACGACAGGATGGTTGCGAACTGTCTTATGCAATTAAGAGAATTATAGCGAAAGACGGAAGAAAAGTCAACAACAGAAAAACCGCCCATGACAGCAGAATAGCTGCGCCGCCCAGCAAAGGCAAAGCCGCCACAGTCCGCCACCGTGGAAGGTGAAGCCGCCGTAAGAGACGGCCTGCCGGCGGTAAGCTGCTCCGCCGTTTTGAATATCGTCTAATGTTTGCAGATACTGGTAGTTATCCGGCTCCATACTCACCGCCCGGCGGATATGCTCCAAAGCGGTTACGGAATTGCCCAGGCCGTCGTTTGCCAAAGCGGAAAGATAATACCACCGGGCGTCTTTTTCCGGCATTTGGTTTAGTAGGTTCAAGGCCTCCTGAAACCGTCCGAAGCGGATATATTGCTCTGCGCCCCGGTGATATTGGTCTTCCGAGGTGTTTTGCCACTGCCGTCCGTCGCGGCCCCGCTGGTGTCCCCAGGCATTGCCCCCAAAGGGGTCATAGCCGCCAAAGGGGTCATAGCCGTAGCCTTGGGCGTTTCCGGCGGTGCGCTGATAGGCGTCGGGGTTTTTGATCTGCTCGTAGGCAGCGTTGATCTCCTGCATTTTTTGGGCAGCTCTTTCGTCTCCCGGGTTGCGGTCCGGGTGGTATTGCTTTGCCAGACGCCGATAAGCCCGCTTAATTTCCTCATCGGTGGCGTCCCGGCTGACGCCCAGAACCTGATAGGGGTCATTGGTCATTGGAAACCTCCTGGGAAGGGGTTTTGCTTCCCTGTTTTCTTCGGTATTCTACCCAGATGCCGCTGTAAAGAATGTTATCCAGCAGCTTTTTATCCTGCACCAGGGGCAATCGTTCATAGTAGGATGTTCACCGGCTCATTGCCAGCACCAGATACTGTTCCCATTGGGCGGGGTTTTCTTCCATACCCATTGCCAAAAAGGGGTTATAGCTTCCGGCTTTTCGGTCTTTTTTATAGTCCACCGCCGCATCTGCCAGATAAATGTAGCGCCCCAGCGCCATTCCCATTTGCCGCAGGGTGTTTTCCCAAAGATCCTGCCGGTAGACAAAAAGCTCTCCCATCAGCGCCCCAAAACAGGCGGCGGCTTCGTCGGGGTTTTGGCAGTTTTTCTGTTCTAATTGGGACAGTTTATCCAGGCAGTTTTCTATAGCGGCGCATTGCCGCGGCCATTTTTCGCAAATACCGGGCAGCGCTTTTTTCAAAACACCCGCAGCCAGCTTTGCTGTATATTTACCCTCGTCCCGGGCGTCGTCCAAGCATTTATAATAGGCAAGCGCCACATTCATATCTGCTGCATAGTCCAGCATTTCTCCGGAAAGGTACCGGCGGGCCGGGTGCAGCAGGCAGGCGTGCTTGCCGGAGGTCTCCTCCGGCTCATAAAGACTCATCAGCAGCAGCGCCAAAAAAGCCATATCATAGCTCAGGCACAGCCTTGCGGTCTGGGAGGCGGCAAAGCGGATCTTGCGGCAGATGCCGCAGTAGGCAGCGCTGTAGCGGGCTTTTTCTTCTTTGGTAAGCTCCGGCAGGTGGGCTGTTACATATCCGAACATTCCGCTCCCTCCTTTTTTATCAGTGTACACCCCGGGTGTGAACAAAGTTTTACCGATTGTCCATTAAATAGTGGTTTAGCGCGCCGCCGTAGAACACGATGGACATACAGCAGTACAGCCACAGCATACTTAAGGCAACGGCATATACTGAGCCGTAGATATTGGAAAGCCCGGCAAAGTTTTCTACATAAATGGAGTATAGATCGGAAAACACCAGCCAGCCAACCGACGCCAGCACCGCGCCGGGGAAGGAGTCGGCAAAGCGGTTATGTTTGTTGGGCAGCACCATGAACATTGCGCAAAACAAAGCGGTCTGCAGAAATAAAAGCAGGAAAAACCGCAAGTCCACAATCCCTTCCAGAAAGGAAAAAACCGGGCTTTCGGAAAAGGGAAGCAGCTCCAGCAGGGTGTTGCCGAACACGTTCAGCACCAGTGTTATCAGCAGCACCAGCAAAAACAAAAAGGTGTAGCCCACACTGACCAGCCGGGTACGCCAGTAGCCACGATTTTCCGAAACCTGGTAAATGGAGTTAAGCCCGGTGATCATCCCAAACATACCCCGGCTGGCAGACCACAGGGCCGTCAAAGCCGAAACCGAGACCACCGCGCCGGAGGTATTTTGGTAGGTGCTTAAAATCAGCTTCTGGGCATAGGGCATCAAGGCGGTGGGCAGAACGCCGTGGAGCAGCTCGGTCAGATTTTCCACCTGCAGGCCTGTGTAGCGCAAAAGGCTCAAAAGCAGCACCAAGGAAGGAAAAACCGCCAGCACGATAAAAAAGCAGGCGTGGGAGGCATACACCGGAACACTCAGACCAAAAAGAAAGCGAAAAAAGCCGGAAGCATGCTGATACAGACGGGAAAAGAAGGATTTCATAACGGTCTCCTCTCAGCCTATCAAAGGGCAAGGGCGTATCGCAGGCAGCTGCGGTACGCCCTTTGGAATTATTCTGCAGAAATCAGGTAGTAGTAAACCGGCTGACCGCCCCGCAGCAGGGTAACCTCTGCATCTGCGCAGATCTCCTGGAACAGGTCGGCTGCCTTCTGGGCGTGCTTTTCCTGAATATCTTCACCGTAGTAAATGGTGATAAATTCTTTGCCATCATCCCGGACCTTTTCTGCCAATGCCCGCAGAAGTACCTTGATGTTCCGGTCTGTGCCGAACAGGGCGCTGCCGCAGATTGCCAGATAGTCGCCTTCGTGGATATCGTGGCCGTCGAAATCGGAATTCCGGGCGGCATAGGTGATTTGCATGGTATCCACCGTGGAAAGCGCCTCAGTCAGGGCTTCGGTGTTTTCTTCTTCCGTGCCCTCCGGGTTGAAGCTGAGCATCGCGGTAATGCCCTGGGGAACGGTTTTGCTGGGGATGACCACCACGTGCTTGGGGGTCAGGGCGTCCACCTGCTCTGCCGCCATAATGATGTTTTTGTTATTGGGCAGCACATAAACCGTCTCGGCCGGAACGGTGTTGACCACCTCCAGAATGTCCTGGGTGCTGGGGTTCATGGTCTGACCGCCGGAAATGATGCCGTCTACGCCCAGGTTGGAGAAGACATCCGCAAGACCGTCGCCGGCACAGACAGCCACCACGCCGAAGGGCTTTTCCGGCTCGGCGATCTTGGGGGCAAGCTCCTGCTCGCTGAGCACCTTTTCTGTATGCTGCAGCCGCATATTTTCGATCTTGACCGTAACAAAAGAGCCGTAGTCAATAGCTTCGTGCAGCGCTTTGCCCGGGTCGTGGGTGTGTACGTGGACCTTAATGATCTCCTCATCGTCTACCAGCACCAGGCTGTCGCCCAGAGAATCCAAAAATGCCCGCAGCTGCTCCGGGTCCTTGTCGTTTTCCCGGGAGATGATAAACTCGGTGCAGTAGGTAAAGGTAATGTCCTCGGTGTTGAAATCACCGAAAGCTGCCTGCTCCTTGGCATCCTCAGCAACAAAGCCTTCGGGAACCACAATGTCCTCACCCTGCAGGGAGGAGAGCATCGCCTCCAGCACAAACAGCCAGCCCTTGCCGCCGGCATCCACCACGCCGGCCTTTTTCAGAACCGGGTTCTGGTTGATGGTGTTGGCAAGCGCCACCTTGGCTTCTTCCACCGCCGCAGCCTGGACAAACTCAATGTGGTTATTTTCCTTAGCAGCCTTAGTTGCCGCAGCGGCAGCCAGCCGGGAAACGGTCAAAATCGTGCCCTCAGCAGGCTTCATAACCGCCTTGTAAGCAGCATCCACGCCCTCTTGCAGGGCGGCGGCCCACAAAACGCCGTCGCAAACCTCGCAACCTTTCAGCCGCCGGGAAATGCCCCGGAACAAAAGGGACAGAATAACGCCGGAGTTGCCCCGGGCGCCCCGGAGCATTGCCGATGCGGTGATGGCAGCGGCCTTTTCCAGAGTAGGGTCTTCTGCCTTGCGCAAATCGTTTGCTGCGGCATTGATGGTCATGGACATATTGGTTCCGGTGTCGCCGTCGGGCACCGGGAACACATTCAAATCATTCAGCTCCTGCTTGTGGATATCCACCGAGGCAGCTGCGCTGATCGCAAGCCGGCGAAAATCCGCGCCTTTTATGGTCTGTCTCAAAGGCTCATCCTCCTAAAATCACATCATAGAATCGATATACACATTAACGGCACGGACCTTTGTGCCGGTGGTACTGGTTACCACGTAGCTAACCTCGGAAATAATGGAAGCGCCCACTGCGCCCAGGTTTACACCGTGGTCAACGATAATGTGCAAATCGATGGAAATGGTGTTGTCCTCGTGGAATTCCACCTTTACGCCTTTTCCCATAGACTCTTTCCGCAGCAGGTGGTAAACACCGTCGGAAACAGAACGGGCGGCCATACCCTTCACGCCGAAGCAGTTGCTGGCGGCAGTGCCGGCAATGTCGGTGTATACATTGGTGGAGACGATCACGTTGCCGTTTTCACTGGTATGAGAAATCATAGCTTTACCTCCGTTTTGGTAGTTTGTGGGCAAACCGTTAGATGATACTTTCTTCCCAGCACTCCGGCGCAGTCAGACCCAGCATTTTCACAACGGTGGGCGCCACGTTGGCAAGGCCGAAGCTGCCGTCTTTGATCTCATAGGTGCTGTCTTTGTCATAAATGATGAAGGGGACCGGGTTCAGGGAGTGGGCGGTACGCACCGCAGTTTTGCCCTTCTTGGTCTCGGTCATCTGGTCGGCGTTGCCGTGGTCGGCAGTGATCAGGACCCGGTAGCCGTATTGGTCAGCGGCGTCCAGAATGGCCTTCAGACCATTGTCTACACACTCCATAGCATACACAACCGCGTCCATAACGCCGGTGTGGCCCACCATATCGCCGTTGGGGTAGTTACACCGCAGGAACTGGAATTTCTTCGATGCCATAGCCTGGACCATTGCCTCGGTGATTTCCTTAGACTTCATAGCCGGCGCTTGCTCGAAGGGGATCACATCGGAGGGGATCTCCAGATATTCCTCCAGATCTTCGTCTACCTTGCCGGAACGGTTACCGTTCCAGAAATAGGTAACGTGGCCGTATTTCTGGGTTTCGGAAACGGCGAATTCCCGGATACCTGCCTGACACAGAACCTCCGTCAGGGTGTTGCGAATCACCGGCGGCTGCACCAGATACTGCTCCGGAATGTTCAAATCGCCGTCATACTGGAGCATACCGGCAAATTGTACGCCGGTGTAATCGCCCCGGTCAAATTTATCAAAATCCTTGCGGTCGAAGGCCAGGGAGATTTCCTGCGCCCGGTCGCCCCGGAAGTTAAACAAAATCACGCTGTCGCCATTTTGGATTTTGGCAACCGGCTCGCCGTTTCTTGCCACCACGAAGGCAGGCAGGTCCTGGTCGATACAGCCGGTCTCTGCCCGGTAGGTTTCAATGGCTTCCTTTGCAGAAGCAAACTGCCGGCCAATGCCCTGTACATGGGTCCGCCAGCCGTTTTCCACCATACCCCAGTTGGCCTCATACCGGTCCATAGTAACCTGCATACGGCCGCCGCCGGAGGCAATGGCATAGTCAAAGCCTTCGGTGTTCAGCTCCTGCAGCACCTCTTCCAGCTGGGCGACATACTCCAGCGCAGAGGTGGCGGGCACATCCCGGCCGTCCAGCAAAATGTGGCAGTAGGCCCTCCGGATGCCCTCCTGCTTTGCCCGCTTCAGAAGGGCAAACAGGTGGGATATATTGGAGTGGACATTGCCGTCGGACAGCAAGCCCAGAAAATGCATCGCCTTGCCAGCCTTGGCATTTTCTGCCAAAGCCTTCCAGGTCTGGGAGGCAAACAGCGCGCCGTTTTCAATGGATTCGCCCACCAGCTTGGCGCCCTGGGAGTAAACCTGGCCGCAGCCTAAGGCGTTGTGGCCAACCTCCGAGTTGCCCATATCCTCATCCGAGGGCAGACCGACGGCAGTGCCGTGGGCCTTCAGGTAGGTGTGAGGGCACTTAGCCAGAAGGGTATCTAAAGTAGGGGTGGAAGCGACCTTCACAGCATCACCGCTGCCGCCGTCGCCTTTGCCGACACCGTCCATTACAACTAAAACAATGGGTTTTTCCATAGGAGTTCCTCCGATATTCTATGTACATATAGAGATATGCATACTTTAAGCCATACTATTTTACATCATTTTTATCAAACTTACAACTGTTTTTTTCAAATCTATTGGTTTCTCCGATAAAAAAGAGGAGGCAAAGCGCCTCCTCTTTTTAATTCATCGTTCCTTGGGCCCGGGCGAACAATCCGGCAATGCGTGCGCGCAAAGCGATGCTTTCCGGGGTGTTTTCCGTGCCGGCATCTTCGATCCAGTCTTTGGAGGCTTGCTGGGCCTGCTTTAAGGTCTGCAGATCGCAGCTTAAATTGGCTACCCGGAATACCGGCAGTCCCGATTGCCGGGCGCCGAAAAAGTCGCCGGGTCCTCGCAGACGCAGGTCCTCCTCTGCAATTTTGAAGCCGGCGGTGGTCTGACACAAAGCCTTCAGCCGGGCAAGGGTTTCGGGATTTGTGTTGCCGGATGTGAGGATGCAGTAGCTTTGGCCCTTGCCACTGCCCACCCGTCCCCGCAGCTGGTGCAGCTGGGAAAGACCGAACCGGTCAGCATCCTCAATGACCATCAAGGTGGCATTAGGCACATCCACGCCTACCTCGCTCACGGTGGTGGCAACCAGCACATCCGCCTGTCCTTGGGAAAAGGCGGTCATCACCGCTTCTTTTTCCGCGCCTTTCATCTGGCCGTGAAGCAGGGAGATCCGCAAATCCGGGAACACGGTCTGCTGTAAGGTCTCTGCCCAGACGGTGGCGGCTTTTAAGTCCAATTCCCCGTTTTCCTCTACCGCGGGGCAGACCACAAAGCACTGATTGCCCTGAGCAACCTGCTTGCGGATAAAGGCGTTGATCCGGCTGCGGTAGCTCTCGTTCACCAGGAAGGTCTGGGTCTGCTGCCGTCCGGGGGGAAGCTGGTCGATAATGGAGACCTCCAGATCGCCGTAGAGCAAAAGCGCCAACGTCCGGGGAATGGGGGTGGCGGACATCACCAGAAGGTGGGGATCTGCGCCCTTGCCGGACAGCTGGGAGCGCTGGGCAACACCGAACCGGTGCTGCTCATCTGCCACCACGAGACCCAAATCGGCAAAGACTGTATCGTCCGTCAAAAGGGCGTGGGTGCCGATGATCAAATCCGCCTGATGGTCGGCAATTTCTGCCCGGCGCTCTCGTTTTTGTTTCGCTGTCAGAGAGCCGGTGAGCAGGGTCAGCCGGACGCCCAAGGGCGACAACAGCTTGGAAAGGGATGCATGATGCTGCTCTGCCAGGATTTCCGTGGGCGCCATAATGGCTGCCTGTTTTTGGTTTTTTACGGCTAAGTACGCTGCCGCGGCGGCAACCATAGTCTTGCCGCTGCCCACATCGCCTTGCACCAGCCGGTTCATAGGCGCGCCTCTGCCCAAATCTGCTGCCACTTCCGAAATGGCTTTTTTCTGGGCATCGGTGAGGGTAAAGGGCAGGGCGTTATAGAAGGGGGTCAGATCCAGATCCCGGTAAGGAGGCGTCTGCTTGCCTGCCCGGGAAGCCCGCATCAGGGAAAGCCCTGCGGAGAACACGAAAAATTCCGCGAAGATCAGCCGCTTTTTGGCAAGCTCCGCTTCCTCCAGGGAGGAAGGCTGATGGATGGCGGCATAGGCCCGGTCTGCGGGCAAAATGCCGTACTGCCGGCGGACTTGTTCCGGCAGAATTTCCTCCGGGGTGGGGCAGATGGCCAGCGCCTGCAAGATCGCCTTGGACATAGCGGCGTTGGACAGCCCGGCAGTTAGCGGATACCGGGGCAAGATCCGCCGGGTGGTTACCGGCAGATCCTCCGGCGCTTCAAAGGCGGGGTTGGTCATAGCGTAGCCGATGAAATCTCCGGATACTGCGCCGTAGAAAATGTATTCCTTGCCGTATTGCAGCTGCTCGGCAGTGTATTTCTGATTGAAAAAGGTGATGTTCAGCCGCCCGGTGGCATCTGCCACCGTCAGCTTGGTAACATCCAGACCCTTGCGAATATGGGTGGTCCGGGGGGCGCTCATCACCATCGCCTTGAAGCAGGCGGGAACATCCGGCTGCAGCTGCTCGATGTACAAAAGCTTTGTCCGGTCCTCATAGCCTCTGGGGAAATGGCAGATCAGGTCTCCCAGGGTATAGATGTTCAGCGCGGCAAATTGCTTTGCCTTGGTAGGACCAACGCCTTTTAATATGGTAACCGGGTCGGAAAGCTTTGCCACAAGGAACACCCCCTTTTCGTTCTTACATTCAGTATAACATATAAATTGAGAATTGAGAATTATTTTCTTAGTCTATAAAATGAAAAAACGCCCTTCTGCAAAAGCAGAGGGCGATATTTTCAGAGAGATCAAGCCAGCTTGTTCAGCCGCAGGGTCATGCTGCTCTTTTTCCGGGCAGCTGTATTCTTGTGCAGAATACCCTTGGTAACCGCCTTGTCCACAGCTACAACGGCAGCCTTGTAAGCAACTTCTGCAGCAGCGCGGTCGCCGCCTTCCAGAGCAGCCTCATACTTCTTGATGACGGTCTTCATTTCGGACTTGTTGGCCTTGTTCTTCTCGTAAGCAACCTTAGAACGAATGACATCCTTCTTAGAGGACTTGATGTTGGGCATAATGACACCTCCTGTTCTGCGTTATTTTTGTGCAGTTTCCAATTATAACCGCTTCTTTTTATAAAATCAATACCTTTTTTTGTTTTTTGTGCGATCCGGGGGCAAAATCCAAAAAATTTTTCCTGTCAAGGGGTATTTTTTGGGCAAAAGTTTTCCTATGGGCAAAGTGCCAGTGGGAGAAAAAGTGAGAAAATGGTCGAAGGATGCAGAAATAACTTATGTTAACCAAAATGCATACCGGGTGAAAACGCCGCCGGCTGTGGATAAGTCTGTGGATAATGTGGAAAACTGCGGACTTTTCCCCTCTATTTTCCCGATTTTGCCCGGTTAAAACCCAACGGAAGCGATGCATAAGGGGTTGCATAATCGGAAAAAACACCCCTTTTTTTCGTGTTATGTCGCTCATATTTTCCAGAAAAATTTTCGGGTATTTTACCTTAAAAAGTTGGAACTTCCGAAAAAAAGAGAGGCCTGCACCGGGATTCAGCGAAAAATGGCAGCAAAATTTTTGTGAAAGTTTCACAAATTTTTCTTTTGTATGAATTTTTCTCCAGAGGAGAATACTGAAGCCATAAGCAAAGGAGCGGAAAGACACAATTTCTCCTTGCTTCGGAGGAAGGTTATGCAGTCAAAAGTGGAGCTTTGCGGTGTGAATACCGCCCGGCTGAAGGTGCTGCCCCAAGTGGAAATGGATATGCTTCTGCGCCGGGCAAAGGAAGGGGACGAGGATGCCCGGCAAAAGCTGATCGAGGGGAATTTGCGGTTGGTGCTTTCGGTGATCCAGCGGTTTAACGGCAGAGGGGAGTCAGCCGACGATCTGTTTCAGGTGGGGTGCATCGGTCTTATGAAGGCGATAAGGAACTTTGACCCTACCAAGCAGGTGCGGTTTTCCACCTACGGTGTTCCTATGATCGCCGGGGAGGTGCGGCGCTATTTGCGGGATAATTCGGCGATCCGGGTGTCCCGGTCTATCCGGGATGTGGCGTACCGGGTGCTGCAGTGCAAGGAGGCGCTGCTTACGAAGCTGGGAAGAGAGCCGACACTGGAGGAGATCGCCAAGGAGCTGGAGCTGCCTTTAAGCGAGGTTTCTCAGGCGCTGGATGCGGTGTGTGCGCCGGTGAGCCTGTATGACCCGGTGTATGCCGACGGGGGCGACCCGCTGACGGTGATGGATCAGGTCCGGGACAATAAGAACACGGAAAATAACTGGATGGAGCATATCGCTCTGCGCACCGCCTTCAGCACCCTGGGGGAGCGGGAAAAGCAGATTCTTTCCCTGCGGTTTGCCGGGGGCAAGACCCAAATGGAGGTGGCATCCCTGGTGGGGATCTCCCAGGCGCAGGTATCCCGGCTGGAAAAAAGCGCTTTGGGCACGCTGCGAAAGTGCATCAGCTGACAAAAACCCACGGCGGGACGGGAGACCCGTCCCCTACGAGTGGTTTTAATAGGGATCGTAGGGGAGGCGTTTCGCCTCCCGAAAAGCGGGTATACGGAGCGCAGCTGGGGCATATCCTTTAAGGAAAAGGAGGGCTGGGTATGTCCAATCGGTTTACCAATCTGCATTGCAAAGAGGTGGTCTGCCTGTGTGACGGCAGGCGGCTGGGGTTTGTTTCCGATGCCGCCATCGACTTGTGCGACGGCAAAATTAGTGCCATCATCGTCCCGGGACCGTGTCGGCATTTCGGCGTTTTGGGCCGCCGGGACGACTTTGTCATTCCCTGGCGGTGTATCAAACGAATCGGTCCGGATATCATTTTGGTAGACATAAAACCGGAGGAGTGCCGGGTTTTGCGGGCAAAGCCGGCGCTTCCTTTCTAAAAGGTGGAAAAAATTTGCATTTTTGCGAAAAAAACACTTGCAAAAGGGGAAGTATTCCTATATAATCAATCAGCACGGAATTTTTCCGTAGTATTTTTACACCACACACCCGGTGATTGCGTCCCCTAGTGCGAAAGCGG
>JAZSRR010000110.1:0-28600 GCA_045538605.1 Faecousia sp.
CCAAATGCGTGGAAGGCTGCCCCGTCAATGTCCGCATCCCCGAATTTATTAAGAAGGTTCAGGAAGGCGACTTTAAAGCCGCTTATGAGATCGTTACCTCCACCAACGCCCTGCCGGCGCTGTCCGGTCGTGTCTGTCCCCAGGAAAGCCAGTGCGAATGCAAGTGCGTCCGGGGCATTAGGGGTGAGCCGGTTGCTATGGGCCGCCTGGAGCGCTTTGTTGCCGACTGGTATCGGGAGAACATCAACGCAATGCCCGAAAAAGCCGAATCCAACGGCAAGAAGGTTGCGGTTGTGGGTTCCGGTCCTGCCGGTATGACCGCTGCCAGCGATTTGGCGAAGAAGGGCTACGATGTTACTATGTTTGAAGCGCTGCACACCGCCGGCGGCGTGCTGGTGTACGGCATTCCCGAGTTCCGTCTTCCCAAGGCGATCGTCGCCAACGAGGTCAAGAAGCTGGAAGCCCAGGGCGTTACCGTGATGACCAACATGGTCATCGGCAGAGTTCTGACCATCGACGAGCTGTTCGAGATGGGTTATCAGGCTGTGTTTGTAGGCTCCGGCGCCGGTCTTCCGATGTTTATGAACATTCCCGGTGAGTCTCTGGTAGGCGTTATGTCTGCCAACGAGTACCTGACCCGGACCAACCTGATGAAGGCTTACGACGAAAATTACGACACTCCCATCATTAAGAGTAAGGCTGTTGCGGTTGTGGGCGGCGGTAACGTGGCAATGGATGCTGCCCGCTGCGCAATGCGTTTGGGCGCGGAGCACGTTTATGTTGTGTATCGCCGTGGCGAAGCAGAAATGCCCGCCCGTGCCGAGGAAAAGCACCACGCCAAGGAAGAGGGTATCGAATTTAAGACTCTGTGCAACCCCGTGGAGATCATCGGCGACGAAAACGGCCGCGTCTGCGGTATGAAGTGCATTCGTATGGAGCTGGGTGAGCCGGATGCTTCCGGTCGCCGCCGTCCCATCGAGGTTCCCGGCAGCGAGTTCATTCTGGATGTGGACACTGTGATTATGTCCCTGGGTACCAGCCCCAACCCCCTGCTGCGGACCACCACTCCCGGTCTGGGGACCAACCGGAAGGGCTGCCTGATCGTCAACGAGGACGAGATGACCACCCGCGACGGCGTGTTTGCCGGCGGCGATGCCGTTACCGGTGCAGCAACCGTTATTTTGGCAATGGGCGCCGGCAAGAAGGGCGCTGCCGCCATCGATGCTTATCTGAACAAATAAATGCTTATGTTATGTAAACCGGGTTGCTTTCGCAACCCGGTTTTTATTGACTTTTCTTCCCCAAAATGCTATCCTATCCCGGAACAGGAGGTGTGGTAATGCCAATCAAAAAAATATGTCTTTGCGGTCTGGGCGCTGCGCTTTTGACCCTTTGCGCCTGGCTGGCCCTGCCTTTGGGCGCTGCCACCTTCACCCTGCAAACCTTTGGGGTGTTTTTCATTCTGGGTATTCTGGGGGGCAAATGGGGCAGCCTTTGTATTGGCATTTATCTGCTTTTAGGCTTTGCCGGGTTTCCGGTTTTTTCCGGTTTCCGGGGCGGTGTCGGTATGCTGCTTGGCGCAAACGGTGGCTTTTTGGTTGGTTTTCTTGTGGCTGGTCTTGTTTACAGATTTGGCGTTTTTGCCACGAAAAACAGCCTTTTATCTATGATTTTGGGTCTTTTTTCCTGCTATGCCTTCGGCGCCGGGTGGTACTATGCGCTTTATTTGCAGCATGCGCCCAACGCCCTGTGGTCGGTTTTATCGGTTTGCGTGCTACCGTATCTTTTGCCAGATGCCTTCAAAATTGCCCTTGCCTATCTTCTTTCCCGACGGCTGAAACAGCTTGTATAATAAAAAAGCTTTTGGCATAGAGTGTCCCAGGAGGGATGTTCTATGCCAAAAAAAGATTTATGGGTTATTTTCGGTGCAGTATGCGCCGCGCTGATCCTAAGCTGCAGCCAATTTTTTGGTGGCGTCCTCGCCACCGGCTCCTGGGGATTAAGCTTTTCCGAGCAAGGGCAACCGCCCAGCGGACCGGCATCTGCCAAGCAGCTGCAAGCCTACGATGCTGTGTATCTAGGGGACACCACACAGAGGGTGCTTTACTTAACCTTTGATGCCGGCTACGAAAACGGCTGCACAGAAAAAATACTGGACATATTGGAAGAGCACAAAGTGCCCGCCGCCTTTTTCCTGGTGGGCAACTATATCGAGAAAAACCCGGATCTGGTGCGCAGAATGGTGGAAAACGGACATATCGTTGCCAACCATACGATGCATCATAAGGATATGAGCCAAATCTCCCAAAAAGAGGACTTTTCCAAAGAACTGCAGGACTTAGAACAGCTGTTTTTTGAAACCACCGGGAAAGAAATGCCCAAATTCTACCGCCCGCCCCAGGGCATTTACAGTCAGGAGAATTTGAAGCAAGCCAAGGCCCTTGGTTATAAAACCGTTTTCTGGAGCCTTGCCTATGTGGATTGGAACAACGATGCCCAGCCTACCAAGAACGAGGCCTTTGCAAAGCTGCTGCCCCGCACCCACAACGGCGCGGTGATCTTGCTGCATTCCACTTCCCAGACCAACGCAGAAATTTTAGACGAGCTTTTAACCAAATGGAAGTCTATGGGCTACCGCTTTGACAGCGTCGACAATTTATTTGCATAAAAACACGGCTCGAAAGAGCCGTGTTTTCATTCTTTCTTTTCTGCATTTAATGCATCCACCACAATATCCTTATAGGGGTTGACGATGACTGTCCGGTAGGTGTGGTAGATCACCATTCCCGGCTTGCCCCCGGGGGTCTTTTTTACCTGCTTGACAGGCGTTACATCCACCGGGATATTCTGACCGCCGACGCTTTCGGCATAATATGCTGCCAGCTGAGCCGCCTGGGTGATGGTGTCATCCGGAGGCGTTACCCCGGCGCAGGCGATAATCACGTGGCTGCCGTGGACCTTTTGGGCGTGAAGCCACAAATCGTCCTTTCGCGCCGCCTTAAAGGTCAGTTCTTCATTTTGCCGGTTGTTCCTGCCCACATAAATGGGATACCCGTCTGTGGAAACAAACCGCAGCGGCTGGCTCTTTTCCTGCCGCAAACGTTTCTTGGAATCCGCCCGCAGATATCCGCCGGCAATCAGCTCCTGCCGGATCTCCTCCAGCTCCGCCTCAGTCTCCGCCCGGCTTAGCTCCTCCAAAACACTTTGCAAATAGCTTTGTTCCTCCCGACCTAAGGCAAGCTGCCGGGTCAGCTCCTTCTCCGCAGTTTTCATCCGAGCGTAATCTTTATAGAATTTTGCGGCATTTTGTTGGGGGCTCAGCTTCTCCGACAACGGAATTTCCACGACATTCATTTCTTCATCGTAAAAATCCTCTGCCTGCAAAAGCCGCTGACCTTTTTGAATCCGGTGGATATTTGCCGTTACGATATCCCCCAGCTGCCGCAGCCGCTCCCGGTCATAGGTAGCAGTCAGCTCCTTTTCCTGCACGGCAATTTTACGGCTCAACCGCTGACAGAGGTTGCTGACGGTTTTGCGGACCGCCTGGCTTTTTTGCCGCATAGCATCCTTGCGATCCCTTACAATATAATACTGATCCATCAGCGCAGAAAAGCTCTCTGCCTGCCCAAACTCCCCATACTGGGTAACCGGGCAAAAAGCAAACTGCTTCACTGTGCCGTCTGCAAGGGCATAGTAGCAGGGCTTGGGATGCTCCAAATGCTCCCGGAAAAACAGATGGAGCTTTTCCGCCACAGCTCCTATATCCCGGTTTGCCAGCCGGGCATCCGGTTCGCCGGCGGCAAACAGCGCCGCCTCCCGGCACACCAGCGGCGAAAGACCGCCCAAAGTGTCCATCAGCCGCTCTGCCAAAATATCCGCTCCCGGACAGGAAAGCAGGTTTACATAACCTTCCTTTTCCAGAGTTCTGGGGTTTGCTTTTTCAATTGGCTCCGGGTTTTGGTAATAAAAGCCCGGCAGCGCCGCCCGCTTGGCGCTTTCGTCCAGACCGATCCGGCGCAGGCAGTCCAAAATCCGTCCTTCCTTGTCCAGCAAGTACAGATTACAGGTTTTGCCCATCAGCTCGGCAACCAATTTTTTCTGCACCGGATATCCCATCTCATCGGTGCAGTCAAAGGTGAATTCTGCCAGTCGCTCCATTTCCGGCTGGAAAACACCAGCAATTCTGGCGCCGGACAGGTGCTTACGCAGCAGCATACAAAACATCGGCGGCTGATCCGGATTTTCCGGACTAGAGCCGGTCAGGTGCAGCCGGGGCGCCGCCGGATTGGGGGCAAACAGCAGCTTTTGCCGTCCGCCTTCGCAGCGCAGATGAAAAATCACCGTATCCCGGCTGGGTTGGTGAATTTTCTCAACCCTTGCTCCCAGCACCACCGGCTTCAGCTCCGCCAGCACCGCCGACAGAAAAAATGCATCAAATGCCATTTTTATTCCTCTTCCATTAGCTTTTCAAATAATTCGTTCAGCCGCTGGGTCCTTCCCAGCAGGTACAGTGCCCCAAACAGGGTTTCCAAACCGGTAGCCTTGGCATACTCCTGCCGGCTGGCGGCTTTGGGGGCGGCGTGGGTGTGGGCATTTTTGCCCCGGCGGTAATAGTCCATTTCTTCCGGTGTCAGCAGCGGCTTTAATTTGTCGGCAAATTTTGCTTGGGTGGGCGCTTTGACCAGCTCCACCGTATCCTTATGCAGTTTCAGAACGGTTTTGTCGCCCCGAAGGCACAGATAGGTGCGGCACAAAAGCTCATATACACCGTCGCCAATATGGGCAAGGCCTAAATTGGTTATTGCATTTACCTGTGTCGGAGTTAATTCTGTCCGGAATAGATCTTTCATAGCTGCCACCTCATTTTTTGCTTCATAGTAACAGATTTTCTCTTAGGTGTCAAACTTTTGCGGCGCACAAAAATTTTTTGAAAATTTTCAAATTTCTGTTGACAAAGAAAATCTGCCGTGCTATACTCTAGATGTAAATAAGAATTATTCTCATTTAGAAATACGAGGTGATGCTATGGCGGACAGCGCAAAGCACTTCAAAAAGCGCGATACCATTCTGAGCTACCTGAGAAGCACCACCGTTCACCCCTCTGCCGAGCAGATCTTCCGGGATCTGAAGGAAGAACTGCCGGATCTGGCAATGGGCACGGTGTACCGAAACCTGACGCTTTTTAAGGAGCAGGGCTTGGTTTCCAGTGTAGCCACCGTTCGGGGTGTGGAACGGTTTGATGCCAACACCCAACCCCACGTACACTTTATATGTAATCATTGCGATGCCGTGATCGACCTGCACCAGATGCAGGTACCGAAGGAGCTGTGCAACACAGCAAGCTCCTGCTGCGGCGGCGAAATTGCCGACTGTCAGCTAACCTTCACCGGCCTGTGCCGGGATTGCTCAAATTTAAGGAAAAGTGGTGAAGCAGTATGAAAAAGTTTGTATGCAGCGTTTGCGGTTATGTCTATGAGGGAGACGAGCTGCCCGAAGACTACGAATGCCCCCTGTGCGGCGTCGGCCCCGATCAATTTGAAGAAGCTGAATAAAAAATTAATTTTTGGAGGATAATTGATATGAAAAAGTTTGTATGTTCCGTTTGTGGTTATGTTCACACTGCCGAGGAATTGGCTGCCGATTTCACCTGCCCCGTATGTAAGGTTCCGGCTTCCAAGTTTGTCGAGCAGAAGGGCGAGCAGAAGTTGGCCGCTGTTCACGAGTACGGCGTTTACGCCCAGACCGTTAAGAACAACCCCGACATCAGCGAAGAAGACAAGAAATATATCTTCGACCAGCTGATGGCAAACTTTAACGGCGAGTGCAGCGAGGTTGGTATGTATCTGTGCATGGCGCGGATTGCCCACCGGGAAGGCTACCCCGAGGTAGGTCTGTACTGGGAGAAGGCTGCTTGGGAAGAAGCAGAGCACGCCGCCAAGTTTGCAGAGCTGCTGGGCGAGGATCTGGAGCCCAATATGAAAGCTACCACAAAGGACAACTTAGCTTGGCGTGTTGACTGCGAGTTCGGCGCTACCCAGGGCAAGTTCGACCTGGCTACCTGCGCCAAGCGCAACGGCCTGGACGCCATCCACGATACCGTCCATGAAATGGCCCGCGACGAGGCTCGCCACGGCGTAGCTTTGAAAGGATTGCTTGAAAGATATTTCAAGTAATCCACAACCGAATCAAAGCCCAATGAAGTGGGTTTGATTCGGAGAGGACGAGCAACGAAGCGTGCGGATGTTCGCCATAAGGCGAACGCAGCAAAGCGGAGTTTGTGAGGATGAGAAGGGTCTGCTGGAGCGCTACTTTAAGTAAGGTTCATGGAATTAAAAAGCTTTTCCGGTCTGATCGTCCGCGCGGAAACGGATTGCAGGGTCTACTGCCCCATTTGCCACAAGGTTCTTGCGGTAAAGGCAGGGGACCCCATCCCTCGATGCTGCGGCAAGGCTATGGAAATTATAGAAACATAATATACGCTTACCAATCGGCGACTTTGGCCGCCCCTTGATACGCGCACCCGGGCGAAGAACTTATCTTCGCCCGGGTTTTGTTTTATGAAAGGAGTAAAAATATGAAAAAATATGTTCTTGCGTTCACTTCCCTGGTTTTGATGCTGAGCCTTGTTGGCTGTAGCGCCAGCAGTGCAGCGACAAAACGCACCGGCGACACCACAGGCCAGACTGAGAACGCCCCGACACGGATTACCCGGGAGGAAGCAAAAGCTCAGGCCTTTACCCACGCCCAGGTCAACGAAAATCAGGTTTCGAATTTGGTTGTGGAGCTGGACAAGGAAAACGGCAAGCTGGTCTACGAGGTTTCCTTTGATGCTGCCGGTTATGAGTACGATTACGACATCGATGCTTACACCGGCAAAGTCCTCCGCCACCAGAAAGAAAAGGATGATTAGCACGAAACCCTGCCCAAGCTGCGTTTTGGCAGCTTGGGCGTGCTATGCTTTTGAAACGCATTTGGAATTTTGAACAAAAAATGAATAACAAGACAGGGAACTCTACCGCTGTTTTTTATGCAATCAAACGAAATAGTCATTGGGGCTGTAAATGTTATTGACACGGTTTTATGCAGATTTTATAATAATATCAGCACCAAATGGTGTGAGAACTTAGAAACGAGGTATTTATTATGAGCGAAAACACATACACCGCTTCTACCGCCCCCGTTGGCCAGTTAAAAACCAACCGCGGCCTTATCAAACTCATTTTGCTGTCCTTGATCACCTTTGGCATTTATGGCCTGGTTGTCTGGTCTGCTGTATCTCAGGATATTAACACCGCAGCCAGCCGCTACGACGGAAAGAAAACCATGCACTATCTGCTGTTGATCTTTATCGTTTCCCCCATCACAGCAGGCATTGCTGCGCTGGTCTGGAACCACCGTCTGGCAAAGCGCATCGGCGCAGAGTTGACCCGTCGGGGCATCGGCTACCACGTAGGCGCCGGCACTTTCTGGGGCTGGGGCATTCTGGGTTCCTTGATTGCTGTCGGTCCGCTTGTTTATACCCACAAAATTCTCAAGGGTATGAATCTGATTTCCGAGCACTACAACGTAAACGGCTAATCTGTACATACGCCCCCGGAAGAAAAATCCGGGGGCTTTCTTTGTTTTACTTTCCGTTTCTTTTATGGTATAATAACTGCAAGGCAGTTATTATACCGAATAATCGCCATTTTCCTCCCCGGCTTTGCCGGGAACCGGAAAATATGGCTATCTTATACCATTTTGCTTACACTTCATGGTATAATGAAAGAAAAACGAGGTGGTTTCGATGGAAAAGAAAGTTTATCTGGCGCCCAATGCGGTGGTTACCGGCGATGTGGAGCTGGGTAACAATGTCAGCGTCTGGTACGGCGCAGTGCTCCGGGGCGACAGCGGTAAAATTACCGTTGGAGAAGGCTCTAATATTCAGGATAACTGTGTGCTCCACGAAACCGTTACGTTAGGCAAGGGCTGCACCGTAGGCCACGGGGCAATTTTACACGGCTGCACTGTGGGAGACCATTGCCTGATCGGTATGGGTGCGGTAGTGCTGGACGGAGCTGTGCTGGGAAAGCATTGTATGGTCGGTGCCGGCGCTTTGGTAACAGGAAAAATGAATGCCCCGGAGGGCTCTTTGATTTTGGGCAACCCCGCCACAGTGGTCAAGCCCTTAACTCAGCCGCAGGTGGATTATATCCACCAGGACGCAGAAAACTACCAGGTTTTGGCAGAGAAATCCTTCGGAAAATAAAATATCAGCCGCGTCTTTCTTCTGAAAGACGCGGCTTGTTTTACTCTGCTGTATTCCGATTGGCGGCAAGCCACTTGTATACTGCCGCATTTTCCCAGATGGTCCCGTCAGCAAAGGTAACCGTTTCGATCACCATTTTTGCCTTGGCGGTGCCTTCCGGCGCCGGAACAGTATAGCTGGCATTCTCCCCAGCTGCCAAGTCCTTCAAGGAGGATCTTTTTGCGTTCTTGGCAAAGTTTCCGCCGATATCCACCGGATCGCCCTGCGCATCAAACCACAAAGAATACACAACCGCTTCCGTAATTGCCTGATCGCCGGTATTCGTCAGCTCCACATCCACGCTGGTATCCTTCATCTCTTCCACCGTATAGGTTACTGCCGGACAGTTTTCTGCCTCTGCCGCAGCTGCTGTCAAAGCTGTTTTCTGCGCTTGGGCATTGAATGTGGCAGCAGTGTCCTTTGCCCAGGTATCTACACCAGGACAGTTTTCTGCCGTTCCGTCGGCATATGTAACACCGGCAACGATTGCTTCTACATATACACAACCGGCAGGTGCGTCAAAGGTCCAGCTGCTCACGACATCCTTTTTAACAACGTCTCCTTCGATCACTTCAAACTCTCCGACTTGTTGACCCGCGGCATCAAAATACACACAAGCCAGTTTTACGCCGGACAATTCTTTATCGGTGGTTTTGCGGGTGATTACCTTTGCCTGTCCGTCTACGTAAGCTGTTTCCACCACCAACGCATTGGATGCCACATACGCCTCCGGCTCATAATTTCCGCCGCAGGCTGCCAAGGAAACCAGCAGCGGAAACACCGCAATCATTGCAAATACCTTTTTCATAACCTAACTATCCCCTTCTGCGTTTTTATGGCAATATTCTCGACCAGTCGAACAAGTCGCCTGGGTCATTTTTTCTGGGGCTGAATTCATCGTGTCCGATGATGTGCTCCCGGTCCAGCGGAATATTGTGTCGCTGACAAACATCCGCTACCAGGTCCTTAAGGGCTGCATACTGGGCATCGGTGAAGCCGATATGTTCCTTAGGAAGCTTGTTGTACTGGCTTTTATGCAGGTAAATGGACATTTCCTCTTGGGTGCCGATGCCCATAATCTCAATGCCGATAGAGTACTTGTTCATTTTATTGGTGTACTTTTCATCGTTCAGCCAGGTTCCGTAGCCGGCGTGCCAGGCGGAGCGGTCCTCCGGGATATAGCAGAACACCTGTCCCTCCCGGTCCACAATATAATGGATCGAAACCCCCGCGTCCGTGAAGGTTTGCCGCACATATTCGTGGTTATAAGGGTCGTCAAAGTGGTTAACCACCGCGCTGCAGAAATGCAGCATCACAAATTCCGGTGGAAATTCCTGCTCCCAGGAATAGTCGGTGATTTCCCCTAAAAAATATTCAATAGCGCCAGGGTACACTGTGATCCGTTTTGTGGCAGCTTCCAATGTGGCGTTTCCGGTGTTTGCAGCAGACTTCCTGGCTGTGTATTCTTTCTGCCCAATTTGGCAACCGCAAAGGAAAGCCATACATAACAGTAACAAAAGCAGTCTTTTTTTCAAGGCTTTCTCTCCTTTTACACCTTTTTCAACACAACTGCCGTGCGGCTGGGCAAATACAGAAGAACACCTGTTTGTCCGTTTTGCTCGGTGGTTTCGTAGCAATTGTGATAAATTCTTCCCTGTCCGCCGAAGCAGAAATCGTCGGTAGAAAGGATGACCTGATACTGTCCTTCTTCTGGTACTGGCAGGAAAAAGCCTTCGTAGGAATTTTGGGGGTGGAAATTAAAGGCAAAAATGCCGCTTCCCTTTTGATACGCCAGCAGCTTTTGGTCATTGTGCAGGTACAGCTGCCGGTCCTTACCCCGAAGCACCCGGCATTTCTTTCCTTGGATGACCATTGCCTTTTCAAATTCCTGCAGGTATCCGTATTTCAGATTAGGGTCCTCTGCCAGGGACCACTGCCGGCGGCAGTAATGGTAGCTCCAACCGTTGCCCTCCCGGGGAAAATCGATCCACTCCGGATGTCCGAACTCGTTGCCCATAAAGGTCAGGTAACCGTTGCCGCCTAAGCTCATTGTCAGCAACCGCAGCATTTTATGCAGGGCAATGCCCCGATCGATCACCAGGCTTTGGCTGTTTTTATCCATATGCCAGTACATTTCCTGGTCGCAAAGCCGGAACATCAAGGTCTTGTCCCCCACCAGCGCCTGGTCGTGAGACTCGCAGTAGCCGATCACCTTTTCCTTGGGTCTGCGGATGGTCAGCTCATAGTAGATGCTGTTTAAGTCCCAATGCTCGTCGGGAACTTCTTTTAATAGCTTGATCCACATATCCGGCTCGCCCATAGCCAGACGGTAATCAAAGCCGATGCCGCCATCCTTGATCGGCAGGCACATACCCGGCATCGCCGACATATCCTCCGCAATCAAAATGGCATTGGGGTTGACCTCCCGCACCAGCTGGGTCGCCAGCTGCAGGTAGGTAACTGCCTGGGTGTCGGTGTTCATAGAAAAATATTTGTCATAGCTGCCAAAGCTGGTGCCCAAGCCGTGGTCCAGATACAGCATAGAGGTAACGCCGTCAAACCGGAAGCCGTCAAAATGGAACTCCGTCTGCCAGTACTTCAGGTTGGACAGCAGAAAATGCAGCACCTGGTTTTTGCCGTAATCAAAGCACTTTGTGCCCCAGGCAGAATGTTCACCCCGAGGACCTTCGTGGAAAAACTGGCAAGCGCTTCCGTCAAATTCATTGATGCCCTCCCGGGTATTTTTGCAGGCGTGGGAGTGCACCACATCCAAAAGCACCGCGATACCCATATTGTGGGCCGCGTTAATCAATGCTTTCAATTCCTCCGGTGTGCCAAACCGGGAAGAGGGCGCAAAAAAGTTTGTTACCTGATAGCCAAAGCTGGCATAATAGGGGTGCTCCATAATGGCCATGATTTGGATGGTGTTATAGCCCAACGCCTTGATTCGGGGCAGAATATTCTCCCGGAACTCGGTGTAGGAGCCTACCTTCCCTTCCTCCTGCGCCATACCGATATGGCACTCATAGATAAATAGCTCTTTTTTGGGACGGAAATCCCCGTCTGTCCAGGTAAATTCCCGGTTATGGTAGATCACCGCGTTCCAGGCGCCGTCTGCTTCCTGAAGAACATAATTCGCATACAGGGGGATGCGCTCTAATTCCCGGTCGCCGGTTTTTACAATTACCATAACCCGGGAACCATCGGGAAGCGCATTTTTTCCGGGCAAAAACAGGGAAAATTCTTCGTTTTTTCCCTTTTTCATAGGATAGGCATACCGATCCCAATTGCAAAAATCTCCGGTGAGATAAAGCTCCTGCGCTGCCGGCGCCCACTCCCGGTAATACCAT
This sequence comes from Faecousia sp., assembly GCA_045538605.1. GTDB lineage: Bacteria > Bacillota > Clostridia > Oscillospirales > Oscillospiraceae > Faecousia. The sequence goes on from JAZSRR010000110.1 coordinate 11,638, forward strand.
CCCCGCTGGGTCTGGTGGAAACCGAAATAATGGTGGGCATTGGCAAAATCCGAAAGAGTCTGTCCCGGCTTTACCAGCTCCTGCAGCTTATTACGATAGTTTTCCATACGCAGGTCAAAATCCTTGCGGAAGGGTTTCAAATAAGGGTCGAACTGAAAAATTTTATGGTTCATAAGCTACCTCCCCGGAAATTTCTTAACTTTATTGTACCCCTAGTTTTTCGCTTCGTCAATCTGTAAATACAGAAAAACATTCCGCGCTTGTCATTCCGAGGAGGGCAATGCCCGACGTGGGAATCTCAACATTGTTTAGAAGATTGCCACGCCAGTGTACGCACTGGCTCGCAATGACAAAAGAGACAGCCAGTGGCTGTCTCTTTATGTTTTTTTCAGAAACCGTTCCCGGCATTTGGGGCAGGTAATATAAATTTTTCCTTTTCCCCGGGGGACACGCACCGTCTGCCGACACCGGGGGCAGGCATAATACCGGTGATTTCGGTCCTTTGCCCGTTCCAAAAACCGCAGATATTTCCGGTTTTCCTCATACCGCTTGTAGGTATTCCGGGAGAGCATCCGAAAAAGCGCCACGCCCATACAGGCATAGGCAAACATCGTTAAGATCCAGTTCAGCAGCGGAAAACGGAACAGCATCGAGCCGAAGCAGGCAATCACACCGGCTACCAAAATGGCTGTGTTTAATTTATCGGTGCCATAGCGACCCTGCATAAAATACCGAAAAGAAGCGCCCAACCGGGCAGTAAATCTTCGAAACCAATTTCCCATAGAAAACGCACCTTTGCAAATGTTATATGCCTATTATAGGGTAAAATACGGGAATTTCAACTGCCTTTTGGTTTTGTTTACGGATTGTTTACGGAAAAGCGCCGCCCAGAACAGGGCGGCGCAACGCTTATTCGTCGTAGGTTTTTGGCACAGGGGTAACAACCGGTGTACCGTCCCGGTTCAGAAGAACGGTCAATCCGCCGGCATAGCCGCTGCTGGCAAACAAGTAGTTTACCCCGGTCTGCCGGTCTACCAGCACTGTCGTTGCCGGGCCGGTAAAGCCGCCGCTTTCGCTTTTAATCTTAATAAACCGATTTTCTTGTTTTGCCATTATTCCTTCACGCCTTCCACAAGTCCGTTGGCAAGGCCTACCATACCCTGCATCTGGCTGGGAATAATGATCTTGGTTGCCTTGCCGTCGGCTACCTTTTCCATTGCCTGAATGGACTTGAGCTTAATTACCTGGTCGTTGGGGGCTTTTTCGTTCAGCATTGCCATAGAGTCTGCCAGCGCCTGCTGCACGGTCCGGATCGCCTGGGCTTCACCGTCTGCCTTCAGCACCGCTGCTGCCTTCTCTGCCTCAGCCTTCAAAATAGCCGCCTGCTTTTCTGCATCTGCCCGCAAAATGGCAGACTCCCGCTCGCCTTCCGCAATGAGGATCGCAGACTTTTTCTGACCTTCTGCCTGCAAAATTGCCTGCCGGCGGTCCCGCTCTGCCTTCATCTGCTTTTCCATAGAGTTTTGGATATCCTGCGGAGGCAAAATGTTTTTCAGCTCCACCCGGTTGACCTTAATGCCCCAGGGGTCGGTGGCTTCGTCCAAAATTGCCCGCATTTTCGTATTGATGATATCCCGGCTGGTGAGGGTCTGATCCAGCTCCAAATCGCCGATAATATTACGCAGGGTGGGTGCAGTCAGGGTCTCCATTGCCGCCATGGGCATTTCCACACCGTAGGTGTAGAGCTTGGGATCGGTGATCTGGAAATACACAACGGTGTCGATCTGCATTGTAACATTATCCTTGGTGATCACCGGCTGAGGCGGATAGTCCAGAACCTGCTCCTTTAAGGATACCCGACGGGCGATCCGGTCGATAAAGGGGATTTTGAAATGCAGTCCGACACTCCATACCGTCTGGAAAGCGCCCAGCCGTTCAATCACATAAGCCCGGGACTGCTGAACCACAGCGATATTGGAGATAATAATCAAAAACAAAATTACCAAAACCGCTCCAATAATAACCCATTCCATACAAATACCTCCTTATTATTTTACCTGTGCTGTTACATTTACCTTTGTAACGAACACCTTGACGCCCTCGATCCGGTCTACCCGAACCAAGGTACCTTCCTCCACCGACTCCCCAACGGTGCTTCTGGCGGACCATTCCATAGTCCCCAGCTTTACCCGTCCCTGGGATAAGGTGTTATCTATTTTCTCCGTTACCAGACCGGTGGTGCCCACAACGGCATCCACATTGGTTTTTGTCAGCTTCGGAGTAAAATACTTCTTTACGACCGGCCGGAGGGCCCACAGCAAAACCACGGAAACCGCCGCAAACAGCACCGCCTGCAGCCATAGCTCCGCGCCCAGCAAGCTGGCAACCAGCGCTGTCAGCGCGCCTGCTGCAAACCACAAAGAAACGACCGTTACCGTGGCTGCCTCTGCCATGATAAAAACTACCAGCAGGATAAGCCAAACAAGGGCGAACCAATTCATAAACATACCTCCTTGCCTGTTTGTAATTTTATTATAATAAAAAGCAGATAGTCCGTCAAATAAATTTTTTGTAAAGAGTTGCACCCCAAGGTTTTTTGGTGTATAATTTAGTTGTTAAAATTTGGGTAAAACACCCTTAACGGAGGAAAAAACTATGTTTAATGCAATGATTGAAACCTTAAAAGCCAATCCCCGGAAAATCGTCTTTACCGAGGGCCACGATGCCCGTATTCTGGAGGCAACTGCCCGTCTGGTAGAGGGCGGCTTCCTGACCCCCATTCTGGTGGGCAATGTGGACGAGGTTAAGGCCAACGCTGCCAAGGGCGGCTTTAACATCGAGGGTGTGGAGATTCTGGATCCTGCTACCTATGGCGATATGGATGCTATGGTAGAAAAGATGGTGGAGCTGCGTAAGGGCAAAATGTCTGCCGAGGACTGCCGCAAGGCGCTGTCCAAGGGCAACTACTTTGGCACGATGCTGGTGAAGATGGGCTATGCTGACGCTCTGCTGGGCGGTGCTACCTACTCCACTGCTGACACCGTCCGTCCCGCTCTGCAGCTGGTCAAGACCAAGAAGGGTGCAAATCTGGTTTCCTCTTGCTTCATTATGGTTCGGGGCGACGAGAAGATCGCTATGGGCGACTGCGCCATCAACTTGAGCTACGAGGACAGTGTGGACAAGGAAGGCAATGTTACCGTTTCCGCTGCCCGGAAGCTGGCTGAGGTCGCCATTGAAACCGCCAAGACCGCTAAGGTTTTCGGCATTGATCCCAAGGTTGCGATGCTCAGCTTCTCCACCAACGGCTCCGGCAAGGGCGGCACTGTCCAGCTGAGCCACGATGCAACCGTCGTTGCCAAGGAGATGGACCCCGAGCTGATGATCGACGGCGAAATGCAGTTTGACGCAGCTGTTGCTCCCGAGGTTGGTCAGCTGAAGTTCCCCGGCTCCCCGGTTGCCGGCTACGCCAACACCTTCATCTTCCCCTGCATCGAAGCAGGCAACATCGGCTACAAAATTGCCCAGCGTCTGGGCGGCTATGAAGCCTACGGTCCTATCCTGCAGGGCCTGGCTGCGCCCATCAATGACCTGTCCCGCGGCTGTAACGCAGACGAGGTCTACAAGATGGCAATTATCACCTGCGCACTGGTGTAATTTAAAGCAAAAAACAGACGTAACAAGGTCGCTTCGGCGACCTTGTTTTTTTGTCCAAAAACCATTGCAAATTCTTTACTTTTTTCCACAAGGGTTGTGGATAATTTTACTTGTTTTTTTAGAAAAAATATGATAAAATTTACGGTGAAGAAATATACGCTTTTTCAGGCCGATAAACAGATGAAAGGAGCCGAATTTTTATGTACGCCTCTGCCTATGTCTGGGCAAAAATCCTGAATTATCTGGAAAATAATATGGACAGTGTAACCATCTCCACCTGGTTTGATGATGTGGAGGTGGTGGAACTGACAGAAGAGCAACTGATCATCCATTCTTCCCTGGAATATCACCGTGAGGTGATCGTCAGCCGCTATGCCAGCCACATTCAGGATGCCCTGAAGGAAATCTTTAATTCTGATGCCAAGCTGATCGTATTCGGCGATGAAGAGTTAGATGCCTACCGCTCCAAGGGAATCCAAAAGCCTCTGATGGATTTTAATCCCCAGTTTACATTTGATAATTTTGTGGTTGGTCCTTCCAACCGTTTTGCCTACGGCGCGGCTACCGCCGTCAGCAACAATCCCGGACAAACCTATAATCCTTTGTTTATCTATGGCCCTCCCGGTATCGGCAAAACCCACCTTCTGTACGCCATTGCCAATGAAATCCGGAAAAACAATCCCCAGGCAAATGTGGTGTATATCAAGGGCGACCAGTTTACCAATGAACTGATTTCCGCCATTCAAAGCGGTAAAAATATTGAATTCCGCAGCAAGTACCGGGAAGCAGACTTATTTTTGATCGACGATATTCAGTTTATTGCGGGTAAAGAGTCTACTCAGGAAGAATTTTTCCACACCTTCAACAAGCTTTATGAAGAGCATAAGCAAATCGTCATGACCTCCGACCGAAAGCCCGGCGATATGCTGACATTGGAAGACCGTCTGCGTACCCGTTTTGAATGGGGCTTACTGGCAGATATTCAGCCCCCGGACTATGAAACCCGGATGGCCATTATTAAAAACAAAGCCATTTCTCTGGCTCTGGAGTTAAGCGTTGAAGTCTGCGACTATATTGCCAAAAATGTTACCAATAATGTGCGGCAGATCGAAGGCACAGTGAAAAAGCTCCGGGCTTATGTGGACTTAAATGCTATGGAACTGACCCTGGATAATGTCGCCCGGGCTATTTCCGATATGTATAAAACAGAAGGCAATACCCTGCCGACACCCAATCTGATTATCCAACAAGTTTGTAATTTCTATTCTATTGATGAGTCAGTGCTCCGAGGCACCCTTCGAAACAAGGGAACAGCAGAGGCCCGGCAGGTTGCCATTTATCTAATTCGGAAGCTGACCAATTTAAGTACCACCGATATTGGTAAGGAATTGGGTAAGGACCATTCTACTGTCCTGCACTCCATCAAAAAGGTAGAGACTATGTTAAAAACCGGAGACGAAAGCCTGCAAAATCACATTAAGGACATTACCGCAAACATCAATTCCCGTCTTTGATTTTTCCACAATACCTGTGGAAAGTGGACAAATTGTCTGTTGATAACGTTTTCGCTTTCTTTTCTCCACAGGCTTTGTGCAAAAGTTATGTTTTTCCCCAATTTAACTGTGCATAAAAAAGTATTGGTACAGTATGGAAAATTCGGGTTTTCCACATAATTTTCCTCTACTACTACCATTACTACCTTTTCTTATTTATTTTTATATATTAATTATAATTATTACAAAAAAGGAGTTTTCCTTATGCGTTTTACTTGTGAAAAAAGTATGCTGATGAACGGACTGAATATTACCGGACGGGCAGTTGCAACCAAAAGCGCCCTTTCTGTATTGGAAGGTATTTTATGCCGGGCAGGAAACGGATTGAGCCTCACCGGTTTTAATATGGAAACAGCCATTACCTATGAAATTGAGGCAGATGTTGCGGATATGGGCAGCTGTGTTCTGCCGGCAAGACTGTTCGGCGATATTATCCGCCGTTTGCCGGAAGGTCCGGTTACCGTTGTAGTGGATGAAAACTATAAGGTTTCTATCCGTGCGGGTTATGCTTCCTTCTCCATTTCTGCAGAAAGCGCAGAGGATTATCCGGAGCTGCCGGATGTGGGAGACGGAAAGAGTATTCAAATTCCGCAAAATGCGCTGAAAGAGCTGATTTCCGGAACGATTTTCTCAGTTTCGGAAAATCAGGGTCGTCCGATCCATACCGGTGTCAAATTTGAGGTGGAGGAAGAAACGGTTTCTGCTATTGCAGTCGACGGTTTCCGTCTTGCCCGCCGTACCTATCATATGGACACGCCAACCGGCAGAAAGCTTTCCTTTGTTATTCCGGCGCAGAGCTTAAAAGAAGTGGAAAAAATCCTGCAGGATACAGACAATCAAGCTGCTTTTACTTTGGGCAGTAAGCATATCTTGTTTACCCTTGGGGATGCAACCCTTATTTGCCGGCTTTTAGAAGGTGAATTTTTGGATTGGCGTCGGGTGGTTCCCACCAATTGCCCGGTGAAGCTGGTCGCCAATGTGGCAGATTTGACCTCTTCAATTGAGCGTGTGGGTCTGATCGTGTCAGAAAAATATAAAAGCCCGGTGCGCTGCGTATTTTCTGATCAGGTTGTACATCTGAAAACCAATACTACCATCGGTACGGCTGAAGACCGCTGCAGCTTATCCGGTGATGGCAAGGAGTTGGAAATCGGCTTTAATGTCCGTTATCTGTGCGATGCCCTTCGGGCAATTCCTGCTGAGGAAGTGGTGTTGGAACTGACAAACAGCCTAAGCCCCATTGTATTTACCCCGGTAGAGGAAAAGCAGGACTTTTCTTATATGGTTCTGCCTGTGCGGATCAGTAATTAAGGAGTAAATAATGATATCCATTTATATTGGAACGGAATTTATTAAGCTGGAGGCTGCCCTCAAGCTTGCCAACGCGGTTGCATCCGGTGGCGAAGGAAAGGCAGTGATTCAGGAAGGTCTGGTATCCGTCGGAGGAGAAATTTGCACCATGCGGGGTAAAAAATTATATCCCGGGGATGAAATTTTCTATAACGGCGAAGCATACCGCATTTGTTCTTATGAAGCTTAATCAAATCAGGTTAAATCATTTCCGGAATTACGAGCAGCTGGAGCTTTCCTTTGATTCTGGTGTGAATTTGATTGTAGGCAATAATGCCCAGGGTAAGACCAATTTATTAGAAGCGATTGTTTATTTAGGAAGCGGAAAAAGCTTTCGCACCCAAAAAACGGCGGAGCTTGTAAAACTAGGTGCGGATTTCGGAGAAATAGATGGTCAGCTTTCTTCCCAGGAGCGGGAACAAAGCCTGCGGTGGATTTTATTTTCCGGAGTAAGACCCCGTCAGTTGTATCAAAACGGGGTAAAAAAGAAAACGGCTGGAGAAATTTCCGGTGTATTACAAACGGTTTTATTTTGCCCGGAGGATCTGATGGTCCTGAAAACCGGCGCTTCTGCCCGCAGACGGATGACGGATAGCTGTCTTTGTCAGCTCAGACCCAATTATGAAGCGGCGCTGACGGAATATCACCGGATCTTGGAGCAAAAAAGCAAGATTTTGAAAGACCGGTATGAACATCCCGGCTTACTGGAAATTTTGCCGGAATACAATACTCGGCTTTGTCAGGTAGGTGCACTGCTGATTTCCTATCGCGCCCGGTATTATGAAGGCCTTGCAAAGGCGGCGGAGCAATACCACTGCACTTTTTCCGGCGGCGCAGAAGAATTTAATCTGACTTATCGCACGGTATCTACAGTTGATGACCCCTTTGCCTCTGTGGAAGTACTTACCGGTCAGCTACAGGATCATTTGGAAAGCCATTACCGGGCGGAGCTGGAAAGCGCCCAATGTTTAACCGGTCCTCATAAGGACGATTTTGATGTTTATCTTTCCGGAATGTCCTTAAAATCCTTTGGCTCTCAGGGACAGGTACGGACCAGCGCCATTAGTATCAAGCTTGCCCAGCGGGAGCTGATGAAAAATAGTACCGGGCAAATGCCCCTCCTGCTTTTGGATGATGTGTTGTCTGAATTGGATCCCGGCAGGCAGGATTTTGTGCTCAATCAGATCACCGGCGGACAGGTATTTATTACCTGCTGTGAGCCGGGCAGATTTACAAAATTAGGAAAAACCATTGAAGTAAGAAACGGCAGTGTTAAGGAGAAGTAGTATGTCTGAAGAAACGAAAGTAACACAGGAATATGGTGGCGAGCAAATTCAGGTTTTGGAAGGCCTGGAGGCAGTACGCAAGCGCCCCGGTATGTACATTGGTTCTACCAGTTCTTCCGGTTTGCACCATTTGGTGTATGAAATTGTGGATAACTCCATAGACGAAGCACTGGCCGGCTACTGTAAAAATATTACTGTAACCATTAATCCGGGAAATTCCATCACTGTAACCGATGACGGCCGTGGTATCCCTGTGGAAATTCAGCCCCAGACCGGCAAGCCGGCTCTGGAGGTTGTGTTTACGGTGCTGCATGCCGGCGGTAAGTTTGGTGGAGGCGGTTATAAGGTTTCCGGTGGTCTTCACGGTGTTGGCGCTTCCGTTGTAAATGCCCTCTCCCAGTGGCTGACTGCCCGGGTCTATAAATACGGCAAAATTTATGAAATGAAATTTGCCCGGGGCAGCATCACCCAGGAAATGACCATTGTGGGGGAAACCGACAAAACCGGTACAGAGGTTACCTTCCAGCCGGATCCGGAAATGTTTGACGATGTAATTTACAGCTACGAAACGCTCCATGAGCGTATGCGGGAAGAGGCGTTTCTCAATGCCGGCCTGTCTATTACCATTACGGACAATCGAGAGGAAGCCCCTGTTTCCGAAACCATGTGCTACGAAGGTGGTATCCGGGAGTTTGTCAGCTTTACTAACCGGAAAAAAACCCCGCTTCACACGGATATTATTTATATGTACGGAACAAAGGATGATGCCAGCGCGGAAATTGCCATCCAATACAACGATTCCTACAACGAAACCATCCAGTCCTTTGCCAACGATGTTCGCACCCCGGAAGGCGGTATGCACGAGACAGGCTTCAAAACTGCCTTGACCCGTGTTCTCAATGCCTACGGCGCAAAGGTGGGCATTATTAAAGGCGATGATAAGGTTTCCGGCGAGGATTGCCGGGAAGGTATTTCTGCCGTTATTTCCGTAAAGCTGACCGATGCCCAGTTTGAAGGTCAGACCAAGGCAAAGCTGGGCAACGCCTATATCCGTACCCTGGTGGAGCAGGTGATGGGCGAACAGCTGGCAACTTATTTTGAAGAACATCCTTCCACCGCTAAAACCATTCTGGAAAAAGCAATGATGGCAAACCGGGCAAGAGAGGCTGCCCGCCGGGCAAGAGAAAATGCCCGTCGAAAGACCGGTTTGGAGTCCGGTGGTATGCCGGATAAGCTGCAGGACTGCAACGAAAAAGACCCCTCCCTGTGCGAACTGTACATCGTCGAGGGCGACTCTGCAGCCGGCTCTGCCATTCAGGGCAGAGACTCCCGTTTCCAGGCAATTTTAGCTATGTGGGGTAAAATGCTCAACGTAGAAAAGGCAAGAGCCGACAAAATCTACGGAAATGACAAGCTTTCTCCTTTGATCATCGCCCTGGGCGGCGGCATTGGCGAGGACTTTAATCTGGAAAAGCTCCGCTACCACAAAATTATCATTATGTCCGATGCGGACGTAGACGGCGCTCACATCCGGACCCTGCTTTTGACCTTCTTCTTCCGCTATATGCGGCCGCTGATCGAAAATGGCTATGTATACTCCGCTGTGCCGCCCCTTTATAAGCTAAAGCGGGGCAAGACCGAGCGGGTCGCTTATTCCGATGAGCAAAGAGACCTGGTTTCCACGGAAATGCGGGGCGAAAGCAACGCCAAGGTGGAAATCAGCCGCTTCAAGGGTCTGGGCGAAATGGATGCTGAGGAACTGTGGGATACCACAATGGATCCGGAAAAGCGCAGTTTGCGGAGAATTACTCTGGACGATGCCCGGAAAGCCGATGAAATTTTTACTGTGCTGATGGGCGAGCAGGTAGAGCCCCGTAAGGAATGGATCGAGCGTAACGCAAAATACGCCATTAACATTGATATTTAAGGAGGTGGCGCACAATGGCAAAACAAAATCGCAGCTATAAGCCGGAAGATATTCTGTTTCCGGATCAGGTGATCACCACCTCCAACCTCGTGGACGAGATGGAACGTTCCTACATCGAATATGCTATGAGCGTCATCGTAGGCCGCGCCCTGCCGGATGTGCGGGACGGTCTGAAGCCGGTACACCGGAGAATTTTGTACACCATGTACGAAAGCGGTCTGACCTCCGACAAGCCCTTCAAAAAGTCTGCTACCTGTGTCGGTGATGTGTTGGGTAAATATCACCCCCACGGCGACGCATCGGTCTACGATGCAATGGTCCGTCTTGCCCAGAATTTCTCTATGCGGTATATGCTGGTGGACGGACACGGCAACTTTGGTTCCGTGGACGGCGACCCCCCGGCAGCTTACCGTTATACGGAAGCCAGACTTTCCAAGCTTTCCAACCAGATGCTCCGGGATATCGATAAGGACACGGTCAACTGGGATCCCAACTTTGACGAAAGCCGGAAAGAACCCCGTGTTTTGCCCAGCCGTTTCCCCAATTTGCTGGTCAACGGCTCCTCCGGTATTGCTGTTGGTATGGCCACCAATATTCCGCCTCACAATCTGACGGAAGTCATCAATGCCTGCGTAGCGGTGCTGGATGATCCGGAGGTTTCCATGGTGGAGCTGATGGAGCATATCTCCGGTCCGGATTTCCCCACCGGCGGTATCATTATGGGCAGGAGCGGTATCCGTGCAGCTTATGCCACCGGCCGCGGCAAGGTCGTGGTTCGGGCAAAAACCGAGTTTGAGGAATTCGGCAATGACCGTACCCGAATTATCGTTACAGAGCTTCCCTATCAGGTGAACAAGCGGCAGCTGATCAAAAATATTGCCGAGCAGGTAAAGGATCATCGGCTGGAAAATATTTCCGACCTTCGGGACGAGACTGACCGGAAGGGTATGCGGATCGTTATTGAGCTGAAAAAGGAAGCTAATCCTCAGGTTGTGCTGAATAATCTGTTTAAGCAGACGGCGCTGCAGAGCAGCTTCGGTATCATTATGCTGGCGCTGGTGGACGACCAGAAGCAGCCGAGAATTCTCTCTTTGCGGCAGATTATTGATGAATATCTGACTTATCAGACAGAGGTTTTGACCCGCCGCACCCAGTATGACCTGCGCAAAGCCCAGGAGCGGGCGCACCTGTTGGAGGGCTTGCTGATCGCCCAGGATAATATTGACGAGGTCATCCGCATTATCCGCAGCGCCTATGACGATGCCAAGGAGCGCCTGTGCGAGCGGTTTGGTCTGGACGAGGTGCAGGCACAGGCGATCCTGGATATGCGCCTGAAGGCCTTGCAGGGACTGGACAGAGAAAAATTGCAGGCAGAGTTCGACGAACTGCAGGAAAAGATTGCATACTACAACGATCTTCTGGCTAATCCGGAAAAGCTGAAGGCTGTTCTCCGGGAAGAGCTGATCGAGATTCGGGATAAGTTCGGCGACGAGCGGAAAACCGAAATTCAGGAAATCGAAGACGAGATCGATATTGAGGATCTCATTGAAGAAGAACAGTGTGTCTTTACCATTTCCAATCAGGGCTATGTGAAGCGGATGCCTGCGGATATTTACCGTACTCAGAGCCGTGGCGGCCGTGGCGTCAACGCCCAGAACCTGAAGGACGAGGACTATGTTAAGAGTCTGAATGCGGCATCTACCCACGATCATATTCTGTTCTTTACCGACCGGGGTAAGGTGCACCACCGGAAGGGTTACCAGATTCCCGAGGCGGGCAGAACCGCCCGTGGTACGGCTATGGTGAATATCCTGCCCCTGGAAGAGGGCGAGACCGTTACCGCTATGGTGGTAACCAGAGAATTCCACGAGGACGAGTATCTGGTGATGGCTACCCGGAAGGGTACGGTCAAGCGACTGCCCTTTATTGCGCTCAATACCCGCCGGAAGACCGGTATCCGGGCATTGACGCTGGAAGAGGGCGACCAGCTGATCAATGTGATCCGTACCAACGGCAACGATAATCTGATTCTTGCCACCGCAAACGGTATGGCGATCTGCTTCAATGAGAACGATGTTCGTCCTATGGGCAGAGATGCTGCTGGCGTTCGGGGAATTATGTTAACCGACGGGGATGTGGTGATCGGCGCAGAAAAGGTGGAAGAAGGCAAAACCTTGCTCACCGTTACGGAAAACGGTTTTGGTAAGCGCACAGAGCTGCCGGAATACCTGCGTACCGGTCCGGACGGAGAAAAAATTCCCCAGTCCAGAGGCGGCAAGGGCCTGAAGAACTACAACATCACCCCCAAGACCGGTAAGGTTGCCGGCTGCCGGGTAGTCAGCGAGACTGACGATGTGATGCTCATTGAAAACGGCGGCGTCATTATCCGTGTGCCTGCTGCTTCCATCAATGTTTACAAGCGGGATGTACAGGGCGTGATCATTATGCGCATTGAAGAGGGCAATCAGTTGGTGTCCTTGGAGCGTGTGGAAGCCATTGCGGAGGAGGAAACCGAGGCGTGAAGACTGTAACGCTTTACACCGACGGCGCCTGCTCCGGAAACCCCGGTCCCGGGGGTTGGGGTGCAATTCTCCAATTTAATGGCATTGAAAAAGAACTGTCCGGCGGCGAGGCGGAGACCACCAATAACCGGATGGAGCTGACTGCGGTCATCCGCGGGCTGGAGGCATTAAAAGAGCCGTGTATCGTGGAGCTTTACTCCGACAGTAAGTATGTGATCGACGGCTTGAGTAAAGGTTGGGCGGAAGGCTGGCGAAAAAACGGCTGGCGCAAGGCAGACAAAAAGCCGGCACTCAATCCTGACCTTTGGGAAACCTTATTAAATCTTGCGCAGATCCATACCCTTCACTACCATTGGGTCAAAGGCCACGCGGAAAACGAAAAGAATAACCGCTGCGACCAACTTGCCGTTGCAGAATCCAAAAAGTTTCAAACATTATAGTCCGTAGGGGAGGGTCATGGACCCTCCCTATCCCACATAACCCAAATTGTAGGGGAGGGTTATTAACCCTCCCTAAAAAAAGAAAACATTATGAAATTTTCCAAAAGAAAGCCAACGCGAATTCCTGGGTACGATTATTCCGCGCAAAATTATTATTTCATAACGATATGTACGCATAATAAAAGAAAATTATTTGGAAAACCTTTTCAATTAAACCGGTATGGAGCCTTGGCGGCAGAATATATTAAAAAAGCAGAACATATTTTTCCCGGTATCAAGGTGGATAATTTTGTGGTTATGCCCAACCACATTCACGCAATAATTGAGTTAGAGGGAATAAAAGAAAACAGGCCAAATATTTCGACCATAATCGGTCAATACAAGGCAGCAGTAACAAAAGCAATACGAAAGGAATGTCCGGATATGGATGTTTGGCAGAGGTCTTTTCACGACCATATTATACGAAATCAGGCAGATTATGAACGCATATGGGAATATGTGCAATACAACCCTGAAAAATGGGAAAGTGATTGTTTCTACTGCGAATAGGGAGGGTCATTGACCCTCCCCTACGAAAGGATTGTTTGTATGTATTTGTCGATTGGTAACGATATGGCGGTGCGGGAGCATTCCATCATCGGGATTTTTGATATGGACAACACCAGCACCTCCAAGCGGACAAGAGAGTTTCTAAGTAAAGCCGAGAAGGAAGGACAGGTTGTTCCCTGTGATGATCTGCCTAAAAGCTTTGTGCTGACCGCAGAATACGGTTTAAATCGGGTGTATTTAACCGCATTGTCTTCTGCCACCTTGGAGAAACGATTAAAATGAAAAAACTCCCGGGCATTTGCCCGGGAGTTTTACTGTTATTTGGATCAGCCGCCGAAGACACTCAGCAGGAAGCCTGCTGCGATGGCGGAGCCGATCACGCCAGCCACATTGGGGCCCATGGCGTGCATCAACAGGAAATTGGAGGGGTTTGCCTTCTGACCTTCCTTGTTGGCAACACGGGCAGCCATCGGAACAGCGGAAACGCCGGCAGAGCCGATGAGGGGGTTGACCTTGCCCTTAGTCAGCTTGCACATCAACACGCCGCCCAGCAGACCGCCGCAGGTGGACAGTATAAAGGCTGCAACACCCAGTACCACGATAGAGAGGGTTTGTACGGTCAGGAAATTAGAGCCGACCATGGTTGCGCCAACGGAGGTGGACAGCAAAATGGTAACAATGTTCATCAAAGCGTTCTGTGCGGTGTCGCTTAACCGCTCAGTAACACCGGTTTCCTTAAACAGGTTGCCCAGCATCAGGCAGCCGATCAGGGGCGCGGTATCCGGCAACAGCAGCGCTACGAAAATGGTAACCACGATAGGAAACACGATTTTCTCGGTCTTGGAAACCTGACGGGATTGCTCCATTTTAATCTCTCTTTGCTCCTTGGTGGTCAGCAGCTTCATAAAGGGCGGCTGAATTAAGGGGATCAGCGCCATATAGGAGTATGCTGCCACAGCAATTGCGCCCAACAGGTGGGGGGCAAGTTGGCTTGTAAGGAAGATGGCGGTAGGACCGTCAGCGCCGCCGATGATACCGATGGAAGCGGCTTCCTGTCCGTTAAAGCCCATCAGGATTGCGCCGAAGAATGCGGCAAATACGCCCATCTGAGCAGCAGCGCCCAAAAGCAGGCTCTTGGGATTGGAAAGCAAAGGACCAAAGTCGGTCATTGCGCCAACGCCCATAAAGATCAGACAGGGATAAATGCTTGTCTTGACACCGATGTAGAAGAAGTCTAAAAGACCGCCTTCTTTGAGGATCGTGCCATAGCTGTGGTAGGCCTCGTGGCCCTCGGTCATAAAATTGGTCCACAGCTCCTGATTGTATAACCCTGCGCCGGGCAGGTTGGTCAAGATACAGCCAAAGGCGATGCCGCACAGCAGCAGCGGCTCAAACTTTTTCACAATGGCAAGGTACAGAAGCACGCAGCCAATGAGGATCATCACCGCATTCTGCCAGCCGCCTGCCAGGAAATTGCTGATAATGGCGGCAAAACCGGAGTCGTTCCAAAGTTTCAGCAAAATTTCTGCAATATTCATTGGGACACCTCCCGGATGGAAAGAAAGCGCAGCTCATTGATGGGCTTTCCCAGCTTGTCCGCAACGATTGCCATCAGCATAGCAGCGGTTTTGGGTTCTACATTGTGCAGCTTCAGCTGACCTGCAGCGCCGGGCGCCACTGCAGGGGCAGGAGCTTCTTCCGGTTCAGCAACAGGTGCAGCAGCTGCTTGCCGCCGGGCAGCGGCAATAAAGTATTTTCCAAGCAGTACGACCACCAGCATTAACAGGATCAGTCCGAAAAAGACCACCCCATAACCCAGCAGCGCGTACACAGACGCCTGACCGATTGCAATATCGGCGGCGGTAACAGATAAAAGCATAGGTTCTTTCTCCTTTGGGATAAAATCGCGTCAGGTCTGAAAGACCGGGCGGCACACCGCCCCGTCCTTTATTCGGAGAACAGCCAGTTAATGAGTACTGTGGTCAAAATAATCAGACCGATGACGACGAAGATTACCAGCATACCGATACCCATGTTGGACAGGCGCTCGACGAAGCCGGCAGGATTGAAATAAAAGTCCATAACCTTAACCTCCGAACATACTCAGGATAATGCCGCCGGCGATAACCGAGGCGATCTGACCGGAAACATTGACACCGATGGAGTGCATCAGCAGATGGTTCTGGGGATCTTCCGCCAGCGCCATTTTATGCACGATACGGCCGGACATGGGGAATGCGGAAATGCCCGCAGCGCCGATCATCGGGTTGATCTTTTTCTTGGAGAACAGGTTAATCAATTTTGCAAACAGCACGCCGCCGGCGGTGTCCACGATAAATGCAATCAGACCCAGACCCATAATCAGCAGGGTGTCCACCTTCAGGAACTTGTCCGCTACCATATTAAAAGCAACGGAGATACCCAGGAAGATGGTGATCAGGTTTGCCAGCACATTCTGGGCGGTGTGGGACAGGCTGGTCCACACGCCGCACTCCCGGATCAGGTTGCCGAACATCAAGAAGCCGATCAGCGCAGTAGCATCGGGAACGATGGCAGAAGCGACGATGGTGATGATGATGGGGAACATAATGCGGGTGGTCTTGCTGACGGATTTCTGCTCATAGGGCATCCGGATCATACGCTCTTTTTTGGTGGTCAGTGCCTTAATGACCGGAGGCTGAATCACCGGAACCAGCGCCATATAGGAGTAGGCAGCAACGGTGATAGCGCCTACATAGTTAGAGCCAAGTGTGTTGGCAACGGCAATGGAGGTAGGGCCGTCGGCAGCGCCGATAATAGCGATGGAGGCGGCATCCTTTGCCTCGGGGAAGAAGATGCTTGCCATGGATAAGGTAAAGAAAATACCAAACTGGGCAGCAGCGCCAAAGAGCATCAGCTTGGGGTTTGTCAGCAACGGGCCAAAGTCGATCATAGCGCCGATGCCGATAAACAGCAGAAGCGGGAACAGCTCGTTGGCAATACCGGCCTCATACAGCTCCTGAATGGGGCCGACCAAAGCGGTGGAGCCGGGGATGTTTACCAAAATGGTACCCAGACCCATAGGCAGAAGCAGGGAAGGTTCCATTTCTTTCTTAATGGCCAGGAAAATCAGCAGACAACCCAGAAGGATCATCACCATATCCTGCCACTGGAACTGCAGCAGATTTTCGTACAGAATTTCCATCTGCTACCTCCGATCAGCCGATTACAACCAAAGTATCACCGGTGGAAACGGTAGCGCCCTTGGTGGTAACTACCTGGGTAACAGTGCCGGACTTGGGAGCGATGATATCGTTTTCCATCTTCATAGCTTCCAGAACGCACAGAACATCGCCTTCCTTAACAGCCTGACCGCTTGCCACATTGACCTTCAGAATGGTGCCGGGCATGGGAGCGGCAACGGGCTCGCCGGCGCCGGTAACCACCGGAGCGGCAGGAGCGGCAGCAGGTGCAGCTGCGGGAGCAGCAGCAGGAGCGGCCACGGGAGCGGCGGGAGCAGAGGGAACAATGGCTTCGTATTCGCTAAGCAGCATTGCCTTACCGGCCTCCACCTCTACTTCGTAGGTGCGGCAGTTGAGAGTAATTTTATATTTCATAATCAGTTGACCTCCTTGATAGAAATGAAACGCAGTTCGTTTACGGGCTTGCCCAGCTTGTCGGCAACAATTGCCATCAGCATAGC
>JAZSRR010000100.1:0-2812 GCA_045538605.1 Faecousia sp.
GTCCCACTTTAAGGGACATCCTATGGGTGGCTACGGCGGCGCTTTGAAGCAGCTTTCTATCGGCGTGGCTTCTTCTTTCGGTAAAGCCTACATTCACGGCGCCGGTGATGCGGATAAAAGATGGTCTGCCGATCACGATGCTTTCTTAGAATCTATGGCAGATGCCGCAGGCTCTGTTGTAAAGTATTTTAACGGCAACCTGATCTATGTCAATGTAATGAAAAATATGTCTGTTGACTGCGACTGCTGCGCAGTTGCTGAGGATCCCTGTATGCAGGATATCGGCATTTTGGTCTCCACCGACCCGGTGGCAATCGATCAGGCTTGTATTGATTTGGTCAATGCTTCCGATGACCCGGGCAAGGAACATCTCTTAGAGCGCATTAACAGCCGAAACGGTGTCTATACCATTGCGGTTGCAGAATCGCATGGTTACGGCAGCAGAAGCTACAATTTGGTTGAGATTGCATAAATGCGAAGAAGAGGAGGGAGCGCGGTTGGCCGATCATAGTTTATTGGTTGAGAATATTTACGCTGCGCTTCCCAACGCGCTTATCCCTTGGTACAAAGAGAATAAGCGGGATCTACCTTGGCGGGGAACAAAAAATCCTTACCATATCTGGCTTTCTGAAATCATGCTGCAGCAAACCCGTGTGGAGGCTGTGAAAGGCTATTATAGCCGGTTTTTGGAAAAACTGCCCACAGTGGAAGCGCTGGCAAACGCCGATGATGAAGCGCTTCATAAGCTCTGGGAGGGATTAGGATACTATAACCGGGTGCGAAACCTGAAAAAAGCCGCCCAGGTAATTGTAACCCAGTATAATGGCGTATTTCCCGGGGAATATGATAGGATTTTGGCGCTGCCCGGTATCGGCGCATATACTGCCGGCGCAATTGCATCCATCGCATTCAATTTACCAACGCCGGCAGTGGACGGCAATGTGCTGCGTGTAGTCTCTCGACTTGCGGCTGACCATACACCTATCGATCGTCCTGCCTATAAAAAAGAAGTTTCCTGTATGCTGGCAGATATCTACCCAACCGATGCATCAGATTTTACCCAGGCGCTAATGGAGTTGGGTGCGACAATTTGCGGTCCGAACCGAAAGCCGGATTGCGAAAATTGTCCCTGCCGCAGCTTTTGTGTGGGGCATAAAACCGGTTTGGCAGAGCAGCTGCCGGTAAAATCCCCAAAGCCAGAGAAAAAGGTTCAAGATATGACAGTGCTGATCTTATCCTGTGAAGGACGGTATGCTTTAGAAAAACGTCCGGAAACAGGTCTTTTGGCAGGCCTGTGGCAATTTCCCAACCTTCCCGGTAAGCGGGATGCGGAGCAGGTTATAACGGATTTGAGCAGTCGTGGCTTCATCCCTGCTGAAATCCACAGACAGGTTGACAGATATCATATATTTACCCATATTTGCTGGCAAATGCGGGGTATTTATTTGGAATTGAAGGAAATTCCCAAGGAATACGAATGGTTTACTGCCGAGGAAATTAACCGGAAAATTGCTTTGCCAACGGCTTTTCGGCAGTTTTGGGAGGAAATAGAAAATGTTTGACTTTCATATGCACAGTACCATTTCTTTTGACGGACATTCTTCACCGGAAGAAATGCTGAAGGTGGCAGAAAAAGCTGGATTAAAGGAAATTTGCTTTACGGATCACTTAGATTATGACCCGATGCAGCCAATAGATACCTTTGTTTTTACTACAGAGGACTATAATGCCGCTTATGAAAAGCTGCGCCACCCGGATATCAAGATCCGTCTGGGAATGGAATTTGGTATGCTTCCGGATAATCAGGATACCTTTCGGGCGGACCTGCAGCGTCGCCCCTTTGATTTTGTCATTGGCTCTATTCATTTTGCGGAAACTGTAGATGTGTATTATCCGCCCTTTTGGGAAGGTAAAACGATGGACCAGGCGGAGAGCAGATATTTGGAGGAGACCCTTACCTGTGTAAAAGCCCACGATGGTTTTGATGTTTTGGGTCATATTACCTATCTGAGCAAGGCTGGTTCCAATCCCACCCATCGCCCCATTGTGTATGAAGATCACCGGGATATCGTTGATGAGATATTCAAGGTGCTGATCGAAAAAGGAAAGGGTATTGAGGTGAACACCAGCGGTGTTGACCGATGTGGTGTAACCTTGCCGGATGTGGCGTACCTGCGCCGGTTTAAGGAGCTGGGTGGCGAAATTGTAACCGTCGGCTCTGATGCCCATACAGCGGACCGGGTAGGACAGTATTGCTATGAAACCTGCCAGCTGGTCCGGGAGATATTTGGTTATGTCTGCACCTTTGAAGGACGAAAACCTATATTTCACAAATGATTTTACCGCCGTCTTCTTAGACGGCGGTTTTTACAATATATTGTGGTTTACCTTGACTTTATGCCACAAAATGGGTATAATATACTCGATATTTTGTGAATAAATGGCAGGTAATCTATATGACTGTAAAGAAACAGGAACAATATGGAAACAGCAGTATTTCCATGCTCAAGGGAGAGGAGCGGGTGCGGAAACGCCCGGCGGTGATCTTCGGCTCTGACGATTTGGAAGGCTGCAAGCATGCGGTATTTGAGATCTTGTCCAATGCCATTGACGAGGCAAGAGAGGGACACGGAGATACCATCATTGTAACCCGCTATGAAGATTTGTCCGTAGAGGTAGAGGACTTTGGTCGCGGCTGCCCTGTGGACTATAATGAAAAGGAAAAGCGTTATAACTGGGAGCTGGTATTCTGCGAGATGTATGCCGGCGGCAAGTACGGCGAAAATGGTGAAAACTACGAGTACTCTTTGGG
>JAZSRR010000020.1:0-16109 GCA_045538605.1 Faecousia sp.
GGGAGGAGATCGGCTTGGGATTGCGGCGGTTTTTGCTGGGCCTTGCCAAGAAGATCCTCATTGCCAACCAGCTGGGCGAGCTTTGTAATCTGTTCCGGGCATCGGATGAAAAATCCCTGCTGTTCTACTGGATTTATGCCATCGCATTTTCCTTGCATATCTACTTTGATTTTTCCGGTTACAGTGATATGGCCATCGGTTTGGGGCGGATCTTCGGCTTCCGGTTTATGGAGAACTTCAACTACCCCTATCTATCCAAATCTATTGCAGAATTTTGGCGTCGGTGGCATTTCAGCCTGGGCAGCTGGTTCCGGGACTATGTGTATATCCCCTTGGGGGGCAACCGGGTCAGCAGGAGCCGCTGGTTGTTCAACATTCTGGTGGTGTGGCTGCTGGCCGGTCTGTGGCACGGCGCGGCCTGGAACTTTGTGCTGTGGGGTCTGCTGTATGCGGTGTTCCTGCTTCTGGAAAAGTGGGTGCCGGCGCTGCAAAAGCTTCCGGTTGTGCTCCGCCGGGGCTATACGCTGCTGGTAGTGGTGTTGGGCTTTGTGCTGTTTAACGCAACGGATGTCCACCAGGCTTTTTCCGACATTGGCGGTATGTTCGGCTTCGGCAATGTGCCGGCAGTAACGGAACAAACAGTGTATTACCTGAAAAGCTATGCGCTGGTGCTGATTTTTGCGCTGGTAGGGGCTACGCCACTAGTAAAGAATTTGGCAGGCAAGCTGGAAAACACCAAGATCGGCGCGGTTTTAGAGCCTATCTTGCTCATCGCCCTTTTGCTGGTGTGTACGGCATACCTGGTGGACGGATCGTTCAATCCGTTCCTGTATTTCCGTTTCTAAGGAGGTGCTGAGGATGAAGAAAATTCGTGCGATCGGCACCGGAGTTTTATTGGCGCTGTGGCTGGGACTGACCCTTTTTGCCTGGTGCTCCCCGGCAAAGGAAAGCTCGGACGCAGAGCGCCGTCCGCTGGCGCAAATGCCCGGCATTACCGTAGAAAATCTGCTCTCCGGCAAATTTATTGCCGATTTTGAAGAGTATGCGGTAGACCAGTTTCCCCTGCGGGACCGTTTCCGTTCTCTGAAGGCGCAGGTGCATTATAACCTGTTCGCCCAGCAGGACAACAACGGCATTTATCTGGTGGATGGCTATGCCGCCAAGCTGGATTACCCGGTAAACCAGCCGGCGCTAAACCACGCACTGGACCGGCTTTCTTATGTGTATGAAACTTATCTGAAGGACACCGACAGCAAGGTGTATGCGGCAGTCATTCCGGATAAGGGCTATTACCTGGCAGAGGCAAACGGCTACCCGGCAATGGACTACACCCTTTTGTTTGACACGGTGCAAAGCAAGCTGGCCTTTGCCCAGTATATTGACTTGACGGACTGCCTTTCTTATAAGGATTACTACTTCACCGACACCCACTGGCGGCAGGAATGCATTCTGCCGGTGGCGCAGAAAATCAGTCAGGCTTTGGGCGTTACTGCCCCCAAGGCGGAGGACTTTATCCAGATAACCGCAGACCGCCCCTTCTACGGGGTGTACTACGGTCAGGCGGCTTTGGCTATGGAGCCGGAAACTCTTTCGTATTTAGAAAGTGATGCGCTGAAAAATGCCCGGGTATACAATTATGCAACAGATGCCTACCGTCCGGTGTATGACACAGAGCTTCTTTCCGGAAAAGATCCTTACGATGTATTTCTTTCCGGTTCCCAGTCGCTGTTGCGGCTGGAAAACCCGAGCGCTGCCACCGACCGGGTGCTGATCGTGTTCCGGGATTCCTTCGGGAGCTCTCTTGTGCCGTTGCTGGCGCAGGATTATAAGAGTATTACCCTGGTGGATATCCGGTATTTAGATAGCCGTCAGCTTCAAAAGTATCTGGAATTTACCGGACAGGATGTGCTGTTTTTGTATAGCACCCTGGTCTTAAACGCCGGCACAACCTTAAAGTAAATAACAAAAGGACAAAATCTCCTGTTCAAATCGTAGGGACACCCCTCCGGGGTGTCCGAAACGGAAAAATCGGCACAAATTGTGCCGATTTTTTATGTTTTTTGTGTTTTTGCGGACACCGCAGGAGCGGTGTCCCTACAAGCTTACGAAGAAGATGTTTTCATTTTCTGCAGAAAATCGATTGTTTGGTCAATCTGTTCGTTTCGGTCAGAGCTTTTTTGCAGAGAAATTGTGCTTAATTCCCAACCTGGAAACAACTCTTCGTAACGCAACAAGACCGCTTTTATAAGCTCATTAATTTCCGTTTCATCTGCCCGTGCAATTTCTTCTACTAAGTCGGACATCTTCTCATCATCCCCCCTTGCAAATGAAAATTCACAGTTATAATGATAACACTTTGTTTGTATAAATACAATAAGAATGTTGGTATACTGTTATCATAATTTTAGCGAGGTGTTATCATGGCGACAAACAAAATTCAAACCGGCATCCGTTTTGATCCGGAGCTGCTTTACAAAATCACCTATGTTGCCAAGGATAAGAAACGATCCTTAAACGCACAGCTGGAATACCTTGCGCAAATCTGCGTCAAGGAATATGAGGCCTCCAACGGAAGTATCCCGGTAGATGATGAGGCTCTTTATCAAAAATAACATTTTATTACGGAATAAAAATGCCTGCGCAGTAACCGGACGGTCTGCGCAGGCGTTATTTTACACTGTGAGGTTTTGCAGCCAGCTGCCTTTTTTGATCAGGAAGTAGCCAACAAAGCATTTTAACAGGTCCACGCTCTGACAAAGGGCGTAGATCGTCAGAATGTGCAAGCCGGTAAAGCGGCTGCAGAAAAAGGCAATGGGCAGGCTTAACACCCAGATTGAGCCGCAGTCAAACAGGAAGGTGGCGGCTGCCTTGCCGCCTGCCCGGAGGGTGAAATACACCGGGAAAATGTATGCCTGCAAGGGCATCGTTACGGCAGAAATCACAATCAGCCAGGCTGCCAGCTGCCGTACCGCGTCGGTGGTGTTGTAAATGGCGGGGAACACCTGGCACAAAGCAAGGGAAATCAGCCCGAACAAAACGCCCGATGCCACACACAGGACACTTTGGCGGGTATTGTCCCGGCGGATTTCCTCAGCCGGACGGTTAGCGCCCAGCATTTGACCGGTGAGAATGCCCACGGTGTTGCCTAAGGAACGGAATACCACCGCTGTCAGGTTGTAGATGGTGGTGGAGATGCTAAGAGCCGGCACCACATCCAGACCGCAGTAGGAGTAGCACTGGTTGAGGATTGCCATACCCAGCGCCCACATACATTCGTTGAGGAGCAACGGAAGACCCTTCAGGCAAATGGCCTTCAAAAGCCTGCCGGGGATGTAGAGGCTGGTGTACAGCTTCTGGGCATAGGGACATTCTTTTTTGTGGGCGTGAGTCCAGAAAGCGATGATGATAAATTCCACATACCGGGAAGCAACCGTAGCAATTGCCGCACCGGTAACGCCCATTGCCGGAGCGCCCAGCTTACCGAAAATCAAAATGTAGTTACCCACCAGGTTCACAGCCATTGCGATCAGTCCTGCCACCATGGGGACGGTGGGATGCCCGCATTCCCGCAGGGTACTGGCGTAGGCATTACTCAGGGCAAAGGGCAGCAGACCCGGCAGCATCGCATAGATATATTGCTTACCAAAGCGCAGGGTTTCCTGCGCCACCGCTGCATCACCCTCGCCTTGCAGGTAGAGCATGATCAGCGGCTCGCTGGCAAGAGCGAATATTGCCACACCGGCAGCGGTCAAGAACAAACTCAGCAGCAGCTTCATCCGGAAGGTGTGGCGCACGCCGTCTACATCCCCGGAGCCGTGATATTGGGTGGTGAATATGCCCGCGCCGGCAGCGCCGCCCCACAGGCACAGGTTAAAAATGAAAATCAAGTTGTTGTTGGCGATGGTAACGGCACTGATCTGGGCAGTACTCAACTGCCCCACCATAACATTATCCAGCAAGGATACAAAGTTTGTAACCAGGTTTTGCAGGATAATGGGCAGGGCAATGGCAAACACCCTGCGGTAAAACGCCTTATCGCCGATATAGTTTCCCATAAAGATCTCCTGAAAGTGCAAACGAAAGGCCGCTGCCGGAAAGCAGCAGCCTTTGTAATTAAATTTCTTTTCCGCCCAGGAATACACGCTTTTGGGTGTAATCCGGGGAGCAGACCAAAAAGTCTGCCAAATATCCGTCTGCGATGACACCGACGGTATTTTCCTTGCCTACCGCGCAGGCAGGGTTGTAGGTGGCGGCGCGAATGGCATCTGCTTCCGGGATGCCGAAGCGCATCGCATTAACCATTCCCTGATACAGATTGGTGGCAGCGCCGGCGATGGTTCCGTCGGCAAGCTTGGCAACGCCGCCGGATAGGAATACCTGCTGTCCGCCCAGCTCATATTCTCCGTCGGGCATACCCAAGCACCGCAGAGCATCGGAGATCAGCACCATACGAGAAGCGCCGAACATGGAAAATGCCAGCCGCACAGAAGCCGGATGCACGTGCAGTCCGTCGCAGATCAGCTCCGCCCGGACATTTTTATTTTCCACCGCAGCGGGGATGACACCGGGATTTCTGTGATGAATGCCGGGCATTGCGTTGTACAGGTGGGTCAGGTGGGTGGCACCGGCGTCAAAGGCGGCCTTGGCGTGGTCGTAATCCGAGTCCGTGTGGGCAACGGATACGGTGCAAAGCGCCTTTGCCTGCCGGACAAACTCTGCCGCGCCGGGCAGCTCCGGAGCTACATCGGCAATGGCGATCAGGCCGCCGCAGTCATTATAAAGCTTCTCAAAACCGGCAAAATCCGGATCTTTCAAGTAAGCGCCGTTCTGAGCGCCTTTTTTCTTTTCGGAGAAGTACGGGCCTTCCATATGGACACCCAGCAACCGGGCGCAGCCCTGGGGCTGCTCCTTGGCAAATTCTGCCGCACTGGCGTAGGCCTTGGAGAGGGTTTCATAAGGCAATGTCATAGAAGCCGGGGTAAAGGAGGTGATACCCTCCCGGCATAAGTAAGCTGCCATTTCGGCAATGCCTTCACCGTCGGAGAAGTCAAAGCCCATAGCGCCGTGGATATGCACATCCACCAGACCGGGGATGACGGTAGCACCCTTAAGATCGGTGGCGCTTTCCGGGATGTTTTCGTTCAGTACATTTTGAAAGCGACCGTCTTCCGTAACTTCAAAACCGCCTGCCTGAAAGGTGAAATCCGGGGTAAAGATCCGGGCGTTTTTATAAAACATTTCTTAAACCTCCGGAAGGCTGGCAGCTGCCACAGACTGACCCACACGGCGGGTCTTCTCATCCGGGAGCATCACCTGCAAATTTTCAGCCAGCTGAGGGAATTCGTCCGCCAAGATTTCCTGACAGACACGCAAAATGGTGTCGCCGCCCTTGCCGGACATCACTCTGCCCAGCATCATCAGGTGCTTTAATTCATAGAACTGGGCATACTGCACTGCCGCGTAGGCAAGGTAAGCGCCGATGCTTTCAAACACAGCCTGTGCTCTGGGGTCATCCTGCTCCATCAGCGCCTGGACGACCTTCAGCTTTTCGGCAGGGGAGAGGCTCTCGTCCAGGTCAATGCCCACCCGGGGGGCAAGCTTGATCACCGCGTCCTGAGAGAAATATTTGCAGCCGACGCCCCGGTCGGTGGACCATTCGTCAACCATAGCATCCTCCTGCAAATCCACAGGGGCAAATGCCAGCTCATTGATCCAGCCTAAGACATTTTTATCCTTGTCCACATAGCCAATGGCCTCGCTGGTGCCCATTGCCATACCCATAATCGAGCCGACATTCATGCCCATAGCGCCTGCCAGGGCAGAAACGTCGCCGTCGTTGGCAACCACCACCGGTACATCGCCGATCTGGGCAGCCGCCCGGTCGAACACGGTCTTGACCTCGTCCCACCGCTCTCTGGGCACACAATAGAAAATACTGGAGATCATCGGGGCGTTGCCGATAAATACGCCGGCAGAGGATACGCCGATGGCATCCACCCGGGGCATTTTGGAAGCGGCAGTGCGGAAGCTGTCTAAGATTCCTTCGTACTGGTAGTTCGGGTCGGGGTTTTTCTTGGGATGCCACACCACTTCCTCGGAGTAGACGCATTCGCCGTCGATTACCGCGGAAACCTTCCGATCGGAGCCGCCGGCATCAAAGCCGATGCGGCAGCCCTCTAAATGACCGCCGATGGGGCGGGCGACCTCGTTTGCCTGGGGAAGCTGCTCCGGGGAGCAGGGGACAATTTCCAAAGGACGCTCATAGAGCTTTCCGAAAAAGTCATGATCAAAAGCACGCTCGCCTTCAGGACTGTATGCTTTTTGCAGCTTTTGGGCAATTTCATCACAACCGCAGATGTAAACCCGGAAGCCGCCGATGGACCACAGCAAAAATTTAACATACCGCTCTACATACCGGTAGTCGGCTTCTGCCATCTCCTTCGTACCGTGGATACGGGTACGCCGCAGAGAAATGCTGCCACCGTTGCGTTCAACGGCAATGGCGATCTCTTGCCGGGCATCTTTGCTGTAGGCATTGCACCAGACACCAAAGGGGATAAACCCGGGGTCCAGCTTGGGCGTGTGTTTGATATCGTAGGAAATACCCAAATACTGCATTTTATTACGCTCTCCTTAATTCTTCTACAATTTTCTGCATTTGTGGAAGCTTTTGTTCCATGTCCTTTGCCAGGGCAAGCTGGTTTCGGGCGCGCATCAAATTGTGATCGGTTTTTTTGATTTTGAAATAGACGTCGCCGTCTAAATAATCAGTCAAAAAGCGGACTGCCAGCTCCAAGGTCATGATCACCGTGCTTAAAGGAAGCAGGGTGATCTCTTCTTCAGTCAGCTGGGTAACGGCCTTTATGTAGCCTTTGGTATAAACCTCAAACAGGTGTAAGTTCAGGCTGACAAGGTCAGGGCTTTCCGCATCCTCGCCGCCGTTGGCAGCGCCAAAACGAACGGAATCGCCGTAGTCAAACAAGCTGGAGCCGGGCATAACCGTATCCAGATCCAGAACGCACACACTTTTGTGGGTCTTGGGGTCCAGCAGGATGTTGTTGAGCTTGCTGTCATTATGGGTTACCCGCAGGGGCAGCTCGCCGCTTTCCAGCTTTTTCTGGATGGTGGAGGCCAGCTCCTCTTTGGAAAGAAGATAGTCAATTTCCGCCTTTACAGAAGAAACTCTTCCTTTCACATCGGCGGCTACGGAAGCTTTCAGCTTTTGGTAGCGGTCGATGGTGTTGTGGAAATTGGGGATGGTGATATGCAGGGTCTCTGCGGGGAAGTCTGCCAGCAGATTCTGGAACCGACCGAAGGCCAGCGCGCACTGGTACAGATCCTCATCTGAATCCGGAGCATCCAGACCGATGCCGGGAACATACTCATACAGCCGCCAGTACTCACCCTTTTCGTCCTGGTGATAGTACAGACCGGTTTTTGCCTGCATATACCGCAGGGTGGTATAATTCTTCGGCGCCTTTGCCAGCAGATGATTGGTTACGGCGCTGGCATTTTCCATCAGCTTGGGGGGATTTTTGAAAACATGTTTGTTGATCAGCTGCAAAACATAGGTTTTGCCGGTGTCGGTGCCGATCATATATGTACTGTTGATACGCCCCTTGCCCAGCTCCTGACAGGAAATGGGATTGCCGCTGAAATCAAAGGCGTAGATCGCGCAATTCATATCCATAAAATACCTCATTACTTTTTTTAGTGGGGTATGGGAAAACGTTGCGTATTATTTGGAATTTTACCAAAAAGACGAACAATATTCACATCTATAAAATTGTAACACAAAAAAACCGAAAAAACAAGGCTAAAAGCGGGAAAATGCCTTATTTTATCAAATCCCGGATCACTTCTCCTGCCAAAAGCAGGCCTGCCACTGCCGGAACATAGGAAATGCTGCCGGGAATGGACCGGCGGCCCTGGGGCAATTCCTCGACCGTTTGGTCCGGAGTAAGGGGTTCTTCCGTGGAAAACAGCACCTTCAGGCGGCGGATGTTTCGCTTGCGGCATTCCTTGCGCATGATCCGCGCCAGCGGGCAAACAGAGGTTTTGTAAATGTCATCGATCCGGAAGGCGGCGGCGTCCAGCTTGTTGCCGGTGCCCATACAGCTGATGATGGGCGTGCCTGCAGCTTGGGCGGCAGCAACCAGCGCCAGCTTGGCGGTAACGGTGTCTACTGCGTCGATCACATAGCTATAAGAAGAAAAGTCAAAATCCTGGGCATTGTCCGGGGAAAAGAATGCCTGCCGGGCAATGACCTTTGCCTCCGGGTTAATATCCAGCACCCGGGTCTTGGCAGCCTCTGCTTTGGGCATATTTAAGGTGGAACAGGTGGCAAGGATCTGCCGGTTCCGGTTACTGACACTGATGGTATCGTGGTCCACAAGCTCCAGGCAGCCGATGCCGCTGCGGGCAAGGGCCTCCACCGCGTAGCCGCCCACGCCACCCAAACCAAAGACGGCGACCTTGGCATTTTTTAAGATTTCCATTGCATCTGCGCCCAGTAAAAGAGCGCTGCGGGAGAACGCTTCCATAGGAAAACTCCTTCCTGAATACTGTCCTCATCCTACCACGAAACCGGGGCAAAGTCAACTTGACGAAAGCATGGGAAGGATGTATGATGAAGAAAGAAAAGTAAAGGAGAAAAGGCTATGAATTTTGACCGGTATACAGAGCGCCGGGGTACCGATTGCGCCAAATACGATGCTGCCGTCCAGAACGGTTATCGGGAGGATATTTTGCCCCTTTGGGTGGCAGATATGGATTTTCAGGCGCCGGCGTGTGTCCTGGAGGCGCTGCACAAGGCGGTGGACCATGGCATTTTCGGCTACAGCATGCAAAGTAAGGGGTATTTTCCTGTCATAAAGGCGTGGTTTTCCAAGCATTTTGCTTGGGAGCTGCAGGAGCAGTGGCTGGTTCAGACCCCCGGTGTGGTGTTTGCCCTTTCCGCGGCAGTGCGGGCGACCACGGAAAAAGGGGACAATGTGCTGGTGCTGCCGCCGGTGTATTATCCTTTTTACCGGGTCATTGAAAACAATGACCGCAATATCGTGAGAAGTCCGCTTTCTTATGAAAACGGGCGCTACACGATGGATTTTGCCGATATCGAGGAACAAATACGTCAGCATAACATAAAAGCAATGATCTTCTGCAGTCCCCATAACCCGGTGGGGCGTGTGTGGACGGCAGAGGAGCTGCAAAAGCTGGGCGCTCTTTGCAAAAAGCACAGTGTGGCGATGATCTCCGATGAGATCCACTGTGATTTTGCCTTCCCGGGGCATCCTCATACGCCTTTTGTAAAGGCTTGTCCGGAAATGGCGGACAACACCATTGTCTGTACCGCGCCCAGCAAGACCTTCAATTTAGCAGGCCTGCAGGTTTCTGATATTATCATTCCCGGTCAGGCGCTGCGGGAGCGCTTCCAAAGGGAAATGGATGTTGTTTCCTATCACGGTGTCAACCGTCTGGGCGCGGTGGCTGCCGAAGCTGCCTACGAGGGCGGCAGCCAATGGCTGGCAGAGTGTAAGGCATATATGCAGAAAAATCTGGATTATGTCCGGGATTTCCTGGCAAACCGCATTCCCAAAATCAAGCTGGTGGAGCCGGAGGGCACGTATCTTGCCTGGCTGGATTGCAGTGGCTTGGGTCTTACCAAGGAAGAGCTGGATGACCTGGTCGTGAACAAGGCAAACCTCTGGCTGGATACCGGAAGCCTTTTTGGCGAAAGTGCTGGGCAATTTCAGCGCATCGTGCTGGCGTGCCCCAGAAGCACGCTTGAAAAGGCGATGGAGCAGCTGGAAAAAGCGGTGAACAGCTTGTAAAAACCCTTGCTATTTTTTGAAGTTTCCTGTACAATGTAAGATGAATTTTTCGAAAGACGGTGCTGCAGCTATGATAAAAAAAGCCTTTGACAACGATTTATATATCAAAAGTCAGTCTTCCCATATCCGCAGCCGGATTGAGAAGTTCGGCGGCAAGCTGTATCTGGAGTTCGGCGGCAAGCTGTATGACGATAACCACGCCTCCCGGGTGCTGCCGGGCTTTCAGCCGGACAGTAAGCTAAGAATGCTGCTGCAGTTGAAGGATAAGGTGGAAATGGTGGTTGCCATCAATGCAGCGGATATTGAGAAGAACAAGATCCGGGGCGATCTGGGCATTACCTATGACCAGGATGAGATCCGGCTGATCGATGTGTTCCGGGGCTTTGATTTGTATGTCAGCTCCGTGGTGCTGACCCGGTTTCACGATACCGACATCACCCGTGCCTTCCAGGCGCGGCTGGAGGCAATGGGTCTGAAGGTCTACCACCACTTTGAAATTGAAGGCTATCCTTCGGACATTGCCCACATTGTCAGCGACGAAGGCTACGGCAAAAATGACTTTATCGAAACCACCCGGGAGTTGGTGGTGGTTACGGCGCCGGGTCCCGGCAGCGGCAAGCTGGCAACCTGTATGAGCCAGCTGTACCACGAGCATAAGCAGGGTGTGCAGGCAGGGTACGCCAAATTTGAGACCTTCCCGGTTTGGAATTTGCCCCTGAATCACCCTGTGAATCTTGCCTATGAGGCGGCAACCGCCGACCTTTCCGATGTGAATATGATCGATCCCTTCCATCTGGAGGCGTATAACAAAACCACCGTCAATTACAACCGGGATGTGGAAGCCTTTCCGGTGCTGGTGGCGATGTTCGAGCGGATCTTGGGACAGTGTCCTTATAAATCCCCCACAGATATGGGCGTGAATATGGTGGGGAACTGCATTGTGGATGACAAGGCAGCGCAGGAGGCCTCCCGGCAGGAGATCTTGCGCCGGTATTATGCTGTGCTGTGCGACCAGAAGCAGGGTAAGGCAGGAGATGCTGAGGTCCGGAAGCTGGAGCTGCTGATGAACA
This sequence comes from Faecousia sp., assembly GCA_045538605.1. Classification (GTDB taxonomy): domain Bacteria; phylum Bacillota; class Clostridia; order Oscillospirales; family Oscillospiraceae; genus Faecousia. The sequence continues at coordinate 10,901 of JAZSRR010000020.1, forward strand.
AGGCGGGTGTTACGGTCCAGGAGCGGAAGGTGGTCGCCCCCGCCCTTGCCAAGGCAGAGGAAACCGACAAACCGGCAGCGGCTATGGAATTGCCAAACGGCAAGATCATCACCGGCAAAACTTCAGCACTGCTGGGCGCGTCCTCGGCGCTGCTGTTAAACGCATTAAAGGAAATGGCAGGACTTCCGGACGAGCTGCACCTGATTTCTCCGGAGGTTATCGACCCCATCCAGCACCTGAAGGTGGACCATTTGGGTAACCGCAACCCCCGGCTGCACACCGACGAGGTGCTGATCGCCCTGTCCATTTGCGCGGTTACCGACCCTATGGCGGAGCGGGCAATGGAGCAGCTGGGCAACCTGCGTGGCTGCGAGGTCCATTCCTCGGTGATTCTTTCTCAGGTGGACGAAAAAGTGTTTAAGCGCCTGGGCGTCAACCTGACTTGCCAACCCCGTTTCAAAGGCTAATACAAAAAGCGGTGAGGAAATTTTCCTCACCGCTATTGATTGATAATAGAATACCCCCGGCTGTGCCGGTGGTTCCAAAAAGCTTTAGCTATGCCCAGTCCCGCCGCAGCGAAGAGGCTCCCTCTGATGAGGGAGGTGGATTCGCCGCAGGCGAAGACGGAGGGAGAGAAACAAGGAGAGAAAATTCTCTCCCCCAGTCAGCCTGTTCGGCTGACAGCCCCCTCGTCAGAGGGGGCCTTGGGTGCATACATAACCGCATCTGCGGTTGTAGGGCAGAACACGCAAGCGAAAGATAATTCGATGAGCCTATAGGCTCGGCGGGTTGTAGGCCCTAAGGGGGCCTGTGCATACCACCGGCACGGCCGGTGGTTATGATTATACGGTTTCGTCGGTGATGGTTTGCATCGCTTCTTCCAGGCTCATTCCCTTGGCAACCGCCTCTTTTCGGGCGGTGTTGACCTTGTGAATGGTTTTCATCCGTTGACCGGTGAGGCTGTAGCCTTTCATCGCAATCAGGGTTGCTGCCCAGGCGAGCATGGGGATTCCGCAGAACAGAACGATGACCACCCAATTCATTCCGAGGACATAGGGAGTTGCCTTGGTGGGCAGGTTGGAAAGTCCGATAAAGCCGACTGCCAGACCCACAATGGTGCTGGAAAGAGAAGACACCAGCTTGTCTACCAAGCTGAACAGTGTGCCCATAATGCCCGGGATAAATTTTCCGGACTTATAGGTTTCGTAGTCGGCGCAGTCGGCGACCATAGGAATCGGCATATCGGCGGTGGCGTAGTAAGCGCCGTAGCCGATGCCGAAGAACACAACGAACAAAACGGTGTACAGATTGACGGTTATGGTCAGCTTGCCGTTTGTAAATTCATACAGCCGCAAATTCCACGCCGGGTCGCCCTGCTGCCACAGAAGCAGCAGCGCAAACACTGCCACATAGCAAACAAGCGCTACGGCAACATAGGTCATTAAGGAGCGCTTCTGGCCGTGCTTTTGGGAGGTGCGCACCGTCAAGGCGAAGAAGGGAACGGCAAACACATAGCCTACCACCATCATGGGGAGGTACAGGTTATCGTAGTTGCCCATCATACAGGAGTACAGCATGATCAGCACTGTCATATTGGTGGCAATGGACAGCGCCAGCTTGCAGCCGCCGCCGGCAATCATCAGCCGCTGCAAAGGCTTGTTGCCTTTAACGATTTGCACATATTCGGAAAATTTCACCTTTTCCTGTGTGCTGCCGCCGATGCCGAAGTATTTGGAATTATCCTTTTCCCAGATGCCGATGATGGCAAGAATGGTCAGCAGTATGGAAATACCGATGCCAATTGGGGTCATTGCGGCATACCAGGCGGTGTTGTAGTCGCCAAAGAGGCCGTCCCCTGCCAGAACAGGACCGATGGCCTGCATCAGACCCATACCTGCCAGCGAGCCGACGGTGTTAAACACAGTAAACAGCGGGCGCTGCTTGGGGTCGTCGGTGAGCACCGGCTGCGCCGCCCGGGTAACGGAGGTCTGGAAGGTGTAGCCAATGACCCAAACGGCATAGAGCACCACAAACAGCACATATTTTGCCCACATTGCCGTAACCATCGGGGTAAACACATACAGCAAAATGACAGAAACCGCCATAATAATATTGCCGATTGCCATAAAGGGACGGAACTTGCCAAACCGGGTGTTGGTCCGGTCCATTAACGCGCCGATGATGGGGTCGGTGATGGCGTCGAATACCCGCATCGCCGTAACCAGAATGGTGGCAAAGGCAACTGCCAGACCCAAAACATTGGAGCCGAAGTTAGCGATATAGCTTAAAATCAGAACAAAGTACACATTGGTTGCGCCGTTGTTCATTGGGAAAAGCGCCAGCTGATATAGCTTGGCTCGGTTTGTTGCTTTCATTCCCTTACACTCCTTACGTCCAGTTGCCGCCGCCGGCGGGTTTTTTGTTTAGCTTGTATGCGGGGTTGGGCTTTTTAACCTTGTAAAAGGTTGCGGTGTCGATTACCGTGCCGGCTTCCGCCCGGATCTCGGTTTTCTCCGTCAGGGGCACCCGGAGGGTAAAGACCTTGTCTGCCTTCTTTGTGGCAAATGCTTTGCCGTTTACATACAAGGTAACTGCTTCACAGTTGGAATAGACCTTGATCGTGGTAACCTTTTCCGCGCGCTGGGCATAGCCCTTGGAGCAGATGTGCACCATTGGCTCTTTGCTCCACCAGGCCTTGTACAGATAAAAGCTGTCCTTCTTGGTTTTTCGGTCAAAGGTGATAAGACCCTTGTGGTTCATACCCGGCTCACCGCCTTGATTTCGGGCGTCGGCGGCAAAATCGAACATATTCCAGACGTGGTTTGCCCACATAAAGGGCCGTTTGGCAAAGCACCTGAGCAAATACTCGTGGTAAATTGCCTGATATTCCTCCGTGTGGTCGCCCCGGTGGGGATGACTGCTGTGCAAATTGGGCATACCCTCACAGCCGTACTCGGAAAAGCCAAGGCAACGGTTGGGATAGCACAGGTGGAAGAAATCGATCCATAGATCGTTCAGGAACAGCCCCGGCACATACCACCCTAAATACAAGTTCCAGCTGACCAGGTCGGACAGGTGGGCAACCTTATTAAAAGGTCCGCAAACTGCGTAGCAGGCAAGCACCGTGGGACGGTTGGGGTCTAACCGGTGCACCAGGTCATTCAGCACCCGGTGGTTGTCCAGCATATCCTTTTTATCCCGGGTGGAGATGGTAATCTCATTGGAAAGTCCCCAAACCACAATGCTGGGATGGTTATAATTCTGGACGATCAGCTCCTGCATCTGGCTGATTGTGTTTTCCCGGCCCTTGGGCATATGCTCGGAAATATAGGGGATCTCCGCCCAAACCACCATACCAAATCGGTCGCACAGGTCGTAAAAATACTGGTCATGCTGATAGTGGGCAAGGCGGATGGTGTTGGCGCCCATTTCCCGGATCAGCGCCATATCCTCGTCGTGGTGTTCCTTACTTAGGGCGTTACCCAGACCTTTTCGGTCCTGATGCCGGCTGACACCGTGCAAGGGGTAGGACTTTCCATTGAGGAAAAAGCCTTCCTTAGGGTCAAAGCGGTAGCTGCGGAAGCCAAAGCTGGCGCTGACCCGGTCAACGGCTTTGCCGTCTTGCCACAAGGTGGCGGTGCAGGTATACAAATAGGGATCTAAAACGCCGTCCCACAGGTGGGGGTCGGAAACGGTGGCGGTGGTGTCGATCCCCTCTGCCTGAGCAACCGCTTGCCCCTGGGCATCGGTGATTTCTACGGAAACGGTGGCGTTTTCCCCGTTGTGCCAGGTGCGCACCCGGACCTTTCCGGAAACGTCCGCATCGACTGCCAGTCCGCTGCCGCCAAAATAGTCTAAATCAAAGTGGGTTTTGTGCACCACCATCAGGCTGACCTGCCGATAAATGCCGCCGTAAAAGGTAAAGTCTGCCTTTTGCGGGTAGACAAAATCGTTGACGGAATTATCCGCCTTCACGATCAGGCGGTTGCTTTCTTCCAGAAAATCCGTGATATCCCGGCGGAAGGTAGAATAGCCGCCGTGATGCACAGCCACTTCCCTGCCGTTCAGAATGATCGCTGCAGAGGAATTGACCCCCTGAAATTCCAAATACACACGCTGGGTTTCTCGGTCAAACGACGGGGCGGCAAAGGTCTTTTCATAAATACCCGTTCCCCGGCAGTAATCGTTGCCACCGTCCTGCCCGTCTAAGTTGTTCCAGGTGTGGGGCAGATCCACATTTTGGGTCGTGTCGTCCGGGTGGGTGAATTTCCAGTGGTTCATCAAAGGCAGAATAACACGCATAAGCCGTAAAATCCTCACTTTTGCGAAAAGTTATTATAGTATGTCCATTATAACAGAGGAAACCAACAAACTCAAGGACAGTTTTGGTAGCTGTCCCGGCAGTTTTTTACCGGGAGCAGAAATAATTCATAAATAATCTATTATTTTTGCCCCGGTTGTGCTATAATGAACAAAATTGTACCCACAAGGAGAATGGTATGGGACTGATTACGAAAATTTTCGGCACCCGGTCGGAACGGGAACTGAAGAAGATTCGGCCCTTGGTGGACAAGGTGCTTGCCTTAGAGGAAGAATATAAGGCGCTTTCAGAGGATGCGCTGAAAGCGAAAACTGCAGAATTTAAGGAAAGACTTGCCCAGGGCGAGACCTTGGATGACCTGCTTCCAGAGGCGTTTGCCGCCATCCGGGAGGCGTCCAGCCGGGTGCTGGGTATGCGCCCCTATCCGGTGCAGGTCATCGGCGGCATTATTTTGCACCAGGGCCGGATCGCGGAAATGAAAACCGGTGAAGGTAAGACCCTGGTGGCGGTTTTGCCCTGCTACCTCAATGCCTTAAACGGCCGGGGCGTCCACGTGGTTACGGTCAATGATTACCTTGCCAAGCGGGACTCGGAGTGGATGGGCAAGGTGCACCGGTATATGGGTCTGACGGTGGGCCTGATCGTGCCGGGAATGACCAGCGATGAACGGCGCAAAGCCTATGCTGCAGACATTACCTACTGCACCAACAACGAGCTGGGCTTTGATTACCTGCGGGACAATATGGCGATCTACAAGCAGGAGCTGGTGCAGCGGGACCACGCCTTTGCCATTGTGGACGAGGTGGACTCCATTTTGATCGACGAAGCCAGAACGCCCTTGATCATTTCCGGCAAGGGAGAGGATTCCTCCCAGCTTTACCAGATGGC
>JAZSRR010000075.1:0-16460 GCA_045538605.1 Faecousia sp.
CTCTGCCTGCATTGAGTTGTGGCTGACAGAAGACGGCGTTACGAAGAAAATCGTGTTCAGCGGAGATGTGGGTAACATCAATCAGCCTTTGATTAAAGACCCTCTGCCGGTGGAAGAAACGGACTACCTTGTTCTGGAATCCACCTATGGTAACCGGCTCCACGAGAAGCCCGGCAATACAGTTGGAGAGCTTGCAGATGTGCTGCAGCGGACCTTTGACCGGGGCGGCAATGTGGTGATTCCATCCTTTGCGGTGGGAAGAACCCAGGAAATGCTCTACGCCATCCGGCAGATCAAACAGGAAGGCATGGTCAAAGGCCATAATGGATTCCCAGTATATGTAGACAGTCCTCTGGCTGTGGAAGCAACGGGGATCTTCCTGCAGTGCGACCAGAGCTGCTTTGACGAAGAAACCGCAGCATTGGTTAAACAAGGCATCAATCCCATTTGGTTTGACGATATTTGTCTGTCCGTAACGAGTGATGAATCCAAGCAGATCAATTTCGATAGACGACCCAAAGTGATCCTGTCCGCCAGCGGTATGTGCGAGGCAGGCCGTATTCGCCATCACTTGAAGCACAACCTTTGGGGAGAGGAAAACACCATCCTGTTTGTAGGCTATCAGGCAGAAGGCTCTTTGGGCAGGAAGCTTCAGGACGGTGCGCAATATGTCCGCCTGTTTGGCGAGGATATTACAGTCAACGCTGAGATCGCGGCACTCCACGGCACCAGCGGTCACGCAGACCAGGCAGGACTTCTCAGATGGCTTGCAGGGTTCAAAGAAAAGCCTCAGATGGTATTTGTCAATCACGGTGATGACGCAGCCTGTATGATTTTCCAGAAGCTGCTGACTCAGATGGGCTACTACGCAGATGCACCCTACAGCGGAACGGAATACGATCTGACTACAGGCAGAATGACTGTCTATGCAGATTCCAAACCCATTCGCCGTGAGGAAATGACAAAGGGATCTGCCAGAGCAAGGGCAGTCTATGGAGACCTGCTGGCAGCAGCAGAAGCGCTTCTTGCCTTTGTTAAGACCTGCAAGGGCAGAACCAACAAGGACAATGCAAAACTTGCTTCTCAGATCCGTAATCTAATAGAAAAGTGGAAGTAATGAAAAATGCGGATGCCGTGGCATCCGCATTTTTATTGTACATAATCGTTTTCGTAGCTGCCTGCGGTCAGGATGTTACCGCAGGCACATTTTTCGTCGCTTGCCAGCGTTCCGGTCTGACCGGGCCGTCCGCCCATAATGATGAACACATCCACCCACGCCCCGCACTTGGGGCATTTTACTTCGCTTAGCCTGGGCGTGTGCTTTCCTTCATAACAACCACTCAACTGCATAGCAGTTTCCTTTCTTATGAGATCAATTTCAAAAGCTTCTGCGCGTATTGTTCCGGGTGGTTCAGGCTTAAATCACCATGGCTGTATCCAGGAAGTATTTCCAAAGTGCTGTCCGGAATCATACGATTCAGCAGCTTTCCAGATGTTCGGATAGAAAGATGCTCCTTGCTGCCGAAAACGATTTGCACTTTAGCTTGTGTATCCGCAAGGGCAGGCTTTAAGGAATAGGCACTGTTGCTTCGCAAAAATGCGATCATATCTTCTTTCGTGATTTTACAGGTATCCCGGTAGTAATCCTCAAAAAGTTCTTTTGGAATTCCTAAGTAGGCTGCCTGCAATTTGGCAAACCATTTCTGCTTGATCAGTCCATAGCTCATACCAAAGGTCGGCTTAATTAGTGCGTGGGTCAGCTTCATAGGCTTGACCAAGGCACTTTCAATCAGTGCTGTCTTACAGATGTCAGGGCGCTGAGCCAGCATTTCCGTAACAACCTGGCCACCCAAGGACAGTCCACCAAGCGCCAGAATGTTCCCATCAAAATGCTCATCAATGAAGGCGATGATCCTTGCAGCGTTCTCTTCGATAGAAGAAAAGGGTGCGTCGCTGTCTGCATGTCCGTCCAGGATTGGCAGGATCACATGGTAGTTCTCCTGAAGCAGAAGCGCAACTTCCCGGTAATTCCACCAGGATAGACCCCCACCGTGGAGCAGGATAATCGTTTTAGGGTTTTGAACACCGTATTCTACATACTGCATGATTCATCGGCCTTTCTTTACCAAATAAACGGAATGATTCTGTATTTGACCTTCTTTTTATACTCGGCATAGCCGGGAAGCTCCCGGGTCAGCAAGTCTTCCTCGTCCTTCAGACGGACGATGATGATCGCCGGGTAGAAGGCAAATACGATCAGCGCATACCAGGAGCCAAGGACAATGGGAATCATCAAAAACAGCAGAATCGTTGCCATGTACATGGGATGGCGGACGATGCCGTACAGTCCGGTGTCTACCACCTTCTGTCCTTCCTCCACCTTGATCGTGCGGCTTAAGTATGCGTTTTCCCGCATAACCTCGGCATACAGCGCATAAGCGGTCAAAAACAGCACCGATGCAATGATCGTTACAGCCACAGGCATTCTCGACCAAGAGAAGCGGTAGTCCAGTCCAGCCACCACAAAGCCGGCAATGAACATCAGTCCGGACAGCGCTACCACGCCTTTCTGCGTTCCCTGCTTTTCCTTGGCATCCAACCGCTTTTTTAGAAACTCCGGGGACTTCGCCAACATCACAAAACCTGCAATCAACATCGGCACGAACAGCAGACCGATGAACAGCCATCCGTATGTAAACTGTAGCGTACCCGCCGGCAGAAAAATCAACAAGCCCACCAATAGCAGACCACAGGCAAACTTCGCCAAAGCTTCAATCAGCAGTTTCATTGTCTGCCCCCTTTCGTCAAGTCATAACTCATATCCAGCAGAAATTTGATTTTGTCCTCGTCCACTGTGCCGTCCAGAGCCACGGTCAGCCAGTGGGCTTTGCTCATGTGGTAGGCTGGAAAAATGCCCTTTTCTTCCCGGAAAGATCCGATCAGCCGGGTGTCGCATTTCACGTTTACCACCTGGATATCACCGTTACCGGGAAGACCCAGTTTTTCCTTTGGAATCTCCATGATCACCGCAAACCACTTGCGGTTGCTCCCATGGCGAAACACTCGAAAACCAGGATACTTGGCAAACAGGTTCTCTCCTACCGCTCCGTAAGTTTCTTCTATGTAAGTATGCAGATTCATTTTTCCTCTCACAGTGTTACGCTGCCGATGTAGCTGCATCCCGGTACTGCCGGAACATCCTCTGGCTTGAAGAAGCGGAAGGTTTCCTCGTTTTCCACATACAGGTGTGCCAGGGCAATGCCCATATCTATTTGGTTCATATAAGCTAACCTGCCACTGTGGATGCGGTAAGCGTGGATGGTGTCGCCCTCGTGGAGGAAATACCAGGGCTGACTGTTCACTGCAGAAGGGGCAAGCCGGACAGGCTCCAGTCTGGGGTCAGCCTGGTCCGAAATCTGTTCCAACGCCTTCCGCTTAAAGTCCTGACCGTTATGCCGCAGTTGCTCGCCCTTGGGATGACCGAAGGCCAGCATAATCACAAACTCCATACCCTCCACAGATTGGGCAGACTTGGATCTCATTCTTCCCAGACCCAGCCAGCACGCGCCCAGACCAAGGCTTTGCAGATACAAATCCATCTGCTGGAACAGAAAGCCCACGTTCTCCAGCCAGCCATCGGTTTCTTCAGAATAAATGGTAATCAGCTGCGGTGGTGTCCAGGGAAAGATGCTTCTGACCTGATTCTTAAGAACAATATCCCAACGGACTTTGATTTCCGGATACAGTGGCTTCATAGAGAACGCCTTAATGGTTTCGATCATTGCCCCATCTACGGGAACATTTGTAAAACTGCGGCAGGATTTGCGCTTGTAGATCATTTCATTCAAAGTCATCGTCCAACACCTCCAAATAATAACTCACAGGACGAAAGCCATCGTTACAACTGAGCATAGCAGAATACGGATTCTTCATCCAGCCGTCATAGAAGTTCCCGCCACCCTCAGCCAAGGTCTTTACAAAAGCGGAAATGCACCCCCATGCGGCGTTGCAGAAATTTTCCGGCTTTTGGCCGTCGACGGATATCCAGGTCATTCCGATCTCCACATCACAGGCATGCTCGATGGGGTTTTCATACTGCTCCATCAGGTCGGGATAACAGGTCCGTCGGATTGCTGTAATTTTAACCCTCTTCATATCGTTTCCTCCATGCGACTTTTCAGTCGTTCCAATAGATCGCCCTGCAAGTAAAAGGTGGTCTCAAAATGCAGGAATTTGTCTGTATTCCGGTCCCATAGGAGCATCAGCTTGGGTGGGAATTCATCATCCCCTTCCCAGAATTGCAGGAGTGCCGGAAAGAAGGGCGTTACCGGGATCAGGCAGGTCGCATCCGCCCCCGCCATTCTGGGCTGCAGAACGCCGCCTAAGCTTTCACAAGCCGCCTTCAGTTCCTCTGTGCGTCCGTCAAATATGGCAGCGTACTTCTTTGTGAAAGTATCAGTTTCGGTAACACCGGTAACTACAAACGTACCCACCGCACACCATTGACCTGCCAATTCCGGGGCTGTGGTTCCCTGATGATAGCACAGCAAGTCGTAGATGGTCATTACGGTGCTGAAAGAGCGGCACTCCTTCCACCGGCTTTTTATGCATTCCTCGACAGATCCATCTTTTCTGTTGATACGGCATGGGGTGTTCAGATAGGTCAAGTAAATCCACAGTCCGTCCGCTTCCAGTCGGAATTTCCGGATCAGCAGTTCCTGATCGTACTCCAGAAAAATCCGCTTGGCGATATCGACCTGAAGATCATAATTTGATGCTGATTTTTTCATAGTCCACCCCTCCCCGCAAGCTTTCTTTTTTTATTATAGCATGCAAAAGAGCCACTTGCAACGGCTATGCCCTTTGCGATATAATAGGTATATAACATTGACTGAATAGGAGGAAATCGCATGAAGGTATTGATGCTTAACGGAAGTCCCAAGGCAAACGGCAACACTGCCCTTGCTCTGGCGGAAATGGAAAAGATCTTCGTACAGGAAGGCATTGAAGTGGAAACCGTACAGGTGGGCAATAAAGCCGTTCGCGGTTGCATCGCCTGCAATTCCTGTGCCGAAACCGGCAGGTGCGTCTTTGACGATGTGGTAAACGAGCTGGCATCCAAGCTTCAGGAGGCAGACGGTCTGGTTGTGGCATCCCCTGTGTACTATGCTTCAGCCAACGCAACTTTGATTGCCGTCCTTGACCGGCTGTTCTATAGCACCGGCTTTGACAAGACCATGAAGGTTGGCGCAAGCGTGGCTGTGGCACGCCGGGGCGGCTGTTCCTCCACCTTCGATATGCTGAACAAATATTTCACCATCAGCGGTATGCCCATCGCATCCAGCCAGTACTGGAACAGTGTCCACGGCGGTGCGCCAGGACAGGCCGCTGAGGATGCCGAGGGGCTACAGACTATGCGCACCCTGGCAAGAAACATGGCGTTCCTGATCAAGTCCATCGCACTGGGCAAGGATACCTATGGCCTGCCGGAGAAGGAAGCACCCCAGTCCACCAATTTCATTCGTTAAGGAGAAGCAACCATGAGAAAGAATTTTGGAGCTAAAGCAATGTGCTATCCCATGCCGGTGTACATTATCGGCACTTACAATGAAGACGGCACACCCAATGCTATGAACGCCGCCTGGGGCGGCATCAGCGAAGAAACGGAGATCTCCATCTGCGTAGATTCCGGACACAAGACTGCCGAGAACATCCTGGCACGGAAGGCTTTTACTGTGTCTATGGCAACGGCAAAGTATATGGCTGCCTGCGATTATGTGGGCATCGTCTCCGGCAATAAAGAGCCGGATAAGTTCGCTAAGGCAGGCTTCCACGCCACAAAATCTGAGTTTGTGGATGCACCGCTGATTGACGAGCTGCCTATGGCTGTGGAGTGCAAGCTGATTTCCTATGATCCCGAGACCTGCCGTCTGGTGGGAGAGATTGTGAATGTCAGCGCTGACGAGTGCGTCCTGAGCGAGAACGGCAAGGTGGACGTTGCCAAGCTGCAGCCCATCACCTATGATCCCATGAATCACCACTACCTGGTCCTTGGCGAAAAAGTTGGCCAGGCGTTCCACGATGGCCTGACCCTGAAATAATTTAGACGCCCTGGCGTGTCCAGGGCGTCCTTGTTTGAATGACTTATTCGATTTCCAGGCGCCTGCCCTCGGGCAGGCTTTTTTCCTGCTTGGGCAGGGTCAGACGGAGCACGCCGTCCACATATTTTGCCTTGATATTGTCGGCATCTACGCCGGAGATGTCAAAGCTTCTCTGGTACGCGCCGTAGGAGCGCTCCATACGGATGACTTTGTCCTTCTTGTCCTTCTCCTCTACCTTGGATTTCCGCTCGGCACGGACGGTCAGGGTGTCGTCACGGATGTCCAGAGTGATGTCCTTCTTCTCAAAACCGGGCAGGGCGGCCTCCAGCAAGTAGTGGTCGCCTTCGTCAGTTACGTCAGTACGGAACTGGGCAAAGGCAGGCGTGTCAAAAAAGCGACCGAACGGTGCGCCAAAAAAGGCTTTTTCAAATTCCTCCATCTCACGCCAGGGATTAAAGGTGGTCATATCCTGATTTCTTCTGGTAAGTCCAAACATAATCATTCCTCCATTGTAATGATGATATTATATGCCGACTTCTTCAGGTCATACGGCAAGGTCGGCACTTGCCGAGCCTAGTACGCTTTTTTGCTGATCAGCCTAAGCCGAGGGAGGTCGAACATCGACAGCCCCACAGCAGTCCTTTTGTTTGTATTTTCCCTTATCTTCCTTGCCTTGCGTCAGCAAGGCTGCGTCGTCTGCGCAAAAATCCAAAGCAAAAATCCTTGCTGTGGGGTGCTGTGCAGTTTTCAGAGAACAGCTTTTCGGCAAGACAAGTAAAATCACGTAGGGAATACCCGTTGGTATTTTCAAGGGATTTTCCGCAGTATTGGCGGAAAGCTGTCTCTGAAAACCTATCGATGTTCAACTCCCCTCGGCTTGTTCTTGCTTACTGTCTGTATTATAAGCGCTGCAGGAGCAAAATGTGTTACCAGATTGTAAATTTTTAGCACTCTCACGCAGAGAGTGCTAAAAGTTTATTTTGGGGTATTGCTTTCCCTGCCGAGCCGTTCAGTGAAAAATCCTTATTCTTTGTCTATTGCACATCATTTTTGAAAAGAAAGACTTGCAATTTCCAGAACTATAAGGTAACATCACACAAACTTTTTGGAGGTGTTATCTATGACAATTCCTGATGCTTTTCTGAGCTATGTCAAAACCCACCCCTTTGACGGTGGCGACAGCAAAAATATCTTCTTTCGGTATGTCCTTAGCCTCCGGATAGAATAATCAGCTCCTTTGGAAGAAAGCTGCCGCAGGTTTGAAGCCTGTTTTCCGTGCCAAAAGACCGTCAAATAATCTGCGTGAAATGCAACCTAAAAAAGCGGAACTGCAATTTACGCGCGCCTATCTGCTTGATATACTTTGAAATAAGTAGCTTACCATTTTCCGAAAAAATCATAACAAAAGGAAGTTATACTATGAAAAGGACCTTTGCTTTCCTGTTAGTGCTGGTACTGCTGGCCGGTGTTACTGCTGTGCCTGCAGCTGCGGACGAAGAAACAGTCCATCGGTACTGCAGCCACTGCTACAATTGGGTGGACTGGACTCCTTGGGGTGCTGATGATAAAAGTGTGTCCGATGTTACAACAGGGCACTATTATCTGACTGAGAATATGACAGGCAGCACCCAGAAGATCATCAAGGGTCGTGTCTGTCTGGATCTGAACGGATTTACCCTTAGCGCAACCGGGCGCGCTCTGCTTTCCAGCGGCGCACAGTACTCTGCCGGACCGGTTTTGAATATTTTTGACAGCAGTAGTGGCGGTACCGGTAAGGTGGTGTCCACAGGTGGTTCCAATAATGCTTCTGGCGGTACGGTAACCGCAAGCAGTTCCAAAGGCTGTGTCGGTGTAGTCAACCTATACTCCGGAACTCTCAAGTATGTTACAACTAACAAAAGTATAACCACCTTAGGTGGTGTTGTTAGCGTCAGTGGTGGTATATTCAATATGTATGGCGGGTGCGTGGATGCCAGTGGCTGTGTACTAACGGATGATTCCGCCGAAAACGTTACCATCGACGGCTGCGGTGCCGCCATTGCGGCATATAGCGGTGGCGAGGTAAATCTGAAAGGCGGCCGAGTTATTGCCGGTACGGCAAATGAATCTGTAGGTCGTGGAGACTGCGTTTTTATCCATGATGCCAATTCTCAATTGATTCTCGGCGGAAAAGCTGAGGTGGATGAGATCTACTTTGAAGTTCCTTCTTCAGAAAACTTCCGTATCAGCGAGGCATATACCGGCTCTGCTAAGCTCGCTTTCAATCCCGCTATTACCCTAAGTGAGGGTTTGTGTATCGGTAGTCTGATTGACAATGGAAACATCACAGGTGCAAATCTGACTTGTGCTGCCGCAGGATATTTTGTAGATGTGTCAGCCACAAACTTGGTGCTGACCTATGCAAATCCCGATGCCGAGGCAGCCGTCATAGGTGGTGGCGCAATTACGAATTATGATACCTGGGAAGAAGCTTTTAAAAAAGCAAACGGCAAGTGTATCCGTCTGAACAAAAGCATTACCGACCCGGTAGAAATCAAACAGGATACCTATCTGGATCTCAACGGTTACAGTATTACCGGCGCTCTGACAGTTTCTGACGGCAACACACTCTATTGCCTAGACACAGAGACTGACGATTTTACAGTAAAAGACGGAAAATACGGCAAACTGACCAATGTTACCGGCTCTGTCCTTGGACTGCCGCTGGAATCTAATATTGCAAATGATGCCTATTATATGATTAAAGAAAATGGGGTGTATTCCTTCCACTGTATTGGCTTGCAGCTGAAGGCTATGACTTTGCGGGCAGAAAGTACAGGTGTGTACTACAAGAGTGTTTTCGGCGGAGATGAGATGATAAAAGAGCGGGTCAGCGCCTACGGCGTAGCTTTGAGCATTATTGCTGAACCTTCCGTAGAAAATCTGGAAAGCTACTGCAAGCGTACCGTGTTTACCGATTTCCAGGCAGGCGGGCACGATGCGGACACTACCAGCACACTCCTTACAAATGTGATGACCAAAACCAACCCGTCTCTGCGTAATTCTCAAAATGCCAAAACACCGGTTTACGGGCGCGCGTATATTCTTCTCAAGGATGGCACCTACCTGTTTGGCAATCCTGCCAAACGCAGCTTCCGGGAACAGGTGGAGTGTGTCAGCGATATTTGGGACGGCTTGACCACTGAGCAAAAAGAGGCTGTTTACGATATGCACACAACCTATCAGGATATAATGAAAAGCTGGGATATCAGCAATATCAAGGCATTCAAGGACCCCAGCAAGGATGATGTGCTGAAGATATTGAATATCAGCAACAGTCATGGTCAGGATGCCATTTGGCTGTTGCCCTCCGTGTTAAAGGCAGAACTCCCGGATCAAAAGTTTGTAATCGTAGAAATGTATCAGGGATATGCATTAACAGAGCACATCGAAGCAGCCAAATCAAACTCTCCTGTTTATCATTATCAGATCAACACAGGGGATGGTTGGACGACAGTCTCCAAGGAAATGACGATTGCAGATGCGTTGCAAACCCATAGCTGGGACATCATTTCGTTTAACGAATCCAGTCGGCATCTGGGACTGGAATCCAAAATGTCCCAGGGTATGGTGGATTGGTTCTTAAATTACATCCTGGAGAATTTGGATTACAAACCGAAGATGCAGTACAATATGACCTGGGCAAGTCCTACTGACGAAAGATTCTACACCGATACCACCAGACAGCCGGCGACCGATACCTTTAAAACTATCTATACCAAGGACTACGGCTTTGATCACGTAAACCACTACAATCAGCTGGTGGCACTGACGAAAAAATATTTGGTGGGGCACGAGGGCTTTGACGAGATCATTTACAATGCAACGCCTGTTCAGTATGCAGGTGAAGTTTTAGATGTACCTCAGTATGACGAAAATCAGATCTATGATCTGTACCGCGACTATACCCACCTTTCCGACTATGCCCGCTTGATCGTCGCCTACAACTGGTACTGCCAGATGTTTGATGTTGCGGAATTGGAAGCGGTAAATATGAAAGTGATCGAATGGGAGAATCGTGCACCCTGGAATGACCGCCACAAAAAGCTGGGCGACCTGACTTTGACCGAGCAGCACAAGTCCACACTTATCAAGTCTGTCAACCATTCTCTGCAATACCCGCTTTCCATCACAGCCGAATAAAAAACACAAAAGGTATGACCAATCGGTCATACCTTTTGACCGTTAAACTTTGGTCGATAACCGCAAAAATCGTGTGCCAAATACGGCACACGATTTTATCATTTCATTTTCTCGATCAATTCTATAAGCCACTTGGGACTGTTTTGTCCGATGGTCTGCAATTCCCCGTTTTTGTATTTCGCTACGGTAACAAAGCCGTTGTCGTTATCATAAAACGTAGCCTCGTTGCAATGGGGCAATATCGCCAGCAAATCTTCAAACCGTTTAGAAAAGCGATTCGCCACAGTATCGGTGTTAATATTATGACCGCCTCTCTTCACCCGGTTTTCAATGCGGAGCAAGCTTTCCTCCATCGTGTCCAAGCCAACATAGTACAAGCGGATATAATAATCCTTTGCGATTGCCCGTTTGATGGTATCCAGCGTCTTTCTTCCGGACAAGGTAGTCTCCTGGGTGAAGCAAATTTCCTTTTCCAAGCACTCATCAATCAGCGCTACTGCTTTTTTGCCACCCTCCAGCAGGTTTCCGCCACAAGCAGCCGTAATCCTATCTACATCAATAATTTTACCAAGATTATCAATTTCCGTTCTTAAAACACCGGTCAAGCTGCTTTTCCCACAGCCATTGACCCCGGCAACGATGGTGTATGTTTTCACGAAACACACTCCCTTTACTGGAATAGTATTTGCATTATAGCACAATAGGCGCTTTTTTGCAACACCTCTGCTTGTGTCAACTTAGGACCCATGTATTTGTGTTCCATTAGGACCCAATTTTAAAAAATATTTACATTAAAACAGCGGCATGGTATAATGGAATGATGCGAGGTGTATTCTATGTCCAAAGCGAAATATTCAAAAGTTAATTGCCGTAAGTTATTTATTTTTCCGGTTTGGCAATGTGATAAGCTGGACATTAAATTATCCGATATGGAAAACAACGGGTATCGTTTGATTGGCACTTCTTTTCTGGGATTCATGCACTTTCGAAAGTCTGCACCGAAGAAGGTGCGATACTTTACTACATACACATGCCTTAGGGAACGCAGTATGAACGGCATAGAAGATGTACTACGTAGCGTATACAAGGCAAATCCGGTTCCAACTGCTGTTGGAACACGAAATGTTCACCGCCTTACAGATACTGAAGCTGATCTTGGTGAATTGGAAGAATTGCGCAAAAAAACTATGCCGCGTGTAATTGGGGAAAGGTTATTCTTCTCTTTAGTTCCATTGATAGGTATTCTATTGTTTTGTATTCAACTCCGCTTAACTCTACTAAATTGGATAGTATCGACACTCATTATTTTGGCTTTGGCCTATTATACAATTGGTATGCTATCTGTACTAATTCGGCATGCGGACAGGGGAAGGTAAATATATGATAGAACTACCCAAAAGAAAACCCATCCGTATTGATAATTACGATTATGCCACACCCGGGGCATATTTCATTACGGTCTGCACCGCGAACAGGGAGAATCTCTTCTGGAGGAGCGTAGGGGCGGATATCATCCGCCCGGAAAACGTGCCGTTATCCTCAATTGGAAAAATTGCGGAACAAGGTGTTTTACAAATTGTAGACCATTACGAAAATGTGTCCGTGGATAAATATTGCATTATGCCCGATCATATTCATTTGATTCTGCGTATCGAATCGGGCATTAACGGGCGGATGATATCCGCCCCTACGGTATCCACTGTGGTTGGTTCTATGAAGCGGTGGGTTTCCCGGCAAGCAGGCAGGCCCATTTGGCAGAAATCGTTTTACGACCACGGGATACGAAATCAGCAGGATTACAACGAAATTTGGGAATATATTGAGAATAATCCATCAAAATACGCATTAAAAAAGGCACCGTGAAAACGGTGCCTTTTTGCGGGCGGATAATATCCGCCCCTACGACCAACCTTGTAGGGGCGGTTATTAACCGCCAGTTAGCATTTTAATTATCCAATAAATCACTCCATACAACACACTTGCCACCGTACCGTAGACGATGACAGGGCCGGCGATGGGGAGCGATGGGAGCGCCGCCGGTGGCGGATACAGCGACCTGAGCGAGTGGCTGCGGTCGGTGTGCAACGCAGCCGTGCCGTCGGCAAGGCGCACACCGGGCACCGCAACAGGAGAACATCTTCGCGCCGACGCCCAGGATGAATCCTTCTGCTTGTGTCAACTTAGGACCCATACATTCGTGTTTCATTAGGACCCAATTTCGAAAAATATTTACACCAAGTCGATGATATGGTAATATAAAATTAAATACGGTTGCTCTTGGAGGTCGAACTATGCTGGAACAATTACAAAAACTGTTTATGTCTATGTTGCAACTTGTGTTGTTATTTCTTAATCCTGTAATACTTATCCCTGCCATTATTATCATTATTGTCCTTGTCAAGAAGAACAAGGAGTATAAAAGTGGTGCTTATTATCAAGTCACCAAACTGCCATACCTTTCTGTTCGACACAACACTGGGCGATATGGCGAATATCTCACATATAAATACCTCAAGCACATGGAGGCAAACGGAGCAAAATTCCTTTTCAACGTTTATATTCCAAAAGGCAACGGAGAAACCACTGAAATTGACGTATTAATGATATGCCCTAAGGGTATCTTTGTGTTTGAAAGCAAGAATTACAGTGGCTGGATATTTGGCAGTGAAAGTCAAAAAAACTGGTATCAAACATTACCAACCGGCAGAGGAAGAAGTCACAAGGAACATTTCTATAACCCTATTATGCAAAACCGTTCCCATATCAAGCACTTAAAATCTTTACTTGGCGAACAATTCCCGATGCGGTCAATCATCGTATTTTCCGACAGATGCACATTGAAAAGTGTGCAAATCAAGAGCAACGATATTAGTGTAATCAATCGTTACAATGTTGCACCTGTTGTGTCTGCAATCTGTAACCAGATACCAACTGATATTTTGAGCGGCAGAAATATCACTGAACTATACAACAAACTTTATCCATTCACACAGGTTGATGAAATTGCAAAAGCACAACATATTGCGAACATTCGCAACAACCTAAATGAACAACCTATTCGACAGACCACCCCAGAATATGCACCACCTGGCGTTACTACTTTACAAACCGAGGCAACAAACGACACAACGGTTATACAAACCGAGGTTAATTCTGTTGGCGTTGAAACTGTTTTGGAGGATTTGCAATCTCCTGTGGTAGAATCAACTGAGCAAATTCCTGTTGAGGTCAAACCCATAGAAAAGCAAATTCCCAAGTGTCCAAGATGTAATGGCAATCTTGTTTTGAGAACTGCCACCAGAGGTGCAAATGCAGGTGACCAGTTTTATGGTTGTTCCAATTATCCCAAGTGTAAATACATACAGAACATAACGAATAAAACGGTATGAGGTGTTTTCCTCATACCGTTTTTATTAAAATAGCGTTGTTATCCAATTAATCAAGCCATAAATTACACTTGCACTCACGCCATAGACGATGACGGGGCCGGCGATGGTGAACATTTTTGCGCCAACGCCGAGAATGAAGCCTTCTGCTTGTGTCAAGTTAGGACGCAGTGTTTTTTGTCGAAATGGCTCAAATTCTTTCGGTATTCCTCAAATAATAGAAATTTACATTCATTTTTTGATGTGTTACAATAAAACAAAGTGAGGTGCTGTACATATGAAAGCAAAAGCTGTACTATCAGTAATTACTGGTTTCTTTTTCGGGTTGATTGGGTATTTTGTTTTGCTTTTATTAAACATTGATCAACCTTTTCAGCTTGCCGCACTAAGTGGCTTGCTCTTCGCCCTTTCGTTATTTCCTGTTTTGGTTGTTTACGGAAATATCATGGATAAACGATACGCAGAGTTTGAAAAGGAAATTACCTCACCCATTTTCTACAAGACAAACGGAAATTTCAATTTAGGTAACGGCAAAGTCAAAAACGGAAATATCTATTTCTGCGAAGCCGGAATTGTCTGTGTTTCTTTAGAAGAAAAGCCCTACACATTGGACGAGATATTATTGCAAGATATTGCACGATTTCAATTTGATAATATCCATCTTAACATTTTTGCAAAAGGCGGAAGAATGTTTGTTCTAACCACACAAGATGCAGCTAAGATTATCGAAGTACTACGGCAGAAAGAATGGATTTAATATGACAAGAATAGAATTTCTGGAACTGTGCGAAAGCAAAAATATTGCAACCAATCTCATACACTTTGAAAACTCTGTTGCAGACGGATATTATGTGCTGAAAAACTACCACCGATGGGAAGTCTTTTACCGCGAACGTGGAAAAGATTATGACCGTGTTGGTTTTCCATCGGAAAGTGACGCTTTGATTTACCTTGCAGATAAACTGATGCGCAAGTGAGTGATATAAAATGATCGATCTCCCAAAACGTAAACCGATCCGAATTGAAGATTACGATTATTCCACCCCCGGGGCGTATTTTATTACGGTTTGTACCGCAAACAGAGAGAAAATCTTTTGGTCAAACCGTAGGGGCGAACTGTGTTCGCCCGCCAATGTTTCGCTATCCGATATTGGTATAGTTGTGGATAATGAAATTCAGAAATTAAATTCCGTGTATGAAGCGGTAAGGGTTGATAAATATTGCATTATGCCGGATCATATCCATTTCATTCTTTCTATCGACACCGATGCGGACAGGCGAACGCAGTTCGCCCCTACGATATCAAGGGTAATGAAGCAATTCAAGGGGTCTATTACAAAACAAATTGGTAGACCCATTTGGCAGAAGTCCTTTTATGACCACGGCATAAGAAATCAACAAGATTACAACGAAATTTGGGAATATATTGAGAATAATCCATTGAAATATGCATTAAACCGGACACCGTGATGGTGTCCGGTTTTTGCGGGCGAACACAGTTCGCCCCTACGGTAATGTATGATGGAATTCGTAGGGGCGTTCTGTGAACGCCCGTTAAAACAATGTTGTTATCCAGTAAATCAGGCCGTACACCACGCTGGCGCTTACACCATACACGATCACAGGTCCCGCAATCGTGAACATTTTTGCGCCAACGCCGAGAATGAAGCCTTCGGTTTTGAATTCTACTGCCGGGGCGGCCACTGCGTTGGCAAAGCCGGTGATAGGCACCAGCGTACCGGCGCCGGCGTGTTTGGCAATATCATCATACAAGCTCAGTCCCGTCAGCAGTGCCGAAAGCGCCACCAGGGTCATACTGGCGGCGGTGCTGGCATCGGTTTTTTCCAGACCCAGCGCTGTGTATCCATTGATCAAAAGCTGCCCCACCGCGCAGATCAGTCCCCCGATCCAGAATGCATTCAGGCAATCCTTCAAAAGCGGCGATTTGGGCGCCATACTTTTCACTAATTTTCCGTATTCCTTTGGTGTCATTCCAATCCCTCCGGAAATAGGATGCACTGTAACGAAATAATTATGCAAAAAGCAGTCGGCTAATAAGCCGACTGCTTTTACTTACATTGCGCCTTTTCCGGTGAGAACCACCCGGATGGTCATAAAGATAATTTTCAGATCCGTCAGCATACTACGCTCCCGGATATACTTCAAATCTTCTTCCACCCAATCGTCAAAGCTGTGGTTGTTGCTGCGGCCCTGACATTCGTGATAACAAGCAAGACCGGTCTTTACATCCAGACGATGCATTTGGTAGGGGGTGTACTGTGCCACCTCCGAAGGCAGCGGCGGACGAGGACCAATAATGGTCATATCCCCTTTGATAATATTGATCAGCTGGGGCAGCTCATCAATACTGGTTTTCCGGATAAAGTTACCTACCTTCGTAATCCGGGGGTCATTTTCCACCTTAAAGGCAGGACCTTCCATCACATTCTGATCCTGCAACTCCGCCAGATGCTGATCCGCACCCATATACATAGAGCGGAACTTGTACATCTTAAATTCCCTGCCGCCCTTGGTCAGGCGGGTCGAGGTGTAAAAAGCGCTTCCACCGTCCTCACACCGAATGGCGATCGCCACCACAAGAAAAACAGGACTTAACACGACCAAAGCAAGGCTTGCCATGATCAAATCAAAAATCCGCTTACAGATATCGTAAACCGGCTTAACAGGCGGCGCTACATATTCTTTTTTCGGGATGCATTCTTTTTGTAATGTTTCCATGCCGCATTGCCCCTTATATCTTTCTTTTCTTTATTATACCCGGTTTTCAGCT
>JAZSRR010000127.1:0-18831 GCA_045538605.1 Faecousia sp.
ACTGTCAATGGCGAGGATCAGGACTGGCTTCTGATGTTCAAAAATGAAACCCACAACCACCCCACAGAGATCGAGCCTTTCGGCGGCGCAGCTACCTGTATCGGCGGTTGTATTCGTGATCCTCTGTCCGGTCGTGCTTATGACCATCAGGCGATGGGTGTTACCGGCGCAGGCGATCCCAGAAAGGCGATTTCTGAGACCTTGGCTGGTAAACTGCCCCAAAGAAAGATCTGTCAGACCGCAGCTGCTGGTTACTCTTCCTATGGTAACCAGATTGGCTTGGCTACCGGTCATGTGGCGGAAATATACCATGACGGCTATGTTGCCAAGCGTTTGGAATGCGGCGCGGTTGTTGCTGCAGCACCTGCTTATAATGTCCGCCGTGAGCGTCCTGCTGCCGGTGATGTGGTGGTTTTGCTTGGCGGTCGTACCGGCCGTGACGGCATTGGCGGTGCTACCGGTTCTTCCAAGAGCCACAATATGAAATCCCTGACCACTATGGCTTCTGAGGTTCAAAAGGGCAATGCTCCTGAGGAACGAAAGATTCAGCGTTTGTTCCGCAATGCGGAGGTTACCCGCTTGATTAAGCGTTGTAATGACTTCGGCGCTGGCGGTGTTTCTGTTGCCATTGGTGAGCTAGCTCCCGGTCTGAAGATTGATTTGGATGCCGTCCGGAAAAAGTATGAGGGTCTGGATGGCACTGAGATCGCGATTTCCGAATCCCAGGAACGTATGGCAGTTGTTGTGGAAGCTAAGGATGCGGATCAGTTCATTGCTTTGGCTGAAGCGGAGAACTTGGAGGCTTACCGAGTTGCTATCGTTACCGAAGAGGAACGAATGGTAATGACTTGGAAGGGGAATACCATCGCAAACCTGAGCCGTGCATTCCTGGACACCAATGGCGCAGTGAAGCACACAGAAGCCCATGTTACCCAAAAGGACTTGTCTGTCCTGAGTGAAGCTTTGTATGGCAACTTGCGTGAGATGGCATCTGACCTGAAAACAGCTTCTCAACGAGGTCTCGTGGAACGCTTTGACTCCACCATCGGAGCCGGCTCTGTAACGATGCCTTTTGGCGGTAAACGTCAGTTGACCCCTGCTCAGTCTATGGCTGCGGTTTTGCCGGTGCTGCCCGGTCAGGAAACAGATCAAGCGTCTGTTTTCAGCTGGGGTTGTGATCCGGAGTATCTGTCTGTTGATCCTTATAGCGGAGCGCATGCTTCCATATATCATTCTGTTGCCAAGCTGGTTGCAGCAGGTTGTGATTATAAGCAGGCTTATTTGACCCTGCAGGAGTTCTTTGAACGATTGAGAAATGAGCCGTCCCGTTGGGGTAAGCCCTTTGCAGCGCTGCTTGGCGCATTAGACGCGCAGCTGGAGCTGGGTGCTGCGGCCATTGGCGGTAAGGACTCTATGTCCGGTACATTCCTTAATTTGGATGTGCCTCCCACACTGATCTCCTTTGCGATCGCTCCGATCAAGAAACAGGATGTTATCACCCCTGAATTCAAAGAAGCCGGTCATCCTGTGTACCTGTTCGGTGCAATGGATGAAACGCCTGATAGCCTGAAGACCTCTTGGGAAGCCTTCTATGCCCTCCAAAAAGCGGGTAAGGTGAAGGCTGCTTGGGCTGTGGAACACGGCATCGGTGAAGCTGTGATGAAGATGTCCTTCGGTAATGATATCGGCTTTACCTCTTGTACAGATGCAAACGAAAACTGGCACACGCGTCTGTGGGGCTTTTTAGTAGCCGAACTGACAGAGGATGTGGAAATTCCCGGTGTTATGAAGCTGGGTCAAACCACTGCAGAGCCTGTGATCACTTTGGGTGCTGACACTGCAACAATTGCAGAGCTGTACAAGTTGAATGCAGAGACCCTTGAGAGTGTTTATCCTGTCCACGCAAGAGAGGAAAGCGGTGAAATGCCGACCTTCTCCTTTGAGGGTAAGTGCAATATTTCTCCTGCGGTTAAGGTTGCAAAACCCAAAGTGCTGATCCCCGTATTCCCCGGTACCAACTGTGAATACGATTCTGCCCGGGCTGTGGAAGCAGCCGGCGCAGAGGCAGAAATCTATGTTGTTCGTAACCTGACTGCTGAGGATGTTGCTCGTAGTGTTTCTGAATTCGCTGCAAAGGTCAAGAAAGTACAAATGATCTTTATCCCCGGCGGTTTCTCCGGCGGCGACGAGCCTGATGGCTCTGCAAAGTTTATTACCGCCTTCTTCCGCAACCCTGCGGTTAAGGAAGCTGTAACAGATCTGTTGGATAACCGTGATGGCTTGATGTGCGGTATTTGTAACGGCTTCCAGGCGCTGATCAAGCTGGGTCTTGTGCCTTACGGCAAAATTATGGACACGGATGAAAATTGTCCGACCTTAACATTCAATAATATCAGCCGCCACCAGAGCCGCATTGTTCACACCCGGATTGCATCTACCAAGTCTCCCTGGCTTAGCCGGATGAATGTTGGCGATGTAGTGAATGTTCCAATTTCCCACGGTGAGGGCAAGTTCCTGGCATCTAAGGAGTTGATTGCCCAGCTGGCTGCAAACGGTCAGATTGCTACCCAGTATGTGGATCTGGATGGCAAAGCAACGGCTGACATTGATTTCAATCCCAACGGCTCTATTTTTGCCATTGAGGGTATCACATCTCCGGATGGCAGAGTCTTCGGTAAGATGGGCCACAGTGAGCGAATTGGCAGCGGTCTTTATAAAAACGTTCCCGGTAATTACGATATTGAAATGTTTAAGGCAGCCGTCGATTATTTCAAGTAAATAAAAAATCCCGACTGATTTGATTTCAGTCGGGATTTTTTATAAGCTTATGACATCAAGAACGGTCAAGGTATTTTTATGTACGGTAAAGCGAATGTCCAGTTTGGCGAAAGAAAGTCCGTAGATGCGATCGCTATCTGCCTGATAGGAAGGTCTGGGGTCGTGTGAGAGAACATTTTGTAAAGCTTCTCTTTTACATTCGGGAACTCTTTCAAGCAGTTCCTCCGGAAAGTCTACCTTCAAAATGAAATCCTTAGCTGTATCGGTAAATCCACCGGTTGCATCCGCGTGGCAATCGCTGTAGGGAATATATGGCTTAATGTCAAAAATGGGGGTTCCGTCCATCAGATCCGCACCGGATACGCGAATGACTGTGCCAAGATCTTCGGTCTTTTCCAATCCCAATATCTTAACACTGGAAAGACCGATCGGGTTGGGGCGGAATGGGGAGCGGGTGGCGAAAACGCCCAGGCGGGTGTTGCCGCCAAGTCTTGGGGGACGGACAGTAGGGGACCAGGTATCCCGTACTGCCTCAGAAAATTCCCAAATCAACCAAAGATGAGAAAAATCCTCCAGACCACGCAGGGCATCCGAATTGCGAAATTCCGGTTCAAATACAATTATAGATTCCAGCTCATCAACAAGGCCACTTTGTCTGGGGATACCAAACTTGGTGGGAAAATCGCTTCTCATTCGGGCAATAACTTGTATATTGACCGTTTCCATATCAGGCACCTGCCTTCTTTATGAGGGAGATTATAAAAATAAGTGCAAGCACCAGAGAAATAGCTGCCCCTGCGGATACACCCAACCAATAGGAAATGCATAAGCCGGCAATTCCTGCAAATAAGGCAATCAGAACACTGAACAGATGATACTGCTTTAAATTCTTCGCCATATTTCGGGCAGCTGCGCCGGGAAGCACCAGCAGGGAGTTAAGAATCAAAAGTCCTACCCAGGAGATGGCGAGGGTAACCACAACAGCGATAGCGGTCGTAAACAGAGTTTGTGTCGAAAAAACGCCGATTCCTCTGGAAGAGGCCAGCTGGGGATGGATAGCAGATA
This sequence comes from Faecousia sp., assembly GCA_045538605.1. Taxonomy (GTDB): domain Bacteria; phylum Bacillota; class Clostridia; order Oscillospirales; family Oscillospiraceae; genus Faecousia. The sequence goes on from JAZSRR010000127.1 coordinate 3,844, forward strand.
ACGCCATTCGGTTGGATGCCAAAACCCAAAATAGAACAACCAGCAGTAGCACAACAGCAAGAATGCCGATTTCCTTCGGTGTAACCGAAAGAATATCGCCAATAAGATATTTGTTATACTTTGTAAAGCTGCTGCCGTTTAAGGTTGCAATGAAGATACCCAAAGCAACGGCGGTACTGGAAAAAACACCGATTAAGGTATCTGCCGCCTGATTGCTGCGGTTTCGGACAACGGAAAACAGCAATGCAAAGATAACGGAGAATAAGACTGCTACCCAAGTTGGACCGGTAATACCGCAAATCGCGCCAATGGTAATGCCGGTAAATGCGGAATGTCCCAACGCATCGGAAAAGAAGCTCATCCGACCGGTTACGATCATCGTGGACAACAGGCCGAATAACGGCGCCATGATCAAGATTCCCAACAGAGCATTCCTCATAAAATTCCATTGGAACATCGGAATAGGGATAGCATCCCAAAGCGCATACCACAGACTCATACTGCGCCTCCCTTCCGGTGAAACACCTGCTGGAATTCTTTGGAACCCAATACTTCCTTTACACTGCCTTGACAAACAATACCGCGATTGATTAAAACTACCTGATCCGCGTATGTATCCAGCATAGCAAAGTCGTGGGTTGTCATCAGGATGGAAAGGTCGTAGGTCTTACGGATTTCGTCCAGCATATCCATCAGAATTTCCATACCCTCCACATCTACACCGGAGAGGGGTTCGTCGAGAATAAGAATATTCGGAAGCGGCTCCAGGGCAAGTGCCAGCAGTACTCTTTGCAGTTCACCGCCGGATAGTGTACCCACACGTTTATCAATTAAGTCGGTTCCATGCACCCGCTCCAAACACTCGGAAATTTTCTGACGCATTGCCGTGGATATACCCAAAAACGCCGGGCGCTTGCTCATACAACAGGCAAAGAGGTCTGCAACGGTTACCGGATCACCTGGATCAAAATTGGGACTTTGGGGCACATAGCCGATTTTCATTTTACGGTTTCGTTCTCCGGGGACAGAGAAGGAAATGACTCCGCTGTATTCCTGCTGACCCAGAATTGCTTTTAACAGTGTGCTTTTTCCTGCGCCGTTAGGACCGATTAGAGCAACTAGCTCAGAACAATGCACGTGTAAATTCACATCTTTCAGTATGGTTTCGTTGCCAAGCTTTACCGACAGGTCCTGAATACGAAGGCAGCAGGAATGTCCGCAGTGTCCACCATGGTTACCAATGTTCATCCCAACGCCTCCTTCAGTGTGTCAATATTGTGCTTCATAGCTTCAAAGTAGGTCCGCTCACTCATTGCCATATCGAGAGCAAAGCACCTTGCGTCTGTTTCTGAAACAATAATCTCTGCCGCTGCTGTGCCGCCGTTTTGCTCTGTAAAGACGGCAGGAAGCTTGTAGCTTTTAACCAAATCGATCAAAGCAATCAGTTCCTTTCCAGACGCCTCACTGCCGGATTCTTCTTCTATAGCGCGGAGGATTTCCAATTGAAATTCCTGCGCCATATAAGAAAACCCATCGTGGAAGGTTATGATCTGACGGCAGGAAAGGCTTTTAAGCTGCGTTTCGGCATAGCGTTCAAGCTCGTCAAACTGTGTTTGCAGCCCTGTAAGGTTTTCTTGAAAAACACTCTCATACTCCGGATATGCCGCAATCAGTCCGGTACAGATGTTCTGTGCCATTTTAAGGGCGTTTCTGATACTCAGCCAAATATGGCTATCCTGTTCGTGATGGTGATCCGTGTGTTGCTCGTTGTGCGTGTTTTCTGGGCATATAAGTGTGATGCCGGCGCTGGAATCCAATAGGTTTTTCCCTTGCAACAGGTCTTCATCGAAAAACTCCTCTAACCCCGCGCCGGAAATAATGACCAATTCTGATGCTTCCAGCATCCTCATTTGTCGTGCTTGTAAAGAGTAGTCGTGCAGGCAAGATACGTTTTCTGTAATTAGCTGTCCAACGGTAAGGTCTGTACCTTCGCAAAGTGCGTTCGCAAATTGTGCTACCGGATAGGTAGTTGCGACGATTCTCGGCCTTGCGGCGTTTGCCGTACAGCCAAAGAGGGCACTGCATAATATCCAGGCAATTATTATACAGAAAAGCTTCTTCATAATTACACATCCAAAACCAATTTCTTTTCATTATACCATATTTGTCAAGAAAATAAGGGACTGCCCAGGCAGTCCCTTCTGTGGTGAGGATCAATGGTTTTCCAACCAGTCGTTAACCTTCGTTTTGGCAAGCCGAATAATGTCCTCCTGGGGATAGATAGAAGACTCGCCGCCGTTTACATACAGAAAGTATAAACCACCGGGTGTTTGGTATAAAACCTCTTCGTAGCCTGTAGGATCACCAAAAGCACCGCTGGTATACTTTTTGATAAGTACGGCTGATTCGGTATCGTATTCTTTTTTGCATATCAATTTCTTCATAAATAGTCCTCCTTTGTTTGAGCAAGGATTATTATAGTTGTTTTTTGCGCGAAATCAAGTGCTTTTCTGTCAAAAATTCACCATTTGGTGGACGGAATAAAAAAAGTGTGGTATTGTGAATAAGAATTGAGGTGAACACATGCAGAATTTACCAATGTTTACAACGCAAAGCGGCATAGCCAGTCTGACACTTCGGGAGATTCCCTATACAAAAAATGCCTATATCACTGTGCAAGATGCATTGAATATAGCGATGTTGTGTCAGGAGTGTGTGGATTTTTGCAAAGCAGTGGGAGCAGAGCGAGTATTCATTACCGGAACCCACTTGCCGGATGGGCTACCTTTACACACCGAGATCTGGGAAATGCACCGACTGATTGACGGTCTGCCGCAGACGGATGCCTGTCTTTTTCCGGTGCAGGAAGGCACAATCAATGAATGGAAAAACATTTATAATGGAGCAATGATCAATATTCCAAATGCGGCGTATTTTACCGATGAGGACTGCAAAAAGCTGCTGGCAGATGGCAACGGATATTTTGTCCACCGGGGAGAAACTATTCTTGGCATTGGAATTGCGTCCGAAAATGAGATAAAAGGAATTGTTTCCCTTCAACCCGGCTGCGGACAGGATGTACTTCTGGCTTTAATTGGTGCGCTTTCTTCCAAAGTGGCAGTGTTGCAAGTTGCATCCCGCAATCACCGTGCGGTTCGTCTTTATGAACGCTTGGGATTTATGAAAACAAAGGAAATTTCCAAGTGGTACCAGATTTTTTAAGATGTCAAGTAAAAATACTTGACAAAGGCGACTATTTATAGTATGATATGCCAGTGTCAAGGGAAAAACCTTGACAGGGAGGTTTTATGGACGCATTGGAAATGACATTGCTGTTTGATTATTATGGGGAATTGCTAACCCCGCGGCAGCGTATGTGCTTTGATTTGCGCCATAATCAGGATCTTTCCCTGGCGGAAATTGCAGAGGAATTGCAGGTAAGCCGACAGGGCGTTCACGACAATCTAAGCAGGGCGGAAGCGTTGCTTCGGAATATGGAGGAAAAAACCGGATTGGTACGCCGGGACTTGGCTTGCCGGAAAGCGGCTGCAACTATTTCCAACGCAGCCCAAATGCTACTTTCCAATCCGTGTGAGAATGTTTCTGACCTTGCTCGACAGATTTTAGATGCGGCGAAGGGTTTTGAGGAGTAAGCAATGGCGTTTGAAGGTTTAACTGAAAAAATATCTGCTGCCTTCAAAAAGCTCAGAGGAAAGGGCAGATTGAAGGAATCCGATGTAAAAGAGGCTATGCGCGAAATTCGCATGGCGCTTTTGGAAGCGGATGTCAGCTATAAGGTTGTAAAGGATTTCACCAAGGGTGTTACGGAGCGCTGTATTGGCGTGGATGTTCTGGAATCCTTAAGTCCTGCCCAAATGATTGTAAAAATCGTCAACGAAGAGCTGACAGCTTTGATGGGCAGTGATGCCAAGCACATCACGATCAATCCCAACGGACCTACTGTTGTGATGCTGGTAGGCTTGCAGGGTGCAGGTAAAACCACCAACGGCAGTAAATTGGCCGGGCTTATGAAAAGGCAAGGCAAAAACCCCTTGTTGGTAGCTTGCGATATTTACCGTCCCGCGGCAATCACCCAGTTAAAGGTTTGCGGTGAAAAGCTGGGTATCCCGGTGTTTGAAAAAGGGCAGACAAATCCTGTGCAGATTGCAAAGGAAGCAGTCCTTTATGCCCGTCAGCACGGACATGATATGGTCTTTCTGGATACCGCCGGCCGCTTGCATATTGACGACACATTGATGCAGGAACTGAAAGAAATCCAGTCTGTTGTGAAGCCGGATGAAATTTTGCTGGTCGTGGATGCCATGACCGGTCAGGATGCGGTGAATGCAGCGCAAAGCTTTAATGAATGGCTGAATATTGACGGTGTAATGCTCAGTAAGTTGGATGGCGATGCTCGTGGTGGCGCGGCTTTGTCTGTCCGTGCAGTTACCGGTAAGCCTATTAAATTCTCCGGTATTGGAGAAAAGTTGGAGGATATTGAACCTTTCTATCCGGATCGTATGGCCTCCCGGATTTTGGGAATGGGCGATGTGCTTACGCTGATTGAAAAGGCGGAAAAAGCCTTCGACGCCAAAAAGGCAGCAGATCTGGAAGAAAAGCTCAAATCCAATAAATTCACCCTTCAGGATTTCTATGAGCAAATGGTTCAAATGAAATCTATGGGTTCTATGCAGGACATCCTTGCCCAGCTTCCCGGCGGCGCCGGACTGAAGAATGTCCAGTTGGATGAAAAAGCGTTGGGCCACACAGAGGCGATCATCTTGTCTATGACTCCGAAGGAACGGGAAAATCCAAGCATTATTGGTGCGAGCCGTAAAAAACGAATTGCAGCAGGATGCGGATTGAAGGTGGAAGATGTGAACCGGTTGCTCAAGTCCTTCGAGCAAATGCGCTCGATGATGAAGCAATTTTCCGGACCCGGCGCAGGCAAGAAAATGAAGCGTATGCGAGGCTTCGGAGGCTTTGGGGGCTTCCCCGGCTTTTAAATTGTTCGCTGTAAGCAATTTGCTTTGCGATATAGAAAGTATACTTTTGGAGGTGAAAGAAATGGTTAAAATCAGACTGAGAAGAATGGGTGCAAAGAAGAGCCCTTACTACCGTATTGTTGTTGCTGATTCCCGCAGTCCCCGTGACGGTCGCTGCATCGAGGAGATCGGTACCTACAACCCCCTGACTGAGCCTGCTACCATCACGGTTGATGCGGAAAAGGCGCAGAACTGGATTAAGAACGGTGCTCAGCCCACGGATACCGTACGTGGTCTGCTGAAGAAGGCCGGCGTCCTGTAAGTTTCCCATAAGGAGTTGCACAATGAAGGAACTTTTGCTGTATATGGCGAAGAACCTGGTGGACGAACCGGATGCAGTAACCGTTGAGGAAATTACCGATGAAGAGGGTAAGGTCCTGGAACTGCGTGTTGCTCCCGGAGATATGGGAAAAGTCATCGGCCGCCAGGGTCGAATTGCGAAGGAGATTCGCACCATCGTAAAGACCGTTGCCCAGCGCACTGGTGAAAAAGTTTCGGTGGAAATCGTTGACTAACGGATAAGCGCGACGCGATGCGTTGCGCTTTTTCCTTTTTTGCTTGCCTATGGCAGGATTTATGTTATAATAAAGAAAAAATCTTGGAGGCCCTAGTAATGAAGCTGCCCTATATAGAAGCCGGAGAAATTGTTTCAACCCACGGCGTTCGTGGGGAAATGAAAGTGTTACCCTGGAGCGATGGTCCGGATTTTTTGATTGGTTTTTCACGAGTTCGAATTGATGGGAAGGATTATAAGGTAAGTAGTTGTCGGGTCCAAAAGACCTGCAATCTTTTAATGCTCGCAGGGATTGATACGATAGAGCAGGCGCAACAGCTTCGTGGCAAGACTGTGGAAATCTACAGAGAGGATGCTCCGGAGGGTTTGATTTTTGCTGCAGAGCTGATTGGCATGACCGTAATTTGTGGGGATACTGTTTTAGGTAACGTTACGGATGTTTTGGATTACCCGGGTAATAAGGTCTATGTTGTAGAAGGGGATTATACTTATATGATCCCGGCAGTAAAGCAGTTTGTCCATGAGATTGATCTGGATAATAATAAAATGGTCGTAACGGTTATTGAAGGGATGCGCACCGATGAGAGTTGATATTTTGACTTTATTTCCGGAAACGGTGGGGGATGTCTTGTCTGACAGTATTTTGGGTCGCGCGCAGGACAGGGGAATTATTCGGATTGAAACCCACCAGATTCGGGATTATACCGCCAATAAGCAGAATCAGGTGGACGATTACCCCTATGGCGGCGGTCGGGGCGCAGTTATGACGGCAGACCCTTTGTATCGCTGCTGGGAGGCCGTCTGCGATCAGGCAGGCGGACCGGTTCACACAATTTATATGTCGCCTTGTGGCAAAACCTTTACTCAGGCGGATGCAGTTCGTTTGAGTAAGCTGGACAATATTGTGTTAGTCTGCGGACATTACGAGGGTATTGATCAGCGCTTTATTGACGAGTGTGTGGATGAAGAAATTTCTCTTGGTGATTTTGTTTTGACTGGCGGCGAGATTGCTGCAATGGCAGTAACCGATGCGGTGTGCCGAATGGTTCCGGGAGTTTTAGCTGATCCGGAATGTTTTGAGGATGAAAGTCATTTTAACGGCCTTTTGGAGTATCCTCAGTACACCCGTCCGGCTGTCTGGCACGACCGAAAGGTGCCGGAAATTCTCCTTTCCGGAGACCACGGGAAGGTTGCCTTATGGCGCAGAAAACAGTCCCTGCTGCGTACCAAGGACCGTCGACCGGATATGTACGAAAAGCTGGACCTTTCCGGAAAGCAGGACCAGAAGCTGCTTCAGGAAATTTTTCAAGAGGAAATGCAAGAAGAAATATAAGACAGAATATAAAAGGAAAAGGTCGTGTATCGAACGGATACACGACCTTTTAACTCGTCAGGATACCGGATTATAATTTACAATAATGCTTTGCTCTGTCAGATCGGTTACTTTGGATACTTTGGTGCCATATACATTTACTTCGATCAAAACCGGGCAGCTTGCCAAAGGTTTGACAGAGGAAATGGCGGAATTGTAATCCATATTCACAAAACTTAGGTTTTTAAGTCCGCTTAAAGCAGAAAGACTGGATATTTTGTTATAACTACCGTTAATGGTAACCAATTCACAATTGGTGGAAAAATCAGGTAGCTTACTTATTTGGTTGTAGGAGAAGTCAAGATTGATGATACTCTTTACATTGCTCAAACTGCTGATGTCTGTCAGGGAATTGGAAGAAATATTTAACTCTTCCATGGCGGTGCATCCGGTCAGGGATTTTATGCTGGTTAATTTGTTGCTCTTAAGGTTTAGATAGGTAAGCCCTGTAAGCTTGCTTAAATCACCCAATTCTGTAATGGCATTTGTGCTTGCATCCAGCCAAGTGAGCTTGTGAAGAGAACCGAGGGGAGCAATGCTGGTAACTGCATTGGAGGCAATGTTCAAACTCCTGATCTCAGCAGCAGATGCAAGAGGAGACAGATCGTTGATCGCGTTGCTTTGTAGTGCAACTTCTTGCAGTGCACCCATTGCGCGAATTGCATCCAAATTGCGAATGGAATTGCCGCTTAAGTCTAGTTTTACAATACCGGTAGCTTTCAGTAAGGGAGAAATCCCGGTAAGGCTGCAGTTACGCAGGGAAAGGATCTGCAGCTTCGGCAGGGCACCGATAACACCTAATTCATCCTGGGAAACCGCAACGCCGGAGATGTTCAGCTCCGTCAGGTTTACCAGTGCAGACAAGCTGCCAAGTTGTCCGGAGGTACCATTATCAATGGTAAGCCGCTCCAGGAAAACCATACTTTGCAGGTCCTTAAAATTCTTAACACCTACTGGCATTGACAGATCCTTAATAGTCCAAAGGTCGTTGTTGTACAATTCTTTGTCCGCACTCACGCCTAAAAGACTGCGAATCTCCGCCTCAAGAATCGGGTCCTGGAACTCCATTTTGGTAATGACACCGCCAACTGTGTAACCAAAAATAGCAAGAGGACTGATCAGACCGTTTTCTGCAACAGTTACAGCATAGATGGTATTTTCTCCGTCAACCAATTCAATTGGTTTGGTGTATAAGTCTTTGGCAGTAGAGGGGTATTCTCCGTCGTTTGCCGCATACAGTATTCCGCCGTCTGCACTCTCCAGAGTAACGGACAGGTATTGACTGTAGTAGCCGGGCGCAGGAGTACAGGTCGGGGCAGCCGGGCGTATGGCATCCAGCTGAGCTTTAATATCTGAATTTGTAATGTTGTCCAGCATTGTAACTGCATCCAAAAGCTTATCCTGCTGAATATACGTTTTACATAAAGCGATATACACATCGACACCGCCGCCATCGGCAATGGCGTTGGACAGAGTAAATTCTGCCTTTGTGAAGTTTCCGGAGGATTTATATTGCTCTGCAAGCTCAATGGCAACTTCGTCGCTGTTGCCGGCCTGAGAATACGCCTGATTATAAAACCAGGTGGCAAGTTTATGACTGCCCTGGTTATCACTGAAACGGGCAAAGGTTAGCAAAACATCCCGTGTAAAGGCCCGGTCATAAACAAATAAATACCAAATTGAGCTGGCTAAAACACAAACAGCTAACAATATGGGCAAAATGATGCGAACAGCTTTTTTCATTATTTGAGACCTTTCGATAATATTTGTTACCTAAATTATAAATCGGTGAGGGTATCCTGTCAAGACTTGTCGAGAAACTGGAAAATTATCCCGGCAAAAATCGGCAGGAATTTACGGTATGTGCTGGTAGAATATGACTGAGGTGATACAAATGGTCAAAAGGTGGAAAGAAATATGGATTGCTTTGATATTGGGTCTCGTTTGCCCGCTTATAATTTTTGCTATGCTGGAAAGCAAGGATGTTATGAATCCTGTCAAAACCACGCAAAAAACAAATTCCAGTGAAAATGCTTCAGAGACGTTTTATTTGCCGATTTTGATGCCGAATGGCAGCATTAATAAAATGGAGCTGGATGATTATTTGACCGGCGTTGTGCTGCAGGAAATGCCGGTCTCATTTGAAAGTGAGGCATTAAAAGCCCAGTCAGTTGTGGCTAGGACTTATGCTCTTCGGCGATATGAAATGAAAAGCAAGCATAAAGAGGCGGCGGTCTGTACGGATGCAGGCTGTTGCCAGGGGTATAAGTCGCCAGATGTTTTTTTGTCGGAAGGAGGAAGTGCAGAAGCCTTAACCAAGGTTTCCGATGCGGTTTTTGCCACTACCGGTCAGGTGTTGGTATATGAGGGTGCATTGATAGATGCCACTTATTTTTCCTGTTCCGGTGGATTAACTGAAGATGCTAAGGCGGTTTGGGGTGCAGATGTTCCGTATCTGCAGTCAACTGCAAGTCCCGGTGAAGAGCAGGCGGCGCATCACGTTGATACGCAGACCTTTACATTGGATGAATTTACGAAAGCATTAAATTTACAACCAGTCGGACAACCGGAGAACTGGATTGAAAAGACTACATATACACAAGGCGGGGGAGTGGATACCATGCACATCTGTGGTCAGGAATTTAAGGGAACAGTTTTGCGGCAGCGGCTGGGATTACGTTCCACAGCAATTGCGATGGTGATTGTCGGTTCAACGGTAACTGTAACAACGAAGGGCTACGGACATCGGGTAGGTATGAGTCAATATGGAGCGGATGCAATGGCGGTTCAGGGTAGTTTATATCCCGATATTCTCGCCTATTACTATAAAGGAACGCAGCTGATAACCTATGACGGGAATTGACAAAGCTGCTGTCTTAAGGTACAATATAGCAAATTTCCAATCATAAAGGAGGGTCGGTTATGCCCATTCAGATTCCCAATGATCTGCCTGCGGTGGAGACATTGCAGCAGGAGAATATCTTTGTTATGCCGGAAAACCGGGCATCGACCCAGGATATCCGCCCTTTGGAAATCGTTCTTTTGAATCTGATGCCCACGAAAATTGCAACAGAGACACAGCTTAGCCGTCTTTTAGGCAACACGCCTCTGCAGGTGCGATTAGAGCTGATGCATACTACAACGCATGTTGCAAAAAATATTTCTCAGGACCACTTGCTGAATTTCTATAAAAGCTTTGAGGAACTGAAGCATCGGAAGTTTGATGGTATGGTAATTACCGGCGCACCGGTTGAGCATTTGCCCTTTGAGGAAGTGGATTACTGGCCGGAGCTTTGCGAAATCATGGACTGGAGCAAGACCAATGTTCACAGCACCCTGCATATCTGCTGGGGCGCGCAGGCTGGACTGTATCATCATTATGGTATACAAAAGCATCAGATGCCGGAGAAGATGTTTGGTGTCTTTTCTCATACTGCGGATTATAAACGCTCTATTTTGCTGCGCGGTTTTGACGATGAATTCTGGGTGCCTCACTCCCGGCATACGACTGTTTTGCGCGAGGATATTGAAGCAGTACCGGATTTGAAGATTCTGGCTTCTTCGAAGCAGTCAGGTGTTTATGCGGTAACCAATAAGGGCGGTCGCCAGATTTTTGTAACCGGCCACTCCGAGTATGACCCGGATACCCTGGAAAAGGAGTATTTGCGGGATAAGAAATTAGGTCTTCCTATTCGCGTACCGGAAAATTATTATCCCAATGATGATGACACAAAACCGCCAATCGTTCGCTGGCGCGGACACGCAAATCTGTTGTTTTCCAACTGGCTGAATTACTTTGTATATCAAACAACGCCGTATGATATTATGGAAATCGGAAATGAGTAAAAATAAGGTCCTGTCATCAGGACCTTATTTATATTATCTGTGTTGCAATGCAGTATATTATATGGCATAATAATAAAAGCAGGAGGTGGACTATGGAATTACGAATTGATGGTATGGTAGTTAATCCTCAGCCCGGTCAGTCGTTACTGGATTTAATAAAGCAGCTGAACATGGATAGCAAGTGTTTTACCCTTCGCCCGTTGGCAGCAAAAATTGCTGGAGAAGTATTCAGTCTGAACTATGTTCCGGTGCGGCATTCCGATGTTCAGCAGGAGCGACCTTCGATACGCAGAGCAATGGCTGCGTCCGGTGGCGAAATTACGCTTCTTCGCTATACCGATCCGGTTGGTAAGGATGTGTATGCCAGAACAGCACAGTTTGTTCTGTTTCTTGCGATACGAAGACTTTTGCCCAACGTGCGGGCAAAGATGAATTGCACGGTTGGAAAGGCGCTGTTTGTTGAGGTGTTTTCCGATGAATTTTCCGCTGCGGAATTAAAGAATACAGTGATAGATTTGGTGGCTCAGGATATTCCTTTGCTCCGTCGGCGGGTCTCCAAAACGGAAGCGATTACCCGATATAATGTTCAGGGTCAAACGGATAAGGCCCGTTTGCTTTCTGTTCGTAAGCAGGACTTTTTTGATGAGTATTATTACGGCGATTTCTCTGATTATTACTACGGTGAATTGGCGCCCTCTACAGGCTGTCTTCAGGTATGGGATATTATACCGGCTGAAAATGGATTTTTCTTCCTTTACCCGGACGATGTATATCCGGAACGGGTTGCCTATTATGAAGCAATGCCGAAGTTCTTGTCTGTCAGCACGGAAGGGGAACGCTGGTGCGAGCTGATGGGCTGCGAAACAGTTGCGGACCTAAACGAATTGACTCGCTCTGGAAAAATTCGTGAGTTGATCCGAGTTAATGAGGCGCTGCACGAAAAGAGGTTTTCTCAGGTTGCTGATGCAGTTTGCGATCGCGGGGTAAAGGCGGTAATGCTTGCAGGGCCAAGCTCCTCCGGGAAAACCACATCCGGTAACCGTTTGGCAACGCAGCTGCGCGTCCACGGCAAGCAGCCAATTCTGCTGAGCCTGGATGATTATTACATCGACCGAGACCGATTAACACCAGGTCCCGACGGCAAAATGGATTTTGAGCATATCAATACTTTGGATACCGATTTGTTCCGGGAGCATATCAAAGCGCTTTTGGAGGGGAAAACGGTAGATCTCCCTGTTTTTAATTTCAAAACAGGCAAACGGGAAGAAAGAGGAGAACCGCTTTCTTTGTTGGATAATGCTGTAATGATCATTGAAGGGCTGCATGCACTCAATCCTGTTCTTCTCCCGGCGGAGCTGGACAGTAATCTGGTATTCCGGCTTTATGTAAGTCCTTTGCTTCCTTTGAACTTGGATGACCACAACCGCATACCCACCAGCCTTTTACGGCTGCTGCGCAGGACGGTCCGGGATTATGAAACCCGCGGTGCTTCGGTCCAGCAGACTATGGAAATGTGGGATTCCGTGCGGCGCGGTGAAAAGCGCTGGATTTTCCCATTCCAGGAGAAGGCGGATATGTTCCTGAACAGTTCAACACTCTATGAACTGGCAGTGCTCAAAAAATTTATTTTCCCATTATTGGATGCTATTCCGCCGGAGGATAGCTGCTATGAACAGGTTCGCAGTCTGGTTAAGATACTTAACTATGTCGAACAGGCAGATGTGGAAGATGAAATACCACCAACCAGCATTGTGCGGGAATTTATCGGTGGCAATTCCTTTTATCGGTAACATAAATACCGCCTTCTTCACTTCACTTTGAAGAAGGCGGTATTTCTTATCCGTAAATATTGGGGGAGGGATAGTTTAGCACAATCGATGCAATAATACATACAATAATTGCCGCGGATGCCACAGTCATCCAAAAGCTTCTTCTTTTGAGAAGTTCTCGACGCAAATACAGTATCCACAGACAAAAGCCGCAAATTCCCAAATCTAAAATTGCGTATAGGATCTTCAGCCATACAACGCCGTTTCCGGATGCGGCAAGAAAGGCGACAAAGATAATGGCTGCCAAAATCAAGCATATTGTGATCAGACGCTCTAGTTCTTTATAGTGATTATTTCGTCTTGCCATAATATTTTCCCCTTTTTCTTTTTTATCACTATATCACATATTTCGACAAAAAGCAATCTATGACATTTTTGACGGAAATACTTGCAGAACAGGGAAATTAGTGGTATAATTTTGGAAAGAAATTATGCACATTTTGCAAGGAGTTGCTATGGCTGAACCGCAATACCGTCTGGAAGGCATTGTTCACACCAGATCTGAGGTGCTGGAAGATTTTGAAGGACCTCTGGATGTAATATTTTTGCTTTTAAGTAAAAATAAAATAGAGATTCAGGATGTGTCCATTACAGCGATTTTGGAGCAGTATTTGGCGTATCTGGACGAGATGAAGCGTCTGGATATGGAAATTGCCAGCGAGTTTATCACTATGGCATCCCACCTGATGTTGATCAAAACAAAAATGCTCTTGTCTGCCGCTGAAGCTGCGGAAGCGGAGAGTGAGCTGGATTTATTGCGGCAGTCCCTGATCGAGCGGCAGCGCCGGGAAGCAATTGAGCAAATCCGTATGGCAATTGTAGTTCTGGAACCGAAGAATGAAATCGGTCGTTGTATCTTCACCAAAGAGCCGGAGCCCCTTCGTCGGGATGCTGCTTATCGCTATAAGCACGAACCGGCGGATATGCTGCGCGCTTTGGATGAAATTTCGGAACGCAATCAACGCAGACTGCCACCTCCGACGGTGAACTTCAAGGGAATCGTGGGTAAAGAACCGTATCCGGTAACCCTAAAGGCCGCTGAGGTTATCCGGACTCTGGTGCTCCGCGGTTTTGAGAAGTTAAAAAATCTATTCCGGGGCAACCGCTCCCGTTCGGAAATTGTTGCAACCTTTTTGGCTATACTGGAACTGTGCAAGACGAATTCCGTATCTCTGGAAGATGACAATTCCGGTGAAAATCCCAATGTCCGCTTGAACAAAAACCCCGATGAGGAAAAGGAGACAACCTGATGGAAATGACAGAATTGCAAAGAGCCATTGAGGCAATCCTTTTTGCTGCAGGAGAACGGGTAGAAATCGCCCGGTTAGCAATGGCTTTGGAGACGGACGAAGCGGACATTATTTCTGCTGCAGATGCCTTAGCTGATGATATGGCTTTTAATCGAAGAGGTATCCGTGTTCTCCGTTTGGAAAAGGGTTACCAGATGGTTTCCTCTGGTGAGATGGCAGATCTCATTACCAAGGCTCTGGAGACGCGGAAACCGCCGAAATTGTCCTCTTCGCAGCTGGAATCTCTTACGATTGTTGCGTATTATCAACCGGCCACCAAGGCGATGGTAGAGCAAATACGTGGTGTGGACAGCTCGTACTCCATCTCTGCGCTGATGAATAAGCATTTGATTGAAGAATCCGGGCGGTTGAATGTTCCCGGAAGACCTATTCTTTATCGAACTACTCCGGATTTTTTGCGGACATTCGGCTTAAGCACGCTGGAGGAGCTTCCCCCAATTGAAAAAGTAAATCTTGGTGAACCGGAGCAGTTGGAAATGTCGGATGCCGCTGAAGCGGCAACCGAAACGGAGCAGGAATAATGGGTTGGGCCATTGCTGCAGTCGTTCTGCTTTTCCTTGTATTTATGCCTGTGGGTGTGTTCGTGTCATACGATGATGCAGGATATGTATGGCTGAAACTTGGTCCTGCACGCATTTTGCTCTATCCCAAGGATAAAAAAACAAAGAAGCAAACGGCAGATAAAAAATCGAACTCGTCAGAGACAAAAGAATCCCAATCAAAATCGGAAAGTACATTTTCGGATTTCTTTCCGATTGTTAAGACGGTATTTGAGCTGCTGTTGGAATATCGCAAAAGGGTTTATTTAAAAACATTAGAATTTAATGTTGTTCTGGCAAATGATGACCCAAGCACCTTGGCTACAACCTATGGTACAGCCTGGGCAGCTTTAGGCAATTTGCTTCCGCAATTGGAACGGTTTTTGCGTATCAAAAACCGGGAAATTGAAATCCAATGTGATTTTTCAGCAGAAAAAACCCGCATACATTTTTTTGCGGATATTCGGATACCCTTCGGTCGATTTTTCTTTGTATCCTTGCGCTACGGTTTGCGTGGCTTAAAGCAATATCTG
>JAZSRR010000102.1:0-4956 GCA_045538605.1 Faecousia sp.
CATGAAGCCCACGACGATCAGAGCGGGAGCAGTTGCGAAGGAGGGGATTGCCAGGAACAGGGGGGACAGGAACAGAGACAGCGCAAACAGAATCGCAGTGACGATACCGGTCAGACCGGTACGGCCGCCTTCTGCAACACCTGCAGCAGACTCAACGTAAGTAGTGACAGTGGTAGTGCCGCACATTGCGCCGAAGGTGGTGGCGAATGCGTCAGCCAGCATAGCACCCTTAGCCTTGGGCAGCTTACCGTCCTTATCCAGCAGATCAGCCTGGGAAGCAACACCGATCAGGGTGCCCATGGTATCGAACACGTCCACGAACAGGAAGGCGAACATGATGATGAAGAAGTCGAAGCTCTTCATAATGGAGAAGTCGACCTTGAAGAAGGTGGGAGCCATGCTGGGAATTGCCAGGCCGTTGGAGAAGTCGGGGAACAGGCTGTAGAAGCCCAGCTCGGGGTTGGGAACATAGATGCCTGCCAGCTGGCAGATCATGCCCAGAGCCCAGGTAACCAGAACGCCCCACAGGATGCCGCCCTTGATCTTCTTGACCATAAAGACAGCGGTGATCAGGGTACCGACCAGAGCCAGAACGACGCTGATGCCCACAGAGGAGAAGGAGCCGTCGCTGATGGAAGCGCTGAAGGAGAACATATCGACCAGAGTGGAATCGTTATTCACAACGATCTTAGCATTCTGCAGGCCGATGAAGGTGATAAAGAAACCGATACCAACAGAAACACCGTGCTTCAGGTTGGTGGGAATAGCATTGAAGATTGCTTCACGGACGTTGGTAACAGACAGGATGATGAAGATGATACCTTCAACAAAAATGGCTGCCAGTGCCTGCTGCCAGCTGTAGCCCATGCCCAGAACGACAGTGTAAGCAAAGTAGGCGTTCAGACCCATTGCGGGAGCCAGCGCAAAGGGATGGTTGGAAAATACTGCCATCAGGATGGTGCCAACCGCAGAAGCGATTGCGGTTGCGGTGAAGACTGCGCCGCTATCCATGCCGGAAGCAGACAGAATGCTGGGGTTAACTGCCAAGATGTAAGCCATGGTCATAAACATGGTGATACCGGCCACAATCTCGGTCTTTACATTGGTGTTGCGCTCTTTCAGATGAAAGATCTTGTCAAGATTCATGATAATTCCCTTCTTTATTATTTATTTTAGAATTATTGCCATTGTGATTATAGCGTGTATCCCAATCTTTGTCAATGGATATTTGAACATAATATGAACAATTCAAAGGAGTGATTTTACAGCATCCACCATGGCTTGATAGCCGGTGCATCTACAAAGATTCCCGGACAAACCGCGTCGAATTTCTTCCTCCGTGGGATTCGGAATTTCATCCAGCAAAGCACAGGTCGCCATGATCATACCGGGAGAGCAGAAGCCGCACTGAACAGCTCCGTGATCTACAAACGCTTGCTGAATTCTTGCCAGCTTGGGATTCTTCTCAACGCCTTCCACAGTCATGATCTCACATCCATCCGCCTGAATGGCCGGATAAATACAGGAATTGACGCTCTTTCCGTTCACTAGGATCGTACATGCACCGCAATCACCTTCACCGCAGCTCTCTTTTGTTCCGGTAAGGCCAAGTTTTTCTCTCAGCACATGGAGCAGGGTCTCTGTCGGCTCAATTTGGATCGTATGTAATTCTCCGTTAACTTTCAGCTGAATGCTTAACATACGGATTCCTCCTTCCACAACTGCTTCAAATTATGCATCAGCATGCGAAATGCCACGCTCTGACGGTATTCCTTGGTTGCGCGGACATCATCGATAGGACAAATATCTTTCAACAGTGCTTCTTTCAGCGCTACCTTAAATTCAGTGCTATCCAATGCGGATGCTTCCGTTCCTTTCAGTATGGCTTCTGCATGGTATGCACGTACTGCGATAGGCGCTACAGAACCCAGCGCCACACGGATTTCCTGGATCTTGCCTTGCTCGGTTTCCATGTAGACAGCCTGATTGCAAATGGCAATAGCCAAGGCATTACGCTTACCGGCTTTACTGAACACAGAATGGCCCTTTTTTGTGGGAATGATGATCTCGGTCATCAACTCTCCGGACCTTAAATCCGTTCTTCCCGGGCCCTTCATAAACTCCGAAAGAGCAACGATTCTTTCACCCGACACAGACTTTAATACAACGGTTGCATCCAAAGCTATCAACGCTGGCACAGAATCTGCAGCAGGAGATGCGGAAACAATATTGCCGCCTACAGTACCTCTGTTGCGGATCTGCGGTGCGCCTACTTGCGCAGCGGCCATAGTAAAGCAATTGGCACCGGGTATTGCCAGCTTCTCGGCGCAGGCAAAATTCACCATACTGCCAATATGCCAGCCATCTTCTTTCTGGATAACCTGCTTTAAATCCTGCAGTTTATCCAAACTGACATAATCTTTATCCAAAAACTTTCCGTGTTTTCTGTCCACATAGAGGTTTGTTCCGCCTGCGCAGGCCATAGTGTTTTCCTTGGCCAAATTTGTGATTGCCTCTTCTACAGTCAACGGCTGATAAAACATAGACATATGATCAACCTCCTACACATTCTTCGCGTGCTTCCAAAGCCTTCAGAATTTCTTCCGGACTCAAGGGCAGTTTTGTAAGTATTGCGCCGGATGCCTGACGAACTGCCTCGTTGATGGCGGGAGCGATGGAAACTGTGGAGACTTCCGCGGCACCTTTGACACCCATGGGACCGGATGCTTCGTAAGCGTCCACATGATAGCTTGCGATGTTGGGTACATCCAAGGCAGTAGGCATTAAATAAGTTGCGAAATTCTTGTGAATCAGCTGACCATCTTTCCAGGTACAGTCCTCGCCCAGGCAGAAACCGATGGACATGCCGATACCGCCCTGGATCTGGCCTGCAAGACCGAGGGGATTGATCACCTTGCCGCATTCTGTAGCGGCTGCGATGTCCAGCAAGGATACGCTGCCGGTAATGGGATCCACACGCAGTTTCACTGCCTGTGCCACGAAGGTGTACATGGCATGAGGGAAGCCAATGCGGCCCAGATCCTTAGAGGATTCGGGGAATGCCGCTTCGCCCATGGCTATGTCGGAAGAAAGACCTGCTTCCTTCATCTTCTTATACTGTTTTACCGCCGCCATAAGTGCATTGCCGGCAATGAAAACAGAACGGGAAGCTGCAGTGCAGCCGCAGTCTTCGGTCTTGTCGGTATCCGCCATGATCATATGGATGTTTTCAATATCAGTTTCCAAAAGGTCTGCCGCCATGGCTGCCAGCGCCGTGGTGCTGCCCTGACCGATATCTACCAGACCGCAGCCAATGTCAAAACCGCCGTCTTCCCGCTCCCGCACGGATACTTTCGCATTGTCGGGAATCTTCTGACCTAGACCGCAGCTCAAGAAACCACCGGCCACACCGTAACCCACATAAGGATCGGTGTTGGATTCCCGTTCTTTCCACAAATCGGATTCCTGCACCAATTTCAGCGCTTCCCGCAGGCCGACGCAATGATCCATGGGCTGCCCCAAAGCACCCACAGAGCCCTGCACCAGCGCATTATCCAAACGCATGCCGATGGGATCCAAACCCAGCTGCGCAACGGCACGGCTGATAATGGATTCAGTTGCGAAAGCACCCTGAGGCGCGCCAAAGCCACGCATGGCATGAGCGATGGGCTTGTTGGTGTAGTAGGTTTCGGTTTTCAGGCGGACATTGGGAATTTCGTAAGGTCCGGGGAAGTGCTCCGTAAACAGGCCGTGCACAGAGGCACCGTAGCCGGCATAAGCGCCCGTATCCAAAATAGCGCTTCCGTCGAAGGCCAAAATCTTTCCCTCTTTGCTGAAACCCATTTTTACATGGGTCTTAATGCCATGGCGCTTATAGGTACAAGCCAGAACTTCCTCTCTGTCAAAAACGACCTTTGCCGGGCGCTTGGTCAGCCAGGAGACCAAGCTGGGGTAGATCTGGCAGGTATGTCCGTCCTTGCCGCCGAAGCCGCCGCCTACAAAGGCAGCACGCACACGCACTTGCTCCGGTGCCAAACCCAAAGCTCGGCAGATCATGAGCCGGTCGGCAAACACATTCTGAGAAGCGGTATAGACCATCAGACGGTCATCTTCCACATAGGCAAAGCAGGCATCCGGCTCCATATAGCCGTGATCCTGAGCGGGGGTCTCAAAATCGTCTTCTACAATGAGATAACTCTCTTCAAATGCTTTTTCTACATCGCCTTTTTCGTGGAAAAAGTCTGCCAGCAGATTGGAATCCCCGTGCAGCACCGGCAGGGCGGGATCCTTGGCGTCTTCTGTGTTGCGGACAATGGGCAGGCACTCGTACTCGACCTTCACCAGTTTTGCCGCTTCCTTGGCTTTTTCCCGGGTGTCCGCCGCGATGATCGCAATGGGCTCCCCGCGGAAACGGATCCTATCATAGGCCAGAACTGGGGTATCACAGAAAATATCCGCAACTACATTTTCGGCGAAATCTTTTCCGGTGAAGACCAGCACATCTTCGGGAAGGGCGGAAACATCAAGGGTGTGGACCGAGCCATGACTGATCTCAGAACGAACAAGAGCCAGTTCAAGCATATTTTCCATACGGTAGTCGCCAGCGTATAAGGCACGACCGGTGGCCTTTTCCATGCCTTCCAGCCGTCCGCGTTTTTCTCCAACGTACTGTCTCATTCTTTCTTCATCCTTTCTGTCAATAAACCGATGATTTGCATAGTATTTCCATTATAACATCTATTTTAGGCAGACGCAATTAAAAATTATCCGCCATTGAAATTTTAAAAGCTGGTGCAAAAGGAATATATTTTTACAAATTGGGAGTAAGTTATTGGGAGAACCGTCCAAATACGGATGATTCTCCTTCCTTTATACAAAATCAAATTCATTAAGGTGTTCATCAAAATTTTCGTCCGGGTAATTGATTTCCGTGTTTCCGGTTGCTATAATGTCTGT
>JAZSRR010000030.1:0-14537 GCA_045538605.1 Faecousia sp.
ATGGCGGCGTAACTCAGTTGGTAGAGTACCCGGTTCATACCCGGTCTGTCACCTGTTCAAGTCAGGTCGCCGCTACCAGGCCCGTTGGTCAAGCGGTTAAGACACCGCCCTTTCACGGCGGTAACATGGGTTCGATTCCCGTACGGGTCACCAAGAAAAACCTCGTTTGTCGAAAGACAAACGAGGTTTTTCAATGATGTTTGCCTGCGGCAAAAGGTGTGGCGTGCCAATGATGACGGCTACGCCGAATGATGCCGCTTCGCTAATGTTTGGGGCAAACATCCCATCATCGCGACCACCGGGAGCAACATCATTATGCATAGCATAACATCCTATCGCTTTTGGCGATGCATCATTGAAAAAACATTATTTTGATGATATAATCTTAAAAAGGAGGCGATTTTTTGAAAGAAAACAAACTTGCTGAGCTTTCTATGGAGTTTTCCGTTGATATTATAAATCTCGTAAAGGGATTGAAATCACAGCACGAAACAATCATTTCCAATCAGATTGGAAGAAGCGGCACTTCTATCGGCGCAAACATACACGAAGCACAGTATGCGCAGGGCAAGCGGGACTTTATCTCTAAATTGGAAATTGCCTTAAAAGAAGCAAGTGAAACGGGTTATTGGCTTGAATTGCTAAGCAAGACCAATTATATTGATGGGCAGGTATATAAAACGCTTTCTTCAAAATGTGCATCTTTACGAGTGATGTTGATTGCATCCTGCAGAACCGCAAAAGAGAATGTTAAATAACAATTGCAAATGCTAAAAACCACAGTTTTTTAAAACTGTGGTTTTTAATTTAATAGGTCAAATTCTTTTCCGCCTCATTTTGCTGTTTGGCGGTCGTTTCCATGCCGGTCAGTTCATCAAATACCAATTCGTAAATTTGCTTGCGCAGGGCGTTATTGGGAGATGCCAGCACGTGCTGCACATAGAAAATACTGACACCCAATGTGGTGTCTACCGATGCGTAAGCGCCGGCTGCGCCGCCCCAGCCGAATTCTGTGTGGGGATGCCCGGGCAGTGGTGTCCGGACACCCAGACCATAGCCTCTGCCGGGAATGAGGAAGGTGCGTTTTTGGTGATCGGTCAGATGGTTTGTGGACATCAGTCTCACGGTTTCCGGCTTTAATAGCTTTCCGGTGCGAAGCGCTTCCAGAAAGGCGATATAATCATCGGCGGTGGAAACGGCGCCGGCGCCGCCGCTGGCGTATTCCGTGCCGATCCGGTAGCCGTTGTCGAAAAGAGGCTCCATTTTCTTAGATGCGGCGTTATAAGCAAATTTTTCGCAGATGGGGCGTTCCAGAAATGCGGAGTTTTTCATACCCACCGGGTCGAAAATATGGGACGTTACATAGTCTTCGAATTTCTCCCCGGAAAGGACCTCTACAAGCGCAGCCAGCACGTCGTGGCACAGACTGTATTTATATTGGTCGCCGGGCTCAAAGAGCAGCGGCTCTTTGGCCAAATATTTCATAAACTCCCGGGTGGGGCATTTGCCAGCTGTTGCTTTTCGGCAGGCTTTTACCGCAGCGGAATTTACATCGTAGGAAAAGCCGGCGGTCATTGTAAAAAGATGCTCGATCCGGATGGGGTTCTGCGCAGGCACAATCCCATTTTCGGTTTTTACCGTCATTTGTGCAAATTCCGGCATATAGTCCGACAGCTTGTCCTTCAGTTGGAATTTTCCTTGCTCCCACAGCTGCAGAGCAGCGGTACAGGTCAAAATTTTCGAGCAGGAATAAATATCGTAACGCTCATCTCCGGTAAGGGGTTTTTTGCCCTCCAGGTCTGCATATCCTGCATGGTGCCGGACGGCGCACTTGCCGTCTTTATAAATAATCAGTTGATAGCCGGGGATACCCATTTTCAAAAAAGAATTTGCCAAATCAATCGTCTTTTCAAACATTGTATTTGCCTCGCTTGTGCATATTTTTATTCGGTGATAGCCTGTAGGATTTCGGAAGCGTCCTCCAAAACCAAGTGGGGTTTGTCCGGGGAGGCCTCCAGGATTTCCCGGGTGGTCTCGCCGCTGAGGACCAAAATGCCGGTAACGCCGGCGTTCAGGGCGGATTTTACATCGGTGTAGATCCGGTCGCCTACTACGGCAGTTTCTTTCGGGGAAAAGCCCAGCTTTTCCATTGCCAGCTGAGGCATCCGGGCAGAGGGCTTTCCGATGACCACCGGGCGGCGGCCGCAGACATTATAAAGCATCTGGCAGACGCTGCCGCAGTCCGGTACACTGCCAAACTCGGTGGGGCAGACCAGGTCCGGGTTGGTGGCGATGTAGGGCATATCCTTGCTTTTCAGAAGCAGCTTGCTGATGTCTTCCAGCTTCCGGAAGGTCAGCTCCGTGTCAAAGCCCATTAGAACGCCATCCACTTGAGAAAGCTCCCGGCTTAAGGAAATGCCGGCAGATAGCAGCTCCTGTTCCATAGAGGCTGTGCCGCACAGATAAAAGGTTAGCCCCGGATGGTGCTTATGCAAATAAAAAATCATTGCCTGGGTGGAGGTCATAAAGTCCTCCCGGGTGGCGGCAATACCTAGTTTATTCAGCTTTTCAATATAAGCTTCCACGCTCTTAGAGGAATTGTTGGTCATAAATAAGTAACGCCTGCCGGTGCTGCGCAGCGTTTGCAGCAAGTCCTTGGTAAAGGGGTAAAGACAGTTTCCTAAGTAAAGCGTGCCGTCCATATCTAGAAGATACAGCCGTTTACTCCGCAAAAGGGCATTTTTCTCCATACGATCACCTCTTAGCTGTATTGTAACGGAAAGCTTGGCCTTTGGCAAGTGCCTGTCTTTCCGATGTTGGACAAAATGCAATAAAGTGTCTACAAAATGCATTGATAGCCTTTTTTTTGTTTGATAAGATAGCATTAACGGATAAACAGGGGGAATGGACGATGAAAATTGTTGCGCTGAACGGCTTGCTGGGCTATGGCTACAGCGAGGATGCGCTGAAGCTTGCTTTTTCGGAAAAGGTGGATTATTTGGGTGTGGATGCCGGTTCTACCGACCCGGGACCCTACTACTTAGGAAGCGGAAAATCCTTTACGGACCGCAGCGCGGTGAAGCGGGATCTGGCGCTGGCGCTTCCCAAGGCGCTGGCGCACGGCGCACCCTTTATTATCGGCACTGCCGGCGGCGCAGGAAGTCAGCGGCATGTGCAGTGGCTGAAAGAGATCCTCTTGGAAATTGCCCGGGAGCAAAAGCTGCAATTCCGGCTGGGCACGGTCTATAGTGATGTTTCCAAGGAGTATGTGCTTGAGAAACTGGAAAGCGGAAAAATTACGGATATGAGTCCGGAGTTCCCCCTTTGCCGGGAGGCGGTGGCGGAAAGCACAACCATTGTCAGTCAGATTGGTATTGCGCCGATTATTTCCCTTTTGGAGCAAAAAGCAGATGTGATTCTTTGCGGCAGAGCCTGTGATACTGCCATTTACGCAGCACCCTGTATTTATAACGGCTATGACCCCGGCCTTGCCTTCCATATGGCGAAGATTATGGAGTGCGGCGCAATGTGCTCGGAGCCAGTTGCTGCAGCGGATGTGATGCAGGCGTATATGCACAAGGATTATTTTGAATTGCGTCCTGCTAACCCCGCCCGCCGTTGTACTGTAGACCGGGTGGCTGCCCATACCCTGTATGAGCAGACCAATCCTTATCTGATTTTTGAGCCGGACGGTGTTTGCGACCTGACCAATTCCAAATTTGAGCAAATGGATGAACGGACAGTGCGGGTTACCGGCTCTGTTTTCCGGGAGGCGGAGCAAAAAACCTTAAAGCTGGAGGGTGTAAAATGCGCCGGCTTCCGGACCATATGCCCGGCAACCATTTATGACTCGGAAACCATCCGGAATTTTGATACGATTGTGAAAACTGTCAGAGATTTTGTAAAAGAAAATACCCGGAACACCCTTCCGGAAAATAGCTATACCGTTTCTTTTAAGACCAATGGCGGCGAAGAAAGCTCCCTGGGCATTATTATGGATATTGTGGGCAAAACCCAAGAAATTGCCGATACGGTTTGCGCCCTTGTACGGAGCAGGATGCTCCACTGTGATTACCCGGGACGAAAGTCCACCGCAGGTAACCTTGCCTTCCCGTTCTCTCCTTCGGACATCCACGCAGGGGAAGTTTACGAATTTTCCGTATTTCATTTGGCGCAGGTGGATGACCTGTCGGAAACAGCGAAAATTCAGCTTGAGGAGGTTCTGTGATGAAAAAGCTTATCAACTACACGAAAATTTTACGAAGCAAAAACGCAGGACCTTTGTACATTACCTTTGACTTGATTTTTAACACTAAGGAAGATATGCAGTACGTGTCCCAGCGCCTGAACAAGGAACATATTGCAAGGGCATATGACGTTTCCGAGAAAAAGGTGGATATCATCGTGTATGATGTGGTCAATTCCATTAAGATCACCTTCCCCAGAAAACACATCAGCGGCAGTCTGCAGGACACGGATATTTACGGTTGCCAGCAGCATACTGCTTTGGCAAATATCGAGATTTAGGAGGAAAGCTGCGTGATTAAAACCGATGTTTATGAGCAGGTTCTTTTTGAAACCATTAAACGGGGCGCAACGGAAATTTCCCCTGATGTACAAAGAGCCTTTGAAGCTGCCATTGCCCGGGAGGGCAATGCCGACGCCAAGAAAGGATTGGAGGCAACGCTTCAAAGTATGCAGATGTCGGCAAAAAGGGAAAATCCTCTTTGCGTGGATACCGGCTGGCCCATATTCTATTTTAAGGTAGGAAATGACTGCATCTTGGAGGGAGGCTTTGTGGAGCTGGAAAATGCTGCACGTCGCGCCGTTGCCAGAGCTACCGAGCTGGGCTACCTGCGGGCAACGATGAAGCACCCCCTTACCGGGTTTGACCCGGGCAACAATATCGGCATGAATATCCCGGACTTTACCTACCAGTTTGTGCCCGGTAATTCGATCGAGATCTCCTATGCCGCCAAAGGCGGCGGCAGTGAATGCTTTGGTGGCACCCGACACCGGATCGTTGCCTTTGCAGACGGCATTCAGGGAATAGAAAAGTTTGTGATCGACAGCTTTGTGGCTTCCGCCCGGGCAGGTGCGGTTTGTCCACCCTCGGTTTTGGGAATCGGTATTGGAGGAACAGCGAATGTGGCGGCCAACTTGGCAAAAGAGGCTGCCTGCCTGCGTACCGTAGGCTCTCGGCATCCGGATCCTATGTTTGCCAAAATTGAGGAGGATTTGTATCGTGCCCTGAACGCTCTGGGTATTGGTATTCTCGGAGCAGGCGGCGATACCTCTGTGCTGGCTGTGAATGTGGAGTATGCCTACACCCACATTGCCGGTATCGCCGTGGCAACCAGCACCAACTGTATGGTTGCGCGCCGGGCATCCACCAGAATTGAAGCTGACGGCAGGGTGATCCCTATGGAAAGCCCCAACTGGTTTGGCGACCGTTGAGAAGGGAGAGGGTTTTATGGCAGAATATCATTTAACCGGCCCGCTTACCGATGCGGATGTGGAACAGCTGAACATTGGCGATATTGTGTACATCAGCGGTGAAGCCTTTACCAGCCGGTCCAGGCTGCAAAAGTATATTTTCGACGAGAATAATACCCTGCCTTTTTCCACAAAGGAACGGAACATTTTAATACATAACGGTCCGATCGTGGTGAAAGAAAACGGCAAATGGAAGCTGGTTTCCTTTATGCCCACTTCCAGCATTCGGTTTGAAAAGTGGGGCGCCAAAAGTGTGGAGCAGTGGGGACTGAAGATGATCGTGGGTAAAACTACAATGGGCGAGGAAACCGCCAAAATGATGCAGGAAAAGAAGTGTGTCCACGTTTCTCCTCGGTCCGTCAGTCCCAATTTGTGGATCGATTCTATCGAGGTACAGGACGTGTACCTGTATGACGAGTTGGGTAGAATTGAAGCCGCTTGGTTTTTCAAGATGCAGGATTTAGGCCCTTTTATCGTGGACATTGACACAAAGGGCAGAAATCTTTTTGATACGCTGGACGAGGAAATAGCCGACCGTAAAGACAAGGTGCTACAGGAGCTGGGAATTGACCCGGGTTTCCAGTTTACAAAGCTTTACTGACAATTCAAAACAACCGTCCTTGCCTTTCGGTAAAGGAAGTGGTATAATCAGTACCGACGGAATTTTCCGACGGAGGGCGATAAGCTATGTACACAAAGCATACCTGGAAAAACGATCATTTTTTTAATTTTGAATACATCCAATATTTGCCCAAGGATTTTGACGAAACAAAAAAATATCCTTTACTCTTTTTCTTGCACGGCGCAGCCGCAAGAGGAGATGACCTGGACTTAGTTGGCGAGCAGTTCGATTATCTGAAGCGGCATAAGGACCAGGGGGAAGAGTATCCCTTTATGATCCTTGCTCCCCAATGCCCCAAGGGTAAGTACTGGGGCTGCTACAATGAGTCGCTGCTGAAGTTCTTGGATGAGATGTGCGCAGTCTTGCCGATAGACAAGGATCGGGTGTACCTGTCGGGTCTTAGTATGGGCGGCATCGGGACTTGGATGCTGGCTATGGCAGACAATACCCGATTTGCAGCCATTGCCCCTATTTGCGGCAGTGGTATCCCGGTGCTGGGAGAGCTTTTGGTGGATATTCCTACCTATATTTTCCACGGAGATTGCGATGAGATTATCCCTGTGCAGGATAGTGTAGCGATGTTAAACGGCATTAATAAGCATGGAGGCAAGGCGCAGATGAAAATTTTCTATGGTGTCAAGCACAATTCCTGGCACCAGGCCTATGCCGGCAATGAGCTGATCAACTGGTTTTTAAGCCACAAAAGACCCCGTTAAACAGGAAAACCCTCCGGCCTCAGCCGGAGGGTTCAGAGTGTCAAAAAAGCCGCCAAACGTCAAAACAGGGTTTTATACAGTGCGCAAAAGGCTCCCTTGTGTAAAGGGAGCTGTTAATTGCCGAATTTAGGCAATTGACTGAGGGATTGTAAAAATGCTTGCTTCGCAAGAGTTTTGACTTACGGCGCAACTCGCCCTCTACCGTATCCATATACGCCGACGAGTGCAAGTTGCTTGTCTTGACGCCTTCTTTGACCTCTGCCAGTCTGTCAAAAAACAAGTTTTTTGACAGACTAAAAACCCACAGGCGTTAGCCTGTGGGTTTTTAAGCGATTATGCTTCAAATGTGAATTTCTCCCAAGGAATTTGAACGGTTTTGCCTTGGGTGATGATATCGTCAATGTGCAGTAAAAGCGGAAAATCTTCCGGATCGGCAAGACCCCTTTTTGCCTTGATCCTTACGGCTTCTGCCACCCGCTGGGCAACCACCAGGGATTCTAAGGTAACCCCCTGAAGCTGGGCTTTTGCTTCGTCGATGGAAAGTCCCCGACCCAGCAAAATGCCCACAAGCCGGGTTCTGCCGCCATACACGGTTACATACAGATCCCCCAGACCGATCACCAGATTGTTCAGGTCGTCTGCTCCCTGGAGCTTTAATAGCTTGGACATTTCCCGGACAGCCTGTCCGAACACCGCCGCCTGGGAGTTAAAGTGCAATTCACTGTCGATACCAAAGGCTTTTTGGTTCAGGCCGATGGTCAGGGCAACGCCCAAAGCGTAGCCGTTTTTCAGGGCAACGGCGCTTTCTACACCCACAATGTCCGTAGAAAGACTAATATGGTAATAGTCGGTGGACATTGCCTTTTTCAGCATCCGGAGAATTTCCAGATTCTTGCCGCAAAAGGCGACTTCTGTCTGGTCGTGAGCAACCAGCTCATAGCTGGTGCAAGGACCGCCGATGGCGTTCAGGGGAATGGTTTTACCCAGAGCATCCAGCTTTTCCTGCCAGATATCCAGATAGGTAAGCAGCTGACCGTCCTCGGTGTTCTGCAGTCCTTTGGTTACCGAGATAACCGGAACACCCTCCGGCAGTTGGGGCAGAATTTCATCCCGAAACCATTCTACGCCAAAGCTGCTGACACCGCAGATGATAAGATCCACATCGGTTATAGCCTGGTTTAATTCCTCTATCTGATAATAGGCGATACCTTCCGGAAAATCCCGGTTAAATTTGGGGTGGCGACCCGTTTTGCGGCAGGCTTCAATGATATCTGTGTCCAGAGGTGTTCCCACAAGACGAACCGCATTGCCGTTTTCTCTTGCGGGGAAAGCCAGGGCAGAGCCCATCATACCTGCGCCGATAATAGCAATTGTTTGCATACAGAAGTGTCCTTTCAGAAAAAGTCTTATTATTTATAGAAGATCTCCCAAATGGTTACACCGGTGTCTTCCGGAAATCTTGCGTTATGCCACCGTCATAACTGGAGGTTACGGCTTTCTTTCTCGCTTACCCGAAAAAGCCCATACCCTTACCCTTTATTTGTATCATACCACAGCAAAAGAAAAAAGTAAATCGGGTGGATGCCCTCTGCTCTTTCATAATATTTTGCAGGGAGACCCGGAGGATAGGATCTGCAGGCAAATGAAAACTCCTCTGCGTAAGGCAGAGGAGTTTTTGCAGTATAAGCTTAAATCATCGCTTGACCCGGGCGTTGCCGCCCCAGACGCTCCAGACTACGTCTTCGTCTGCAGGCTGTGCGTAGTCGGTCAGGAAGGTGGTGGCCAGCGCGCCGGAAGCCCAGCCGAACTGGATCCACTTTTCGGATTCCCAACCCTTCAAAATGCCGTAGAGCATACCGCCAACGAAGCCATCGCCGCCGCCGATCCGGTCTAAAACAGTGATCCGACGGGGCTCAACCACGTGCCACTGGTCGCCTGCCAGCATAATAGCACCCCACAGGTGGGAGTTGACATTTTCAACCTGGCGCAGGGTGGTGGCAAATACGGAGGCATTGGGGAACTGGGCTTTTACCCGCTTGATCATCTCTTTGAAGGAATCGATCTTGGCAGCGATGTCCTTGCCGCCTGCCTCGGGACCCTGGACGCCCAGGCACAGCTGGAAGTCCTCTTCATTGCCGATGAGGA
Organism: Faecousia sp.; assembly: GCA_045538605.1. Lineage (GTDB taxonomy): Bacteria > Bacillota > Clostridia > Oscillospirales > Oscillospiraceae > Faecousia. Next base: position 8,980 of record JAZSRR010000030.1, read on the forward strand.
TATCCGCAACGGAGGCGATCTCGGTGAAGATGTCGTGCAGCTCCTGCTCACGGCCCTTCCAGAAGGAAGCCCGGTAGTTTAAGTCAAAGGAGATCAAGGTGCCGTACTTCTTAGCAGCCCTTGCCAGCTCCAGACAGAATACACTGGTGTCGTGAGACAGCGCGCCGATCAGACCGGACAGGTGCAGGATACCAACACCCTCCTGACCGAAAATACGGTCTAAGTCAAAGTCCTTGATGTTCAATGTGCGGCCGACCTCGCCGGCGCGGTCATTGCAGACACGGGGACCGCGGGAGCCGTAACCGGAGTCTGCGATGTTGAACTGATGGCGGTAGCCCCAGGGATCGCCCTGCTCCACTTCTTTGCCTTCGTAGTCCATACCCCGGGAGCGCAGGTCCCGCTTAATAAAGTCGGCGATGGGGCTATCCTTAACGAAGGTGGTCAGCACCTTCGTGGGCAGACCCAGATAAGCGGAAACGGAGGCAACATTGGTCTCAGCAGAGGTGGCCTGCATCATAAACATATTGGAGGAGGCAACCGGCTGACCGTTGGGAGGGGTGATACGCACGCCCATAGAGGTAGGCACTACCAGAGCGTACTTGCAGTTTTCACGAAGCTTCATAAAAATTCCTCACTTTCTCATCAGACAACATACTGGGTAGCGGCGGTGTCGCCACCGTGGCCGGTCCAGTTGGTGTGGAAGAACTGACCCCGGGGCGCATCGATGCGCTCGTAAGTGTGGGCGCCGAAGAAGTCCCGCTGCGCCTGCAGCAGGTTGGCAGGGAGACGGTCGCAGCGGTAGCCGTCATAGTAAGCCAGGGCAGAGGAGAATGCGGGGGTGGGCATACCGGTCAGGGCGCCTTGGGCAACTACCTTACGCCAGCCGGGCAGCAGGGCTGCGATCTTGTCGGTGAAGTAGGGATCCAGCAGCAGATTGGTAAGGTTGGGGTTGGCGTCGTAGGCTTCCTTGATCTTGCCCAGGAAGACACTGCGGATGATACAACCGCCACGCCACATCAGCGCAATACCGCCGTAGTTCAAATTCCAGCCGTAGGTCTTGGCGGCTGCGCGCATCAGGGTATAGCCCTGAGCATAAGAAACGATTTTAGAGGCCAGCAGGGCGCAGCGGATATTCTCGATCCACTGAGTCTTCTCTTCTGCACTCATAGCAGGCGCTTTTTCAGTCTCGCCGGGGAGAACTGCGGAGGCGGCAACACGCTCATCCTTCATAGCGGACAGGCAGCGGGCGAACACAGCCTCGCCGATCAGGGTCAGGGGCACGCCCTCGTCCAGAGCGGCGATGCCGGTCCACTTACCGGTGCCCTTCTGGCCGGCGGTGTCCAAAATCTTTTCCACGATGGGCTCGCCGTCGGTATCCTTGTAACCCAGAATATCCCGGGTGATCTCGATCAGATAGCTGTCCAGGTCGCCCTTCATCCACTCAGCAAAAACCTGGTGCATCTCATCATCGGACATACCCAGCATATTTTTCATCAGATGGTAGGCCTCGCAGATCAGCTGCATATCGCCGTATTCGATGCCGTTATGGACCATCTTCACAAAGTGGCCCGCGCCGTTTTCGCCGACCCAGTCGCAGCAGGGAGAGCCGTCCTCCACCTTGGCACAGATGGCCTGGAGAATGTCCTTAACATGAGGCCACGCAGCGACAGAGCCGCCGGGCATCAGGGAAGGACCGTTCAGAGCGCCCTCCTCACCACCGGAAACGCCGCAGCCAATGTACAGCTTACCCTTGGATTCCACATACTGGGTGCGGCGAATGGTGTCGGGGAAGTGTGAGTTGCCGCCATCGATGATGATATCACCGTCGTCCAGCAGGGGCAGCAGCGCTTCAATGGTGGCATCCACAGCGGAGCCAGCCTTAATCATCATCATAATCTTGCGGGGCTTTTCGATATTCGCCACCAGCTCCTCCATAGAGTAAGTACCGATGATGTTCTTGCCGGCACCGCGACCCTCTACAAAGTTCTTTACCTTCTCTGTGGTCCGGTTGAAGACGGCTACGGTAAAGCCCTTGGATTCCATATTCAGAACCAGGTTCTCACCCATGACTGCCAGACCAATCAGACCGATATCCGCTTTTTTCATACTTTGGACGCTCCTTTATAATTGATTTTTGATTTATTCTATTATAATCCCATAACTTCCCGGTGGCGCTGACGCAGTCCATCCAGGACAGTATAGGGGATTTCCAGATTTCCCCGGCCCTTGCCAATAGCGATGTGAGGCTTGTTGGCACCGTGGTAGTCCGTACCGCCGGAAATCACCAAACCCAGCTCCTTTGCCATTGCTCGGTAGCGCTGCTCCATATCCGGGGTGTAGTCGGTGTAGTAGCCTTCCACACCGTCCAGACCGTAGGGGATGAGGGACTTCAGATATTCCTTCAGCTGCGCATCGGGCATTTTAATCAGGTGCAAGTGGGCGGCAACAGCAATGCCTCCGGCCTCCCGGATAAGGGAAACTGCCTCCGGACCGGTCAGTGCCTGCCGATTGGAGTAGGCATAGCAGCCTACAGACAGATATTTGGAAAAGGCTTCCTGCACAGAAGGGGCATAGCCTTTTCGCACCATAATTTGGGCAAAGTGGGCGCGGCACAAAACAGGATTGCCGTGGGCCTCCTGCCGCAGCTCGTCCATAGTGATAGCAAAGCCCTGCTCGTTCAGCTTTCGGCAGGTTTCCTCCTGTCGCTGATCCCGAACCTGCAAGGCGTAGGCCATCGCCTCGTTGAGCCGCTTGTTATGAATGTCGATAAAATAACCCAGAATGTGCAGCTCTGTGTCCGATTGGGCAGAAAGCTCCACTGCCGGGATTACCTCAACGCCCAGACGGGCACCTTCAGCCATAGCCTCCGGCACACCTTCAATATTATCGTGGTCAGCCAGCGCCATAGCAGACAGGCCTGCATCATAGGCAGTGCGCACCACATCCGCCGGAGTTTGCGCACCGTCGCTTTTTAGGGAATGGGTGTGTAAATCGATCCGTTTCACTTACCGTTTCTCCTTTATTGATCGTCGCAAACCCACAGACCCAGGGCGGGGTTGGAAATATAGAAGATTTCTTCACCGTCTACGGTGTTGAAGCCATCTGTGAGCTTTTTGGGGTCATACTTGGCGGCAGCCGCTTCATAGGGCATATAGTTGAAGGCTGCGCCCCGCACCTCTTCCTCAGTGAGGTTGCCGGCACAATAGGTGATTTGGAACCGACCGTCGGAGGAGCCGTGAATCAGGTGGGCGGCAACGGACAGATTTTGCTTCAAGTCCTCATTTTCCTCCACCAGCTTCAGCACCTTCTCCCGACCCACATAGCCGTATTTACGGATCAGCTTATCGTTTTCTGCATCCTCGCCGAAATGACCCACCGCAGGGGCAAGGACAATCAGCTCACCGCCGTCGGCAATGGCCATACGGGTACGGTAAATGGCTTTGTTGCCCAGCCAGGTGCTCTTAAACTCCCGGGGGTCCAGATATACCACCACCTTGTTCAGCCGCTTTGCCATATGGGTCAGGTTGATCTCCTGGCTCTTTTTTACAGCGGCTTCAAAGTTAGTGCGCTCCCGACCGATATACAGACCGTGGATGGTAACGTCATCACCCTTGTTGGTGGTGGTTGTCAAAACATACAGAAGGGGGATATTTGCCAGGAAATGCTCCTCGGCATAGTCAAAAACCTTCCGCACAGGGGAGAAATCCCGGCCCATGATCCGCTCCATACCGTAGAAGGCGCCCAGCATATGGGAGGAGTTGATCATAGAGCTGCCACCGCAGCCGACGAAAATGTTTTTGGAGTAGTTGGCCATACCCACCACCTCGTGGGGGACTACCTGACCGATGGAAAGGATCAGGTCATAGGAGCTGTCCACCAGGCGGCGGTTAACCTCCACATCAATACTGTTATTGACCAGTCCTTCAGAGACCTCCGATACAAAGGATGCCGGCACTTCGCCCAGCTTGACCACATCGTTGCGCCAGTTGTGCACGATCATCCGGTCAAAGGGAACACCCTCGCCAAAGAAGGCCTTCCACTCCGCCTCTGTCATAGCTACGTGCGTGCCCAGGGCGGGCATAATATCGATCTGGCAGGTGTCCTTCAACAGTTCATAGTAAATCGCAGTGATTTTTCCGGCGCCGGAATACATTCTTGTAAAATCCGGCGGCAAGATCAGAACCTTCTTCAGATCCCGACCCTCCAAAGACTTTTTCAGCGCCTGGGTAAGCTGCTGCGTGCTGATGCCGTTTTCGTATTCGTAAATCATAGAGGCCTTCTTTCTGTCCTTACAAAAAGGACAAATTTATACAAATAAAGTATAGCACAGGGGACGATAAATTGCAAGAATTGTACAAAAAAATAAGCCGACATATTATGACGGCAGCAGCATAATTTGTAAAATGATTGTAGGCGCACGGGCAAAGGCCCCCTCTGATGAGGGGGCTGTCAGCGGAGCTGACTGGGGGAGAGCACGACTACCCCTCAGTCAGCCTGTTCGGCTGACAGCTCCTCTGACAAGGGGAGCCTTTGGAGGTGCCGCAGAAAAGGAGAAAGATATATGAAAGCAACAGGAATTGTTCGTCGGGTGGACGATTTGGGAAGAATTGTTATCCCCAAGGAAATTAGAAGAACCCTGAAGATCCGTGAGGGCGACCCCTTGCTGACAGCATTGACACCAATCGACAGATTTTGTTTGGCGATACATAGTGTGGCAGAAAGACTTAAAGCGAGGTGAATCCCACCTCGCTTTTGGAATTATTGTAAGTACTGTTTGAAAACTTCTTTTGTTTCAGGAAGGCAGATTATTTTAAATAAATATTTTTTGCCGTTGTAAAAAACAATAAAGTGGTCTGCGGCGGTGCTAAAGTGGCAGCCTTTTGTCTTTGGAGAATAGGCATGACAGATTTCGGCAGAAGTAATATCAGAAAATTTAAATTGTTTCTCCCTTTTAATGCCCAAAGGATAATCTACAATGTGAATATTATCTCCAAGAATTTCGACGTATGATTCCTCAATATCTTTCTTTGCGGTTAAGACCATTGTTGTTGCCAAAATGGCGGCGAAAATTACAACTATGCCAAGAAGCCATTGAGAGTCGTAGAAATAAACAAAAGCCAATAGTCCCACAATTCCGCATATAAAAACAGCAGCAATAATAACCGACGCAGATAATGGTTTACCCTTTTTAGGTCTTGGCGTATGGTCGTATGTGTTTAGCTTCAAAATAATCATCTCCTTTTATTTATCATATCACAGTGAAAGTAAAAAGTAAATCTAGCGGTATAATCTCCGTTTGTTTACAGATACTAACAGCGTAATTTGTAAAATTATTGTAGGCAACAAAGCCTCCCTTGTGTAAAGGGAGGTGGCTGCGCGCAAGCGCAGACGGAGGGATTGTAATGTATCGACCAAAAACAATCCCCCAGTCAGAAATCAAAGATTTCTGCCAGCCCCCTTTACACAAGGGGGCCTTATCAGCCGCAGAAAAGGAGAAAGATATATGAAAGCTACTGGCATTGTCAGAAGAGTGGATGATCTTGGAAGAATTGTCATTC
>JAZSRR010000065.1:0-74279 GCA_045538605.1 Faecousia sp.
AGTAATATAAGCAAGCTGACCGCAAAGGCGCAGATTTGGAGAAGTCGCGTAGCTGGCCGAGCGCGCACGATTGGAAATCGTGTATACCCCAAAAGGGTATCGAGGGGTCAAATCCCTCCTTCTCCGCCATATAAACAACTCCACCGTAGGGTGGGGTTGTTTTTATTGTAAAAGAGGGATTTGAATAGTAAATTGCAACGCGAATGAGCGTTGCCGGCGACGGCTTGACGGAGCCGATCATTTATTTTGCCATAGCAGAATGCGAATAAATCCCTCCTTCTCCGCCATAAAAACCCCAAGTCATTCGACTTGGGGTTTTTAATATCTATTTATTGTACGTAATTTAATAGGGAAGCGGTATCCAACTTGTCGTAGTTTTTTAGGAATGCACTTAGCTCTTTTGCAATAATCCTTGTACCGCCAACGCTGTTGCTTTCGATGTTCAGAGGAAGCAGGGGGTCGTGAAGGGAAAGGCGCAGTAGGAACCAACCATTGCCGTGTTCTGCATCCAGATTGACACGCACTCCCTCAAAATTATCCGGCGCAAGAGACCAGCCAGCCTGGCTTTCTGCATAAACATTCAGATCGTTAATAACCTTTTGACCGTATGCCTTGAAATCCTCAAGCAGGATGTTCATACGGAACTCAATGCTTTCTGCAGGCTCTTCCAGGGAGGCAATCAGAGATTCCAGGGTGTAGCCCTCTTTTTTGCCGCGAGCCAACTCAATCAAAAGCTTTGTAACAAGGTATGCGCCGTCATCCAGGAAATAGTTCTCCTTCAAAGCACCGTGTCCAGAGGTTTCAATTGCCAGCTGACTATCCTGACCTTTTGCGTTCAGTCGGACTGATTCGTTAATGACATTCCGATATCCCCGCTTAAAGCGATGATGTACACCACCTTTTTCTGTGATGAATTTGGCAAGACCGGACGAGGTGATCGAATCGGTAACAATGGTCGTGCCGGGATGCTCCCGGAGCAAAATGGCAGAAAGCATTGCAATGATCCGGTTCCGGTTCAGCTCGCTGCCGTCGGACAGCACTGCACCGGCTCTATCAACATCCGTATCAAAGATGATACCCAAATCGGCGTTTGTCTCCTGAACGGCTTCAATGATACTTTCCATTGCTTCTTTGTTTTCCGGATTAGGAATGTGATTGGGGAAGCTGCCATCGGGCTCCAGATAACGGCTGCCCTCTGTATTTGCGCCCAAAATCTTCAAAACCTTATCCGCATAAAAACCGCCTGCACCGTTACCGGCATCGACCACAATCCGGTAACCCTCTAGAGGCCGGTCCTCGCCGGTAGCGCTACGAATTTTGTCGGCAAGAATTTTGGCGTAAGTATCCATAAATTCGCCCTTACAAAGGGTACCTGCTTCCAGACCGGTATGCTCTGCACCTTCGGCATATGCAAGAATTTCCTTAATGTCTGCCGATTCCAAACCGCCTTGTGCGGTAAAGAACTTAAAACCATTGCGGTTAAAGGGAAGGTGGCTGGCGGTAATCATAATCGAACCGTCAAAGTTATAGCCTTCCGTTACAGTGGACATAAACATCGCCGGGGTGCTGGCCATACCAAAGTCTGTTACGCAGATGCCTTCTTGGCACATTGCGCTGCAAATCCAATCGGAAAGGGCAGGGCCGGAGAGCCGGGAATCACGGCCTACAGAAACCCGAAGGTTATTCTTTCCGGTTTTCTTCATAAGCCAAAGAGCAAAGCCTCTGCCGATGTTGTGGCTGACCTCCTCGGTTAGATTGATATGCTGACCTTCGATACCCTCCAGCGCAACGCCACGGATATCGCTTCCGTTTTGCAGCTTTTTATAATCCATATTGTTACCTCCTACATTGTACGGTATTTACGACATTGTATCACAGAAACGAAAGATAATCAACGGAATATAAAATCCCGGAACCACAAATTTTTGTAGTTCCGGGTAGTTTTTATTCATCCAAGGTCTGGAATTTATTTTCTCGCTTGAAATAGGTGATGCAATAATCGGTAAAGGAAATCAGCATAAATACAGTATCAACCAAAGCGATGACATAGATCGTCGTATTAGGAAGATCCGGTAGCATAACCAAAAGGATAAGGCTGACAAACAAGACTGTGGTGCAGATTTTGCCGGATATCAGCGCGCCCTTCAGCATTTTGCCTTTGCGCAGGTTGATGCCACCGGCAATCAGCTGGAAGCTTTCTTTAACAACGAACAGACCGACCAAATACCATAAAATATTGTACTTATCATCTTTCAGAGAAAGACAAAGAATCAGGCTAAATTGGGTAAGCTTATCAGCAAGCGGGTCCAAAATTTTACCAACGGTTGAAATCATATTAAAATGCCGGGCGATCTTTCCGTCGATCAAATCTGTCAGGCAGGAAACAGCCAGAATACCGGCTGCAAGATAATAGTCCGTAATGTCGCGAGCATTGAGGTAGATGATGATGTAGACGGGAATCAAAACAAGCCGAAAAAGACTAAGCAAATTCGGTATGGTCATTATTTCCTTTTTCCAGTCTCTAATCAGCATACTTATCCTCCGGGCAAAATTTGCCATTTCGTATATTATAGGCTTTTTTAGATTGTGAATCAAGAGTTAATGGCAAAAAATAAAAAAATTATTAAAAAGTTAATAATTTCAATCTGCTGAATTTTGACGGTTATGAACAGCGGCGTTGTGGTGAGCATTTAAAGTGAATTGCCGCACCAAATGCTTCCATATCACTTTGTCAAATTCTCCGTTTACAGGCAGTCCTGTCAGCCTTTGGAAGTCTGTTAGGGACTGCACAGTATCGCTGTCCATAATGCCGCTATGGCCGGGTGGAAGTATGTTCGGATGGTCATTGGAGAGTTGGGTCAGCATGCTTTGCAATAAATAAACATATGGACTACTGTCTCCCTGACGGAATACCTGCCCGGGATCCAGAATGATTTCAATTGGTTCTGCCTTACCAACCCGAATAAGTGCCGGCTCATATACCTTAACGATGGTATCCCATGTGGTTTGATCGGTGATTCCGGTAACCGGAAGGGCGTTCTGTCTTTGAAATGCGGAAACAGCATGCATTGTGTTAGGACCGTAAATGCCGTCCGGAACGACAGTGGGCAAGCGAGGGTCATCCTCCGCCAAAACCCGGAGCATTGTCTGCAAGCTTCGGATCGGCTGTTCAACAAAAGATTCTGCCGGTCTCATCGTACCACCTCCTGCTTTACAACATCCTGACTGCCGATGCTAAGATTTCTGCCGGGAAATTGTGTCATTGTTGTGGTTCTTGCATAATTAGTTCGGTTTTGCGTCGAGCTGTTTGTGCGCGCGCCGTTTCGGTTCAAGTTGGGGAAGCTTTCCAAAGAACGCAGATTTGTATTCTCAATACCGGAATACTGATCATAAATTTCATCCCAGGTTTGCGCTCCGACAGTACCGGTTTCCGGTAGACCAAATCTGCGTTGTGCAGCCAAAACCGCATTTCTGGTCGCTGGCCCGTAAACACCATCAACAGCAACCGGTGGTATAGAGGATATGTGTGCAGAAAGCACAGATAGCATATATTGTAACAATCGCACTTTTTCACCGCTGTCTCCTTGCTCCAAACCATTGGGAGGGGACCAATTAATGGCATAGAATTGTTGTCCTAAGCTACGCAACTCAGATAATGAATTTACTCCGGTGTATAGTCGAACAAGTTCATACCAGGTGCCGGGTCCCACGATCCCATCCGGTGTAAGACCGAAAATCTGCTGAAAAGCGATTACCGATGCCTCTGTTCGACTGCCGAATATGCCGTCCACAACCGGTATTTTTGGAATTGCCGGATAGTTTTGGGCAATCCGGTTTAAGGAAACCTGAATGATTACAACATTTGGTCCTGTATCACCTCTGCGTATTGGTGTTCCCGGATAGGATGATGTGATGCCGCGGATCGGAGCGTTTCGCACTAACTCTACATTACCGTAGTAGCTTTGCAGGATCTGGTCGGAATTATATCCCTGTTGTGCCAGGTTCTGGCTTCCCCACTGGCTTAGTCCTTCGCAGGTTACGGTTGTTCCGTTGCAAAATTTTGCTGCTAACGGCTCTACAAAGCCGGGCCTGCGTAAGTAATCGTTAAATAGCTCATCAACCAGTCTTGAGATATTCTCAAAGAAGCTTCTGCCGTTGACATAGGCTTGATCATAGGCGGTGGAGCTGGTGATTTCAAAATTATAGCCACGACTTCTGTAAAATTCAGTATATACCCGATTTAATGCAAAGGATACAATTGCTAAAATATTAGCACGCAAGGCACTTTCGTCCCAGGTTGGGTATATTTCGCTGGAGGCTACGTTTTTAACATAATCAGAAAAGGGGACGGTTACATTTGCTGCATTGGAATCCGGAGTTCCCAAATGCACCGTAATTCTTTGGGGTACATAAGGTGTTACCTGTGGCATTGGAGTCCTCCTTTATAGATTTTGTGCCGGTGTGTAAAAAATTTCCGCCTTGTTCCACTTTTCCGGAAGTTCAGAAAACGGTATCATTTCCAGATTTTGATTGGTGATCGTGTTGGGGAATATCTGAAGCCTTTCAATATGTATCTCTTCAAAATTTTCCAGTCTTGCATACAAATCAACGACTGAAAATGGAATGATGCCGGTATTGGGACTTTGCCCTGCCGATAAGTCCGGTACAGGTATCTCTACCAAGTCATCTAGTATTCCGCTGCGGTTAGTCAGGCGCATAGCAATTGCTGCGCCGTCGGTGTCTGTAATAGTAATGGCAACATCTTTTAATGGTATTTGGGCGTAGCTTGTGTAGGCGTGAACCTGTATATAGCCGGTTGCGCTCAGAAAAATCCACTCCTTTCTTGATCCTCGCAAACAGTATATGCGCTTATGAAAAGGATTGTGTCAGGAACAAAACAACGATGCATACATATTATGTAACACAGAAAGGGGATAGAATTATGTGCGGAATTGCCGGTATGGTAGGCCTGTCTTATCAGGATGAAACAGTAAAGAAAATGATGTCAACCATGTCTAGACGTGGGCCGGATGATAACGGGGTTTATCAGGATGGGGAATGTTGTCTTATGCACAGCAGACTGGCGATAATTGACCTGGAAGGCGGTCGTCAGCCAATGTCTTTGTGCTGGAAAGGAGAAACCTATACAATCGTATATAATGGGGAGCTATATAATACAGAGGAAATTCGTAAGCTCTTGATACGATTGGGTCATAATTTCTTAGGTCATTCGGATACGGAGGTGGTTTTGCATGCATTTGCTCAATGGGCAGAGGGATGTGTTGATCGATTTAACGGGATATTTGCATTTGCGGTTTGGATAAGGAAACAGAAGAGATTGTTTGTCGCCCGAGATCGAATGGGAGTTAAGCCGCTTTTTTATCGAAAGAATGGAAATAGTTTGCTATTTGCATCAGAAATCAAGACAATTCTGGCACACCCGGATGTTGTCCCGGAAATTGATGCCACCGGAGTAGCGGAAATATTGCTGATTGGACCCGGAAGAACACCCGGGAACGGCGTTTTCAAGGGAATTGATGAGCTGGAACCCGGCTGTTATGGATATTTTGTCAGCGGAAAATGGAACTGGAAACGGTACTGGAAATTATTGGACAGGGAACATACAGAGGATTTTGAGGAGACTGCAGAATATGTTCGGTATTTGGTAACCGATGCAATTCAGCGTCAAATGGTGTCCGATGTGCCCATTGGCACATTTTTATCCGGGGGGTTAGATTCCAGCCTGATTTCCTCGGTGTCCAGCAGAAAACTACAGGAAAAAGGTTGTGTTCTGCAAAGTTTCTCCGTTGATTATGAAAATAACGATAAATATTTTGTGCCGGGAAAATTTCAACCTAATTCGGATAATTCCTTTATTGAAATTATGCAGAAATACTTATCTTCCGAGCATCACTGGTCTACATTAACACCGGAGGATTTGGTTGGTGCAATACAGGAAGCAACCATAGCGCGGGATTTACCGGGTATGGCGGATGTGGATTTTTCATTATTGGTGTTTTGCAAAGATATCCGAAAATATGTTAAAGTAGCGCTGTCCGGAGAATGTGCTGACGAGATTTTTGGCGGCTATCCCTGGTTCCGGGACCCGGAAATTCGCGCAAAGGACGGCTTCCCCTGGGCGCAAAACACTCAGGAACGAGCAAGATTTCTCTCTCCGGAAGTTTTGGAAAAAATTAACCCTGCGGAATACGTCCGTGATAAATACACACAGACAATTCGTCAGTGTGATATTTTACCGGGTACCTCAGCTGCAGAACGTCGGATGAAGGAAATGGTGAATCTGAATCAGCGGTGGTTTATGCAGACCCTGCTGGATAGAAAAGACAGAATGAGCATGTACAACGGTCTGGAGGTTCGGGTGCCCTTCTGTGATTACCGAATTGCGGAATATCTGTACGGTGTACCTTGGGAGTTTAAGGATTACCAGGGCAGGGAAAAGGGGCTGCTTCGCTATGCGATGGCAGATTACCTTCCGGATGCAGTTCTAAACAGAAAGAAGAGTCCGTATCCCAAAACTTATGACCCTCGTTATCTCCAACTGGTCAGTCAACAGCTTCAGGATGTACTTGCAAAGCCTGATGCACCAATCCACCAAATTGTAAGACGCGAGGCATTAGAAAAATTGTTGACCGCAGAATTTAAATGGCCTTGGTACGGGCAACTGATGAAGGTACCCCAAACCATTGCTTATATGCTGCAGATCAACTACTGGCTGAAGAATTATAATGTCCACATATGCTAAAAATTAAGTCGGTGCAGTTAAAGCACCGACTTTTCTTTTTTACGATCGACGAGGTAGACTGGCAGAAAACACAGATATGCACCAAAGCATACCGATGGTATGTACAGCGCTGTACTGACATACCAGCCAAAATGTTCTGCAATCTGCTTAAATACGATAAGGGAGGAATTGCTCGGGCCAATAAAGAACATGTTGATTGTTCCGTCGGATACGTCTCGGAACACCAGATTGACGACAAAGGCAATGACACACAATACCAAAAAGGTCTTGGTTGCCGACCAATAATCGGAAATGGTTCTGCCGCCTCTGCCGGAGAATATCAGATATAGTCCCACAAATACGATCAGCATATGCCAGATTAGTGCATGACAGGTTAAGGTCCAGTATGGATGGAAGAGTCCAGAGGGCTCTGCGAAAGCAATAGCGCCGCCCAAAAGGTTATATGCCATCATAAAGCTGTACATACCTTTTTGAACCATGCCAGGCTTCAAAAGCGGCGCAAGCAGGCACAGATACATCGGAATACTGCAAAGCTGAAATGGGAAGATCCACCAGACATAGCTGTTGTCGCTTAAATAGAAGCAATAAAACAGTTGTTTATAGATTTCGCTGATGAGTAAAAATATTCCTACGGACAGCAAAATGATACGATTACACGTTTCGTTAGCTTTTCTCAGCTTCCAGGCAAATAGGGTACACAGAGAAAAGCCGATCAAAACAAACAGGATATGAAACAGACTGTAAGCCTTCGGGGTTTCCATTTCCCAGGCGGTTGCGCCAATGAGGCGGTCGAGTTGTGTGATCATCTGCTCCATAAATCGGCCTTCTTTCTATCTGTTAATAACTTGTTCACATTTTATCACACAAGTCGACATATTTCAATCCTGCTGATTTAAGAAGTTGACCCAGTATATCTGTGGTTGGATAATAAGAGGGTAGATATACAGTTTCTGGGTATCCAGATTAACGGAAAATAGACTGACTGCGGAAATTCGACTATTTTCATAAGTGGTATAATAATAAATACATTTATCTGTATTACAGCAGGAGGAATATATGGTTTTTGCATTACTGCCGTTTGCCACTACGCATCCGTTTTGTATCGCTACAGAGCTAAGAATATGAAAGAATTGATTGACGCTGCTTTCTTCGTCCGTCTGAGCAACAGAATTCAATTTTGTAAAACAAGCCCTGATAAATCTGGAAGCAGAGGAAAAGTCGCCGGGCAGTCCAACTGCGCCTATTCCGGCACTGTGGGGCTTCAGGTCAAATTGCTTGCAAAACCGATTTTCCGGACACCGATTGGTCAAATTCCGGTAGTTGGTCAGGTTGTGAATATGATATGAAAAGTCCGGACTGTTCGTCAGGACACCCACCGGATTATCGTGAATTTGCAAACCTTGCTCTGTAGACTCCAAAACAATGGATTGGCTCTTATCCGCTAACATCCAGTGAAGGGGCGTAAGAGGGTATTGCGCACTGTAAGATATACTTGCGATATTCAGATTTTTTAACTTATCTTTCGCTTCCAAAACACTTTTGCATTGGCATAATAGCCAGGGTATCAATTCAAAGGGGGCAATATTTTTCGTATCGTCTTTAACCGGTTGATATACCGCCCAATGTGGAAAATTTAAACCAGCCATACTTAAACCGTGTTCATTCGTAGCTTCATAGTAAAGCGGATAACCGTTATCAACAGTTGCCATACCAATAAAGGCATAATGCTCCACAACCGGTTTCATACAACGAAAATTTAGAGGAAATTTTCGAGGTGTGATAACAACCGTTTCGTTATAGTGGTATTCTAAATCCAGATTCCTGCCAAAATAATGGTCTGCGGTTTTATAAGAAATTGCTGTACACATTTTAATACCTCCCGGAACTAGTATGGCTCCGGGAGGTGAAAACTTGCAAAATTTGTGTAAAGAATGTGCGTAAGCACTTTAATTTTGGTTTTGCTGTGTTATAATGCAGATAATCGGAGGTGTATGTATGCTGACTTATGAACAGGTAACCAAAAGCGAGGCGATCCGCACATATATAACCCGGGCAGACGAATCTCTGGGCGTCCTTGGCTTTACGGAGCACAGCTTTGCCCATGTTGTTCACGTTGCGGAAATGGCCGGGTACATTCTGAAAACCTTGAATTTTGATGAAAGAACCGTTGAGCTTGCCAAAATTGCCGGCTATCTCCACGATATCGGCAACCTGGTAAACCGCAACGACCATTCCCAGTCCGGCGCAGTCATGGCGTGGAGTATTCTCAATGATATGGGCTGCGAGGCTGCAGAAATTGCAACAATTGTAACAGCAATCGGAAATCACGATGAGGGTACCGGCGTACCGGTTAATGCGGTAGCTGCTGCGCTCATATTGGCAGATAAGGCTGATGTGCGCAGAACCCGTGTGCGGAACAAGGATATTGCCACTTTTGACATCCACGATCGGGTCAATTATTCCGTCAAGAAATCGGTCCTGAAAATCAACGAAGAAAAGACACTGGTCAAGCTAAAATTGACCGTTGATACTCAGTATGGATCTGTAATGGATTATTTTGAGATTTTTATGGAGCGGATGCTCCTTTGCCGAAAGGCGGCAGAAAAGCTTGGGCTGCAATTTAAGCTGATGATTAACGAACAACAGCTGATATAAGATAACCCCGGAGGTTGTACGAACAACCTCCGGGGTAATGCTATTATAGGTTATAATACTTTTCGAATTCAGCAGGGTGTGGAATTTGGGCCATCTGGCTGCATTCTGCCCGTTTGGTTTTGATAAAGTTTTTCAAAAGTTCCTCCGGGAATACGCCGCCGACTGTCAAATAGTCGTGGTCGGCTTCCAGTGCATCCAAGGCAGCATCCAGGGAGGTGGGAAGACCTTTCAGTTTTGCTTTTTCTTCCTCCGGCAGGTTGTACAGGTTCATATCGTAAGGACCCCAGCCATTTTCGTGAGGATCAATTTTGTTCTTAATTCCGTCAAGGCCTGCCATCAGGATTGCCGCATAGCAGAAATACGGATTGCAGGTCGCATCGGGATTGCGAAGTTCAAACCGACGCAGCTCCGGAGTTTTGGCATAAGCCGGAATGCGGATAACTGCGCTGCGGTTTGAGGTGGCATAGCCAACGGTAACCGGTGCCTCAAAGCCTGGGACGAGTCGCTTGAAGGAGTTGGTACTGGGGTTGGTCAACGCACACAAAGAAGCGATGTGTTTCAAAAGTCCGCCCATAAAGTAGTGGGCTTCTTTACTCAGATGGGAATAGCCATTATCGTCAGAGAAAACAGGCTTGCCGTCCTTCATCAGCAGCATATGCACGTGCATACCGTTGCCGGCTTCGCCGTAAACAGGCTTGGGCATAAATGTCGCGGATTTTCCGTATTTTAGGGCAGTATTGCGAATGATATACTTAATCATCATGGTTGCATCTGCCATTTCGGACATCTGACCCAAATGAGGCTCAATTTCGTACTGCCCGGATGCGCTGACCTCGGGATGATGATACTTGATTTTAATGCCGGCTTCTTCCATCAGCAGGCACATTTCGCTCCGGCACTCAAAGCTATTATCAAAGGGCTTGGCAATATGATAATTCTTTTGCTTGGGAACAATGACACCCTGACCCTGAACACCACTATTCCAGTGGGCTTGCTCGGCATCCAAATTCATACCGATCGTATAAGGCTGGACATCCCAGCTAACATCGTTAAACAGGTAGAACTCAAATTCCGGCAAAATCAGCATCGTATCGGCAATGCCGGAATCTTTCATATACTGTTCGGCAGCCAGCACGATGTTTCGGGGATATTGTGCCAGAGGACGATTTTTCGGCGTATCAATAATCATTGCATTGCCGGTCATTGACAATGTGGGGATTTCGCAAAACGGATCAACAACTGCAGTATCCAGATCGGGAATGAATACCATGTCGCTTTTTTCCACCACCGCATAGCCGTAGTTGGATGCATCAAAACCAATGCCGTCCCGAACAGTTTCCTCATCAAAATTCTTGGCAGGAATGGTAACATGGCGATATTGTCCGTTGATATCTACCATTTTGAAGTCGACCATCTGGATGTTGTTCTCTTCAATAATTGCTAAAATGTCCTGAACTGTTTTTGCCATAGTTAATATGCCCCTTCCATTTTTTTGTTATCAATACTATATCAAATTAATTATAAACAGTCAATGAAGAAAGGTATACACATATAAAAAAGAACAAGAACAGATAAAATCCATTCTTGTTCTTTGGTCGGAGTGTCGGGATTCGAACCCGAGGCCTCTTGGACCCGAACCAAGCGCGATACCAAACTTCGCCACACCCCGATAACCCCAGTATTATAAAGAAATATTCTCCAAATGTCAAGTGTAAGGAGAATAATTTTCCGTTTGTTCTTGGTTGCCTATAAGCGGCATAGATTGGAAGGAGGGGAGGTGTGTTCTTTGGCTTATCAAATATCTTACGGACAGACTATGGAGAAAACGCCAATTACGGAAAAGAGAATTTTGCGTCTTAGCAAGAAACAAAGAACTATTATTATTACGGCAGTACTGTCGGCCGGACTTGCGGTATTATCCCAACGGAAAAGCTTTCAGGATGCCCTGTTGCCCGGAAACAGCCAAGTAACACGTGAGGCAATTTCCGGTATGATTTCGGACCTGCAGGCCGGCGAGCTCCTGGGAGATGCTGTCCGGGCGTTTTGTCAGGAGATTGTAGATAATGCGCAGATACCCAAATAATTTTGTAACTGTAGATTCGGGTTTGCTTCTGATCTTAGCGCTTTCTGTTTGGATTGTACCGATCAAGTGGCTTTTTGCCTGGGTGCTTGCTGCAGTGCTTCACGAACTATTTCACATCCTTGCTTTATATTCCTGCAGGAGCAACATCTGTTCCGTTTCCTTTGGCGTTGGTGGCGCAAGGATTTTAACCGGACCAATGACAGTAGGAAAAGAAATAATCGTTACTCTTGCCGGTCCGCTGGGCAGTTTGCTTTTGCTCTTTTTTACAAATAGATTTCCAAGAACCGCGCTATGTGCTTTACTGCAGTCGGCATATAACTTGCTCCCTATATTTCCATTAGACGGCGGAAGAGCGTTATACGCCGGTTTGTCTGCCGTGTTTTCACGGGATGTGGCTAATAAAGCGGTGATGTATCTGAGATATATATCTGCAGGTGTTCTTACAATTGGATGTATAGGGATATCTGTTATCTTGAAGCTGGGAGTTCTGCCGATTGGTATTTGTGTGATTGTGTTATTGCAATTATTTAAGGCAAATACCTCTTGCAAAGAAGCCGATCTGATTGTACAATAACTGAGGCAAAACATAACACAGAAAGGAATTGAACTATGACAGACCGGTTACAAAGAATTCTCCCTACGGTTCAGAAGCCTGCCCGTTATGTTGGTGGAGAATACAATACGGTAAAAAAAGACCTGATCCAAACAAGGGTGCGGGTTGCTTTTTGTTTCCCGGATACTTACGAAATCGGTATGTCAAACCTGGGCATGCAGATCCTTTACAGTGTTATGAATCAAATGGACGGCGTATGGTGCGAGCGGGTTTTTGCACCTTGGTCCGATATGCAGGAGGCAATGGAACAGAATGGGCTTCCGCTTTGCGCACTGGAAAGTCGGTCTCCTGTTAAAGATTTCGATATGATCGCTTTTACTATCGGCTACGAAATGTGCTACAGCAACATACTCAATATGCTGCGACTTGCCCAAATTCCTATGTATACAAAGGACAGAAAAGGACTGAAAAACATAGTCTTTGCCGGTGGCGTTTGCGCGTATAACCCTGAGCCCTTAGCTGACTTTATAGACTTTTTTTCCTTAGGCGAAGGAGAAGAAATTACAGAAGAAATTGTGCGTTTATATGATCGCGCTAAGGCCGATGGCTGGAGCAAGGATGATTTTCTGCTTGCAGTCTCTAAAATCCCCGGGGTCTATGTTCCATCCTTTTACCGCCACGAATATAATGATGACGGCACTTTGGCAGCGATCGTTCCCTTGAACGGCGCGCCAAAATATGTTACAAAACGAATTGTAGAAAATCTGGATCATTCCCATTTTCCTACGAATATGATTGTGCCATCCACCGAGATCGTTCATGAGAGAGCCAATTTGGAGGTATTTCGTGGCTGTATTCGTGGTTGCCGTTTTTGTCAGGCTGGCTTTACCTATCGTCCGGTACGCCGGAAAAGCGCCGATGTTTTATTCAGCCAGGCGGCGGAAATGTTGAAGCTTTCCGGGCATAATGAAATTACTCTGTGCAGTCTTTCCACATCGGATTACCGGGAATTGCAGGAATTAACAGAGAAATTGATTCCTTATTGCTCGGAAAATCGGATCAGTCTTTCGGTGCCGTCCCTGCGTGCGGATAATTTTTCGCAGGAACTGATGCACCGCCTGCAAACTCTGCGAAAAAGCGGCTTGACCTTCGCACCGGAAGCTGGTACGCAGCGGCTTCGGGATGTGATCAATAAAAACCTGACAGAGGAAGAAATACTCAGCGCCTGTGCCAACGCTTTTTCCGGCGGATGGAATAACGTAAAGCTGTATTTTATGCTTGGCCTACCTACAGAAACGGATGATGATGTTCTGGGTATTGCGGAATTGGTTTATAAAATTATCAACACCTGGAAAGATTGCGCCAGTAACAAGAAAAAAGGGCTGCGGGTTCATGTTGCCACAGCGTTTTTTGTTCCCAAGCCCCATACGCCGTTTCAATGGGAAAAGCAAATTTCTCCGGAGGAATATCTACGGCGGACAAAACTTCTCAAAAGCCATTTGTATTCCAAATCCGTTGTTTACAATTATCACGAACCGGATTTGAGCCGATTGGAGGCTGTTGTAGCCCGAGGCGACCGCCGTTTGGGTGCAGTAATTGCGGAGGCTGTTAGCCGAGGTGCAAAGCTGGATGGATGGGATGAGCATTTTTCGTATCAGACCTGGCTGGATGCCTTTGCTGCCTGTGGAATCGACCCGGATTTCTACACATCCAGAGATTATCTTGCACAGGAGGTATTGCCTTGGGATACAATTGATGTAGGAGTAGGGAAGTCGTTTCTGTTAAAAGAACGGCAAAGAGCTTACGCAGAACAGGTAACACCGGACTGCCGACACGGCTGCAGCGGCTGTGGGGCAAATCGGTTGCTTCAGGAGGTTGTTTGCGATGCTTAGGTTGTTATTTCAAAAAACCGGAAACGCCGTCTGGATGTCGCATCTGGACCTTATGCGGGTGTTTCAGAGAGCCTTTCAGCGGTCTGGCTTACTATTGAAGCACACACAGGGCTACAATCCCAGACCGTCAGTTTCCATTGCGTTACCGCTCTCTGTTGGAACCGAAAGTGTTTGCGAGCTTCTGGACTTTGATTTGGATGGGCAAACGGTTGTATGCAGCGAAATTCAGCAGAAACTAAATAATGCATTAGTAGAAGGTGTGCAGGTTTTGCAAGTGTATGAAAACGGTCGTAAAATCCGTGATCTTTCCAAGCTGCGTTGTCTTGTTACACTGGAATATGACAACCAAGTTCCGAATGATTGTAAAACTGCAATCAGGGCTTTGTTTAACCGTGAGGCCTTGACGGTTGCCAAAAAGTCTAAAAATGGAGAAACGCAGCAGGATATTATCCCTTTAATCGATCGCATAACTGTTAGGCAGACAGGGCAAAAAACAATAGAATTGGATGCAGTGATTTGCTGCCAAAACCCCAGCCTGAATCCGGCACAATTGACTGTTGCTATCTGCAAGGAATTGCCGCAGTATGCGCCGGATTTTAGCAGGATTTGCCGTCTGGAGCTATATGACCAGCAAAATGAGATTTTTCGATAAGGAGCAAAACTATGGAAGTGAATCCGAACTATGAATTGGAAGATTGCCCCATCTGCCGTGGCAGCGGGTTTGTTGTTCACGAGGGCGGTTGGAATGTGCAGGTGGAATGTTCAGATTGCTGCGCCCATACTGTCTATGTTGCATACAATACACCGGAAGAAAAACAGGATGCGGAGCTGCGGGTAGTCAGATTGTGGAACATGGGTAAAGTGATTAACACCGATAACGGCGGTTAATTTTTTTCTCGAAAAAAGAAAATAATGCTTGCTTTTTCCAAAATGGTATGCTAATATACTTTGGCAGTCCGAAGGACAGCAAGCAATTTCCGGGTGTGGCGAAGTTTGGTATCGCGCTTGAATGGGGTTCAAGAGGCCTCGAGTTCGAATCTCGACACTCGGACCAATAAAACCGAAAGAGCTTTTGCTCTTTCGGTTTTTTCTTATATATTTTGTAAAAAAAGCACTTGATTTCCTGAAAATTCCGTGTTATAATGGCTCGGTCTGAAAACAAGGTGGGTCCTCTGCGATGCCGACATCCATATCGTCGGAGCAAACATTGCACGAACGCCTAATATTAAGGAGGACATAGATATGGATTTGGTAAAAGCTCTGTCCAGCCAGTATATGAAGGAAGAACTGCCCGAAATGCGGGTTGGCGACACTGTTCGTGTACACGTGCGGATCAAGGAAGGCTCCCGTGAGCGTATTCAGGTGTTTGAAGGCACCATTATCGCCCGGAAGCACGGCGGCATTGGTGAGACCATCACTGTTCGTCGCGTGAGCTACGGCGTTGGCTGTGAAAAGGTATTTCCTGTTCACTCTCCCAATGTTGCAAAGGTTGAAACTGTCCGTAAGGGTAAGGTACGCCGTGCAAAGCTGTACTACCTGCGTGAGCGTTTCGGCAAGGCTGCAAAGGTTAAGGAAAAGGTTTAACGCAAAAAAGAATAAAAAAAGAGGGGAAACCCTCTTTTTTTATTGCCCAAAATCGTATATAATGATTTTAAGTATTAATTAATGAGGGTGAATGGTTTTGGATAAGGAGAATTTGCAGACGCGGTTCAACTGCGCCGAGCCTGATAATAAAGATCAAAAACAAAAATACGGCGGTATATTTTTATCCTATCTTCACGACCTGGCGTTTCTGATTGCCGGCGTCCTGCTTGTTTTTTCCTTATTGTTTCGTGTGGTTGTGGTGTCCGGTCCGTCTATGGATGCCACATTGACAGACGGCGATTGGCTTTTATTATTGGGCAACGTGTTGTATCAGGAACCAAAGCAGGGCGATATTATTGTTGCAAGCAAGGATTCCTATGATAACGGCTCTCCTATTATTAAACGGGTAATTGCCACAGAAGGACAGACTGTAGATATTGATTTTGTAAAGGGAACGGTCAGCGTTGACGGCGTTGTTCTGGAAGAACCTTATACCCTGACACCAACGAATTTACAGGAAGGCATCGAATTTCCTGTTAAAGTTGCAGAGGGCTGTATATTTGTTCTTGGGGATAATCGGAACATATCAAAGGATAGCCGTAGTCTGGAAATCGGTCAAATTGACCGCCGTGAAATTCTTGGCAAAGCAATTTTTTTGTTTTTCCCGGGAAAAAATGGCAGCTCTTCAGAAAGAGAGTTTGACAGGATCGGGGTGCTTTGGTAATGGATAAGCAGATGAATATTCAATGGTATCCCGGTCATATGACAAAGACCCGCCGCCAAATGGAGGCGGATTTGAAGCTGGTGGATGCGGTTTGCGAAATTGTGGATGCCAGAATTCCGGTTTCCAGCCGCAATCCGGATATTGATTCGATTTGTGGTTCAAAACCCAGAATCATCGTCCTAAATCGAATGGATTTGGCCGACCCCAACGCCACTAAGGTCTGGTTGGAGTATTTTCGTAATAAGGGTATGGCTGCTGTGGCTACCGACTGTAAAAGCCGTAAGGGTATCAACAGTTTTCAACCCGCGGTTCGTTCTGTATTGAAGGAGAAGCTGGAACGGGATGCCCAAAGAGGAATGAACCGCCCTCTCAAGGTTATGATTGTGGGCATTCCCAATGTAGGAAAATCAACGCTGATCAATCAGATTTCCGGACGTAAGGGAGCAAAAGCGGAAAACCGCCCGGGTGTTACCCGAGGAAAGCAATGGGTAACCGTGGATAGCAGCTTGCTTCTATTGGACACACCCGGCATATTGTGGCCCAAGTTTGATGATCCTCAGGTGGGCATGATGCTGGCATATACCGGTGCGGTAAAAGAAAATATTATTGACATTGAAGAGCTTGCCTGTTATTTATCTGAGTTGCTATGGAAATATTATCCGGATACGTTGAAAGATAGATATGGCATTGTTGCTCCGGAGGATATGCCTGGCTATCAACTCCTTGAGGAAATGGGCAGAAAACGTGGCTATCTGCTATCTCGCGGTGAGATCAACACAGAACGGATGGCAAAGGTGCTTTTGGATGAATACCGCTTAGGCAAACTTGGTAAATTCACTCTGGAAATGCCGAAGGAGACTGTATGACAAATATGTGGGAAATTGAAAACAGTTATTTTGACAAATGTTTCCAACTGATCTGCGGTGTAGATGAAGCCGGACGTGGTCCTCTTGCAGGTCCTGTCTGCGCGGCGGCGGTGATCCTGCCAGCCAACGTAGAAATCCCCGGTCTTAATGACAGTAAGAAACTGACGGATAAAAAACGACGGGAGCTGTTCCCGATTATTCAGCACGAGGCGATCGCTTACGGGATTGCTTTTGCTGATGAAAAAGAGATTGATGAAATCAATATCCTTCAGGCAACCTTTCTGGCAATGGAACGTGCGGTTCAGAAGCTGAACATTCGTCCGGATTTGTTGCTGATCGACGGTAACCGCAATCGGGACTTCGGCATTCCGTCCGAAACTGTCATTCACGGCGATAGTTTAAGCGCGAATATTGCGGCAGCGTCTGTTTTGGCAAAGGTAACCCGGGATGATTATATGATGGCAAAAGCAGAGCAGTACCCTGGATACGGTTTTGAAATACATAAAGGTTACGGTACGAGAGCGCATTACGATGCCTTGCAGCAACTTGGCCCCTGCGCTATCCACAGAATGACCTTTCTGAAGAAACTATATGGGAACAAATAATATTGCCGGCGCTTGGGGTGAGGCGGTTGCATCGGAATTTTTGCGAAAGAAAAAATTCACGATTGTAGCCGCAAATTACCGAAGCCGTTACGGTGAGATTGATTTAATCGTTAAGGATAAACACTTCCTGATATTTGTGGAAGTTAAACTGCGAAAATCAGCCAACTTTGCCAAAGCTTTAGAGCATGTGGATATCCACAAACAAAACCGACTTCGCGCTACTGCTGAATTATATTTATGTGAGAACCCCACAGATCTTCAGCCCCGTTTTGATGTGATTGAGGTCTATGCGCCGGAGGGAATACAGACAAAAAATCCGGAAATTTATCATTTGGAGGATGCTTTTTGATGGAATTTCCTGTATTTGACCTGCACTGCGATACAGCAAGTAAAATGGCGCATTTTGAAGATGCACCCATCAGCTTACGAACAAATTCTTTGCACATAGATTTGGATAAAGCGGCCAAATTACCGTCTTATGCCCAATGTTTTGCCTGTTTTACCACATCCGATCCAGAAAGAAACCCGCTTTTGGATTTTGAAGCTCAGTTGACAAAAATTTTGTCTGAAATTGATGTCAATAATCAAAAAATTCGGCAAGCATTTACCTCTGCCGACATAGAAAATAACAAAGAGCAGGGGATCATATCGGCAATCCTAACACTGGAGGGCACAGCCGGAATTGGCTATGATCCGGAGCTGTTAGAGGATCTTTTTAAGCTTGGTTTCCGGATGTCCAGTCTTGGCTGGAACGAAAAGAATCCTTTGACCGGATCGCATGTTACCGGCGATGGATTGACAGATAGAGGCGCTTACTATGTAAAGGAAGCGCAGCGACTGGGTATGCTGATTGATGTCAGTCATATCAGCGATGAAGGCTTTTGGGATATTATGGATATCACCGAAGCTCCGATTATTGCTACTCATTCCAACAGCCGCAAAATTTGTGATGTTAGTCGCAACCTCACAGATGAGATGTTCACGGAAATCTGCAGAACCGGTGGTGTTGTGGGCATCAATTTATATGCAGAATTTTTGGGAGCGAACGCCACTGTCGATACGGTTTGCGACCACATTTTTCATTTTCTGGAGCTTGATCCAAGCGGAACGCATATTTCCCTTGGCGGTGATTTGGACGGATGTGATACCTTGCCAATAGATATGAGTGGAATTCAGTCCTATCCTGCCATCGCGCAGCAACTGATCCGGCGTGGACTGGATAACAATACGGTTATGAATATTTTTTGGAATAATGCAATAGGAGTGATGAAACGATGCTGTATGTAACAACACGCGATAATCGGGATGCATTCACGGCACACAGGGCTTTATGCGAAAATTTTGGTCCCGATGGAGGGCGGTATGTTCCTTTTTCGTTACCTACATTTTCAAAAGAGGAGCTGCTATCTCTTAAGGAGAAAAGTCTTGCCCAGACAATTGCTCAGATCATCAACATCTTTTTTGCTTCCCGGTTGACCGGATGGGATGTTGAATTTTGCATTGGCAGAAACGCCGCATCTGTTGTCTCGATTAATCAAAAAATTGCCGTTGCGCAATTGTGGCATAACCTGGATGGCAAATATGCCTACATTTTCGATAACTTGTATCAAAAGCTCCGGGATACAACGGATAGAACGAATGTATCGGATTGGGCGAAAATAGCAATCCGCATTGGTGTTTTGTTTGCTATATATGGCGAAATGCTTCGTTGTGAAACAATTGAAGAAGATGCTGTTTTGGATATTTCTGTTTTAACACAAGATTTTTCTGCGCCAATGGCTGCCTGGTATGCACGTAAAATGGGTTTGCCGATCGGCACGATTATTTGCACCTCCACGGATAATGGCGCAGTATGGGACTTGCTTCACCGGGGGCATTTCAACCCGGTTGGCACAGAAGTTTCCCTGCAACTAGGCATGGAACGACTTGTTTTGGGCGCACTTGGCGTAAAAGCCGTATGCGACTTTAGAGATTGCTGCCAAAAGGGGAGTACCTTTACATTATCAGAAGAAGAACGGCCGATCGTCAATACAGGCTTTTTTTGCACCGTTATCGGCGCTAATCGCGCTCATGAAGCTGTTACCAGCATTTTTCGTACAAGCCATTACATTATTGACCCGGCTGCAGCTCTGTGTTACGGTGGTATTCAGGATCACCGTGCAAGAAGCGGTGAAAGTCGACTGACGCTTATTCTGTCGGAGGAAACACCGCTGCATTTTGCAGATTTCATTGTACGGGCTACCGGTGTTAAACAAGCCAAATTAACGGAGCTTATTCATAATCAATAAGGAGCAAATATGGCATTATACGCAATCGGCGATCTGCACCTTTGTCTTGGCGCAGCCAAGCCAATGGATGTTTTCGGAGGTGCTTGGGTTGGCTATATGGATAAACTTCGACAAGGGATGTCCGTAATTCAACCGGAGGACACGGTGGTATTGTTGGGAGATCTCTCCTGGGCGTTAAGTCTCGACGAGGCAAAAGAAGATTTTGCCTGGATCGACCAAATCCCGGGTCGCAAAATCATACTGAAAGGCAACCATGATTATTGGTGGAGTACTGCTTCAAAATTCTATCAGTTTTGCAAGGAGCAAAATTTTTCAGATCAATGGATTCTCAACAATAACCACTATGAATATAACGGCTGGGCCATTTGCGGAACAAGAGGTTGGTTTTTTGAAGAAGACCGTTCCGGTGAGCACGACGAAAAGGTATTTAAGCGCGAGCTTTTACGGTTAGAAGCATCCTTACAGTCGGCAGGAGATTTGCCCAAAATTGTATTTTTACATTATCCACCACGATACAAAGGTTATGAATGTCCGGAGATTTTGGATTTGTTTGCCCAATATGGTGTACGCCATTGCTATTATGGACATTTGCATGGAGCCAGCCACGGATTGGCTATGGAGGGTCTGTGGGATGGCGTAGAATATCATCTGGTTTCCGCCGATAAACTGAATTTCCAGCCTTATCGGATATTTTCCTAA
This sequence comes from Faecousia sp., assembly GCA_045538605.1. GTDB lineage: Bacteria > Bacillota > Clostridia > Oscillospirales > Oscillospiraceae > Faecousia. The sequence goes on from JAZSRR010000065.1 coordinate 20,713, forward strand.
AGTTTTTTCAGAAAATGGTGGACAATTGGCGTATTCTTTGATAAAATAGCTCGGATACAAAATTTGTAAATGGACGGCTATTTTAAGCCCGAAATAATTGGAGGACAGAAAAATGAACGTAAAGAACATTGAAAAAAAGGGTAATGTTGTTACCATCGTTGTCGAGATCGACAAGGAACTGATGGAAAGCGGTGTCCAGAAGGCTTATCTGAAGGCTCGCAAAAACATTATGATCCCCGGCTTCCGGAAGGGTAAGGCTCCCCGGAAGATGATTGAGGCTATGTATGGCGCTCACGTTTTCTATGAGGATGGTCTGGAGGAGATCTTCCCGGAAATTTATGAGTTTGCTGTTATGAAGCAGGATGTGAAGGCTATCGGCCGTCCCAGCCTGACCGATATGGATATCAACGAGGAGGGTATTGTTACCCTGACTCTGACCACTGAGCTTTATCCCGAGGTTACCCTTGGCGAATATAAGGGCCTGAAGGTTAAGAAGGAAAAGGTTACTGTTACCGCTGAGCAGGTCGAAGCAGAGTTGGACCGTATGGCACAGAATGTTGCCTCCACTGAGACGGTTGAGCGCGCAGCTGAAATGGGTGATACTGCCAACATTGATTTTGAAGGCTTTGACAACGGTGTACCCTTTGATGGCGGCAAAGGTGATAACTTCGACCTGAAGCTTGGGTCCGGCTCTTTTGTTCCCGGCTTTGAGGAACAGATTGTTGGTATGGCTGCCGGCGAGGAGAAGGATATCGATATCACCTTCCCTGAGGACTACCACAAGGAGCTGGCCGGTAAGGCTGTTGTATTCCACGTAAAGGTTAACAAGGTCAGCGTTACCAATGTTCCGGAGAAGGACGATGAGTTTGCAAAGGATGTTTCCGAATTCGAGACACTGGATGCTCTGAAGAAGGATATCAAGGCCAAGCTGAAGGCTGAGGCTGATAAGAAGGCTATGAATACTTTTGAGCAGGCTTGTATTGATAAGGCTGCTGAGAATACCACTGTAGAAATGCCCAAGGCTCTGATTGATGCGGAACTGGACAACCAGATGGAGCGTTTTGGTTATCAGCTGCAGATGAGCGGCTATTCTATGGATGCTTATGCCAAGATGATGGGCGGCGACCTGAACACTATGCGGGAAGCTTTCCGTCCCGCTGCTGAAAAGCAGGCCAAGACCAATGTAATGCTTGCTAAGATTGTCGAGGTTGAAGGCATCACCGTTTCCGACGAGGAAGTGAATGCGGAGTTGGAGGCAATGGCAAAGCAGTACGATATGGAGCTGGAGAAGATTAAGGAAATGGTTCCTAGCGATGAAATCAAGTCCAGTCTGGAGACCCGTAAGGCCGTTAAGGTTATTACGGAAAATGCTGTAACCTCCACACCCAGAAAGAAAAAGACAGAAGAAAAGGAATAATATTCCGGTTGTCCGGTTAGAATGTTCTAAACCCAGAAAGGAGATATTCTATGAGTTTCATTCCTTATGTTGTTGAACAGACAAGCCGCGGTGAGCGCAGCTACGATATTTTTTCCCGCTTGCTGAATGACCGTATTGTTTTCTTATCGGAAGAGGTTAACGACACCACTGCAAGTCTGATCGTTGCTCAGATGCTCTACCTGGAGGCGCAGGACCCGGATAAGGACATTCAGTTTTATATTAATAGTCCTGGCGGCAGCGTGACGGCAGGTATGGCGATTTATGATACGATGCAGTACATTAAATGTGATGTAGCTACGATTTGTGTTGGTATGGCTGCATCTATGGGCGCATTTTTGCTCTCTGCCGGAACAAAGGGTAAGCGGATGGCCTTGCCTAATGCAGAGATTATGATTCATCAGCCCTCTGCTGGCACACAGGGTCAGATCACGGATATGGCGATCCATATGAAACGTTTGGAGACCATCAAGTCCCGTATGAACCGCATTTTGGCTGAAAATACTGGAAAGACCGTCGAAGAAGTTACCGATGCCTGCGAACGGGATAACTTTATGACTGCTGAGGAAGCAAAGGAATTCGGCATTATCGACCGGGTTATTGCCCAGCACAGATAATTTCAGAAAGGATTGAACTGTCTATGGCAAAAAAGGACGAGCAGAGATTGTTCTGTTCCTTTTGCGGTAAGCAGGAAACAGAGGTCAGACTGATTGCCGGACCGGATGTTTGTATTTGCAGCGACTGCGTACAGGCCTGCTGCGATCTGCTTAGCGATGATCAACAGAATATGCAAATGCCCGACCGTTTGCCCACGCCTGCGGAAATGAAGGCATATATGGACAGCTACATTATCGGTCAGGAGGATGCTAAAATCGCTTTGTCTGTGGCAGTATATAACCACTATAAGCGAATTTATCTGGCAAAGGCTTCGGATGTGGAGCTTCAAAAGAGCAATATTTTGCTCATTGGTCCGACCGGGTCCGGTAAGACCTTGTTTGCCCAGACCCTCGCAAAAATTCTCAATGTTCCTTTTGCTATTGCTGATGCCACAACGTTGACAGAGGCTGGCTATGTGGGTGATGATGTGGAGAATATCTTGGTTCGTTTGCTTCAGGCGGCGGACTTTGACGTAGAGCTTGCCCAGCGGGGAATTATTTACATTGATGAAATGGATAAAATCGCCCGCAAGAGTGAGAATACATCTATAACGCGCGATGTTTCCGGTGAAGGCGTCCAGCAGGCACTTTTGAAAATTCTGGAAGGTACTGTTTCCAATGTTCCGCCCCAGGGAGGAAGAAAACATCCTCAGCAGGAAACTATTCCGATTGATACATCCAATATTTTGTTTATTTGCGGTGGGGCTTTTGATGGTCTTGATAAAATTATTGAGGCTCGGACTGATCGGTCTGCCATCGGTTTTGATGCGCCAGTTGAAAGCAAAAAGAACAGAGATATTGGCAAACTCTTTGCGCAGGTCCAGCCCCACGACCTTTTGAAGTTCGGAATTATTCCGGAGCTTGTTGGCAGATTACCTGTGGTTACATCTCTTCAGGATTTAAAGAAAGAAGATTTGGTTCGTATTTTGGTGGAGCCGAAAAACGCATTGACAAAGCAATACACCCAGTTGCTTGCAATGGACAATGTGGAACTGGAAATTGAGCAGGAGGCTTTGGATGCTGTTGCGCAATGTGCCATTGAACGGCAAATCGGCGCAAGAGGCTTACGTGCGGTAATGGAGCAGATAATGACAAAGATTATGTTTGCGATACCTTCTGACCTTACCATTCGCAAGGTTGTGCTTACCGCTGATTGCGTCAACGGCGGGGAGGCGAAAATTATTCGGGATGCGGAAAATCCCAGAGAAGCCATTCTGGAAACTGCGAGCAGAACTTAAGGGGGTAGTCGTCTACCCCCTTTTTATTCCCTTGGAAGGAGACCGCTATGAATATAGAATTTGAAGCGCAGAAAATGCCGGTTTTGGCTCTTCGTGGACTGGCTGTATATCCGGCGCAAACTGTGCATTTTGATATTGGCAGAGTAAAATCTGCGTTGGCACTGGAAAATGCGATGAAGCACAATCAAACACTATTTTTGGTGCCGCAAAAAGACATTTTAGAGGATGACCCTGGTCTGATAGGACTTTTTTCTGTTGGTACAGTTGTCCGAGTTAAGCAAATTTTTAAATCTCAGGGTGATAACATCCGCGTTCTGGTTACAGGTCTTTACCGGGCAAAGATTTTGGAATTAAGTCAGTTTTCACCTTTTTTGATGGGAATTGTAGAGAAACAGACCGACTCCAACCCCTCAGACACCTTGAAAACAAAGGCGCTGCGTCGGGAAGCGAAATCTCTTTATAGCAGTTATGCTGAACTGTCCGAAAACCAATCCCAAGCTGTTCAGCTGCAACTCGCTGCTTCTGAGGCTTGTGGCTTTCTGGCAGATTGTATTGCGCAAAACGCTAACTTTGACTACCTGGACAAAGCAAAGCTTTTGTGCCAGTTAAATTCATCAAAGCGGCTGGAGAAAGTAGTTTTCTTATTGCGGCAGGAAATTCAAATGCTGCGTCTCGAGGCGGACATTCAATTAAAAACCCGGGCAAATATTGATCAAAATCAACGGGATTATTATTTGCGCGAGCAAATGAAAGCGATCCGTGAGGAATTAGGGGAAGAGGACGAGTTTTCTGAATTTTCCCAATATGAAAAAGACATCCTGATGTTAAACCTACCTGCAGAATCCGAAGCAAAGCTGTTAAAGGATTTAGAACGCCTAAAAAAGCAGCCTTTCGGTTCTGTGGAGGCATCTGTTTTGCGTAATTATCTGGATACCGTGTTGGAGCTGCCTTGGAATGTTCGCACGAAGGAACGGGTGAATGTTTCTGCTGCCCAAAAAGTTCTGGAAAAAGATCATTTCGGAATGCATAAGGTGAAAGAACGGATTTTGGAAACCATTGCTGTTCGGCAGTTGGCACCGGAAATGCCGCCACAGATATTATGCCTGGTTGGCCCTCCCGGTGTAGGTAAAACCTCCGTTGCTTATTCCATTGCCCGTTGTCTCAATCGCAAAATGGCAAGAATTGCACTTGGTGGCGTTCATGATGAGGCGGAAATCCGCGGCCATAGAAAAACCTATGTTGGCGCAATGCCCGGCCGAATCCTTTCTGCAATTATTCAAGCGGGCAGTTTTAATCCGGTTCTGCTGCTGGATGAAGTCGATAAGTTAGGTTCTGACCACAGAGGGGATCCCAGTGCGGCGCTTTTGGAGGTTCTGGATGGTGAGCAAAACAAGTCCTATCGGGATCACTATCTGGAAATTCCTGTTGATTTAAGTAACGTAATGTTCATTACAACGGCCAATACAACCGATACGATCCCAAAACCCCTTTTGGATCGTATGGAGGTCATTGAATTGAGCTCCTATACCGATGAAGAAAAAGTATCCATTGCTCAGCGTCATTTACTCCCCAAGCAGATCAAAAAACATGGCTTGAAAAAAACACAACTGCGTATTTCAGATGATACGATTCGGGAAATTATCGGTTGTTATACCAGAGAATCCGGTGTTCGTAATTTGGAAAGAGCACTTGCTCAAATTTGTCGAAAGGCAGCAAAGTGTGTTGTGAACGATAATGCAAGGCAGAAGGTTATGGTGGATACCGATAATTTGGAACAATTCCTCGGAACGCGGAAGTATTTACCAAATCGAATTCCTGTTACAGATCAGGTCGGCTTGGTTACTGGACTTGCCTGGACATCCGTAGGAGGAGAAACACTGGATGTAGAAGTAAGTGTAATGGAGGGTTCCGGAAAGCTTGTTCTGACCGGAAATCTTGGCGATGTAATGAAGGAGTCAGCAAATGCTGCCCTCAGCTATATTCGCGCAAACGCAAAAGCGCTTGGGGTTGCTCCAGATTTCTATAAAACTAAGGATATCCATGTGCATTTCCCCGAGGGCGCGGTACCGAAAGACGGCCCTTCGGCCGGTGTTGCCGTCTGTACCGCTATTGTTTCTGCTCTGACAGACACAACTGTGCGCCGGGATGTAGCAATGACCGGTGAAATTTCTCTGCGGGGACGGGTTCTGGCAATCGGTGGATTGAAGGAAAAAACCATGGCAGCCCTTCGACACGGCGTTTCAACAGTGATTATTCCAAAGGACAACCTGCGGGATTTGCAGGATATTGACCCGGTTGTTCGCAACTCCCTGAATTTTATCACCGCGGAAACAGTGGATGTTGTTTTACAATCGGCTTTAAATCGAAAGCAATCTTTGACGCCCACAATTCTTCAGAACATCCCGGAAGATGCCAATGCGCACAAGAGAAATTCTGTAATTCGCCAGTGAGGTATTTTATGAATTACAATAATGTAGATTTTCTGATTTCTGCTGCATCTGCCAAGGATTTTCCCACAAATAAATTGCCGGAAATTGCCTTTTCCGGCAAATCCAATGTAGGCAAATCATCGGTTATTAACCGGATTTTGCAGAGAAAGAACTTTGCAAGAGTTGGCGAAAAGCCGGGAAAAACCGTCCACATCAATTATTTTGTGGTGGATAAACAGTGTTATTTCGTTGATCTCCCTGGCTATGGCTATGCAAAGGTCTCGCAAGCCGAGAAAGATCGCTGGGCAAAGCTGATGGAAACCTATTTTGCATCGGATCGTATTGATTTAGGCGTTTTTATTGTGGACGCAAGACACGCGCCAACCAATAATGATATTACCATGGCAAAATGGTTTATGGATAGTGGATGTCCCTTTGTTGTTGTGGCAAACAAGCTGGATAAAGTCAAAAAGAGTGAATTATTGCAGAATCTTCAAACCATCAGAGAAGATTTGGAATTACCGGAAGACTGCCCGATTATTCCTTTTTCCGCTGAAAAAGGAACCGGTCGTGATGAATTAATTGCATACATTCTGAAAGCAATCGAAAACTCATAAAAATCAGCCTTGGAAGATAATCCAAGGCTGATTTATTATTGATGTGCTTCTTTTAATGCCTTTGCCAGTTGGTCGGGGCAAGAGGTAGGCTTCATTCCACAACGGATGCCTTCAATTCGTTCAATCACATCTGCAACATTCATTCCTTCTACCAATTTAGAAAGACCCTGCAGGTTACCGTTACAGCCGCCTAAAAACTGAACATTTCTCACTTTACCGTCTTCGATCTCAAAAAAGATTTTTTGAGAACAGGTTCCTTTGGTTTTATATTCGTATTGCATAGTTTTTCCTTTCTTCATGTGATAATGTCTACTAACTTAGCATTTGTTAAGCTTACAATTGCCTGATAGGGAAGGAGCATCTGATGACCACGTTCTCCGGCAGATACAGAAATTTCGTCCCATAGTTGACAAGTTTCGTCCAGATAAGTAGGATACTTCTTTTTCATTCCAATCGGACTGCATCCACCGCGGATGTATCCTGTAACAGGTAGTAATTCCTTGGTCGGCAACATTTCAATTTTCTTATCGCCGGAGGCCTTTGCTGCCAGTTTTAAGTCCAATTCGCAACACACAGGAATACAGAATATAACGATTCCAGATTGGTTGCCTCTGGCGACCAGCGTTTTAAAAACCTGCTCCGGCGGCAGCCCAATGGCTTTCGCCGCAAGATTACCGTTTAGATTTTCTTCGTCATACTCATAAAGAAATTCCCGACAAGGAAAGCCAGCTTGTTGAACCAGTCTTACAGCATTTGTTTTTCCGCTCACTTAGATCACCTTATGTATTATACGATAAACAGACCGTCTTGACAAGAGTGAATTGTTTGCGCGTATTGGGTTAGGATATATTTGGAGGATGATAATTTATGAATGATAAAAATACTTCTGAAATAAAAAAGGACGATTTAGAGCAAGTTATTGAACTAGGTTCCGATATTACCAAAAGTGAGCAAGGGAATATATACACCTTGACCATTATTGGCCAAGTGGAGGGACACCAGGTCTTGCCGGAAACAGCAAAAACAACGAAATATGAACACGTTTTACCACTTCTTGCCGGCATTGAAGAAAGCGATGAAATTGATGGGCTTCTTTTGCTTTTGAACACCGTTGGCGGGGATATCGAGGCGGGTCTTGCAATTGCTGAAATGATTGCCGGAATGAGAAAACCGACTGTATCTCTGGTGTTAGGAGGAGGACACTCAATTGGTATTCCTCTTGCCGTTTGTACGAAAAAATCCTTTATTACACCCACTGCCAGTATGACTGTTCATCCGGTGAGAATGACCGGCTTGGTTGTTGGCGCACCGCAGACCTTTCGGTATTTTCAGCGCATACAGGAGCAAATTGCGGATTTCGTAACCGAGAACTCAAACATTTCCAAAAAACAATTTGAAAAATATATGATGGCGACAGGGGAAATGGCAACGGATGTAGGGACCATTCTTTATGGAAAAGAAGCTGTGGAATCCGGCTTGATTGATAAACTTGGCGGGTTAAGCGATGCGCTTTCCTGTCTGCACAAAATGATAAAAGAAAATAAAGCAAAGCACCCTGTATAAACGGGAAATATTTTCGTTACAGACTGGAAATTTGCTTAAACATGTGATAATATAGATTAAATTATGCAACAAGGAGGGGATAGGTATGAATATGAACTGGCTTGCAAGTCTATTATATGGCTTGATATCCGGTTTTTCAGAGTTTCTACCGATCTCCTCCAAGGCACATCAAAATTTGTTTATGCTCCTAGCCGGAGCTGAGCAGGCAGACCCGGTCCGGGATCTTCTGGTACATATTGCAATCATACTGTCGGTGTGTGTAACCTGCAGACCTATGCTGGAGCAGCTGCGCCGCGAACGAAGATATAAAAGCACATCACGTAACCAATATTCTTTTGCGACTCGTTTTCAATTTGATCTTCGGCTTGTACGCAGTGCTGCTCTGCCGATGCTGGTAGTTTTGGTTGTGGCATCCTATATTTTTTCCTCAGCAAGTGGAAATCTGCTTGCTATTTCTGGATTTTTACTTCTGAATGGATTAATTGTCTTTATACCCGACAGAATGATTCAAGGAAACAAGGACTCCCGGCATATGACGCAACTGGACGGCGTCTTTCTTGGCGTGCTTGCTGGATGTGGCGCAATCCCTGGCATTTCGGGAATTGGCTGCTTTACATCCGGTGCCATTACCCGGGGAGCAGACAAGCAGCAAGCGGTCAGCTGGGCGCTTCTTTTAAGCATACCGGCACTTGCGTTGTTTGCCTGTATGGATATTTTGGGTTTGTTTTCCCAATGGCGGAGCATACCCTTCTGGAGCAGCTTTTTTACTTATCTGCTCTCGGCGGTAGGCGCCTATTTTGGTGGCTACGGTGGAATTTCACTTGCAAGAACACTCATTTCCCGAGTTGGCTTTACCGGATTTGCATATTACTGCTGGGGTGCATCCTTGTTGTCATTCCTGTTGTATCTGTTTGCAGTTTGAGGAGGTTATTATGGCCGATAAGATTCGTAAATCCCAGGCAGAATTAGCTGCTGCTAAGACAAAGAAGAAAAAGAAAGCATCAAGCGAAAAAGCAGCCAAATACAAGAAATCGGAATCGAAGGAAAAGAACAACACACAAGAGGTTCCGGTTCGTCTGATTAGTTCTGTTGGAATTGTATGCTTATTCATTTTGTTTCTGGTTGCCTTTTTCCTGCCCGAAGGCTATTTGATGGCCTTATTAAATGACTTCATACACGGACTGATTGGGCGTGTTGGCTTTGTGGTTGCGATTCCCGTGCTTTTATACCTCTTTGTCATTCACGCATTTAGCGGTAAACGTCCAATTCGTATGCGTACGATTACACTTTGCCTATTTGTAATTCTTTGCGGTTGTGTTGCTCATTTGATATTAGACGCTCAGGGGCTGCCTGGCGGGTTTTCTTTGGTAAAAGAATTATATCTTGGCGGAATCGACGGCAGCACCGGTGGCTTGATCTGTGGTGGCATTGCAGTGCTCTTCAAACTTCTGTGCGGTTCCGTTATCTCCTACATAATTCTGGTTGTTGGCGGCGTTTTGCTGCTTTTGAGCGGAATGCAGATTACAATTCCCAGTATTATCCGTGCCATTAAGAACCGTCCCAGACCGGAATTTGACGACGTTCCTGAGGAGCGGGAAGAGCCCGCCGTAGTTGTAGTAAACCATATTGCAAATAAGCGCATTGCTTACTTGGAGCGTCGTCGCCAGGCGGCAGAGGAACCTAAGGTTGCTGAGGAACAGGAAATTACCATCCCCACAAATGAACCGTTAACTACTTCTTCCGGTGCTAATAAACTCAATGCCATTATGCAGCAAATTGACGGAGATGTCGAGGAACCGGTTACGGTCGCGAACACAGAGGGTGTAGTTGAACAGGCAGCTGATCATGAGATCATTCCTGTCTCCAGTAAAAAGGAAACCATTCCGGTGCAAATGCCTCCGTTAGCTACGGATGAAGAACCTGTAGATTTGCCTACAGCTGAGCAAAAGGCTACTGCAGCAAAGGAAACTGTTTCAGCTAAGGATGCAGAAGAGTCTGCAACAAAGGTTGCGATAGAAATTGCTCAGGCAGAAGAAAAGGCGCTCCCTGCTTATTCCTTTCCGCCAATTGATCTATTGAGGATTCCTTCCGGCGGTGCCGCAGATGGAACGATGGAAATGCGTGAAAATTCCCGCCGTCTGAACGAAACCCTTGCAAGCTTCAAGATTGAAGCGCATATCATCAATGTTACCAGAGGTCCAAGTGTAACCCGGTATGAGGTTGAGTTGGAGAAGGGTGTTCGACTTAGTAAGCTTACTTCCGCAGCAGACGATATCGCCCTTAGTCTTGGTGCAACCGGTGTACGCATTGCTGCAGTCCCTGGCAAAATCTCTGTGGTCGGTATTGAAGTACCCAATCGTGCCGTAACCACTGTATCTCTTCGGGAGGTGATCGATTCTCCGGAATTTACCAAAGCAAAATCCAAATCCTCCTTTGCTGTTGGCAAGGATATCGGTGGAAGCTGTATTGTTGGAAATATTTCCAGACTGCCCCATATGTTGATTGCCGGTACCACCGGTTCCGGCAAATCTGTCTGCATGAATTCCATTATTATCTCCATTCTCTATAAGGCAAGCCCCGAGGATGTAAAGCTCATTATGATCGACCCCAAAATGGTTGAATTGGGTATTTATAACAGTATTCCGCACTTGTTAATTCCGGTTGTTACCGATCCAAAGAAGGCTGCCGGTTCTTTGCAATGGGCTGTTACGGAAATGATGCGCCGGTATAAAGCAATGTCCGATGTTGGCGTCCGGGACTTGGAGTCTTATAACAGTATTGTAGAAAACCAGGAAACGGACGGTAAGAAAATTCCGCAAATCGTAGTAATTATTGATGAGTTGGCGGACTTGATGCTGGTTGCGGCGAAGGAGGTAGAAGAATCTATTTGCCGAATTGCCCAAATGGGTCGTGCTGCAGGCATCCACCTGGTGATTGCTACACAAAGGCCGTCTGCCGATGTTATTACCGGTTTGATGAAAGCTAATATTCCTTCGAGAATTGCCTTTGCGGTTGCATCCGCTATGGAATCCCGTATCATTCTGGACACCCAAGGCGCAGAAAAATTGGTTGGCAAGGGCGATATGCTATATGCACCTATCGGCAACGGAAAACCCCGGCGCGTTCAGGGTTGCTTTGTCAGTGATGCTGAAGTAGAGGCGGTTGCAAATTATGTAAAATCTAACTTCAATACCGATTATGACCACCATGTTATGGATGAGATCGAGAAGAAGGCATTGCAAGCAGAAACCAATAAATCCCAGCCTTCTAACACCGAGGCCTCTGCAGATGAATTATCTGGCGACGAAATGCTTCCTGCAGCCGTTGATATTATTCTGGAAACCGGACAAGCTTCGGTCTCAATGCTCCAGCGCAGGTTGAAGCTCGGCTATGCCCGTGCGGCCAGAATTGTGGACGAAATGGAAGAAAAAGGAATTGTCGGTCCATTTGCCGGTAGTAAACCGCGAGCTATATTAGTTACCAAGGAACAGTGGGCCGTTATGAGAAACGGTGGCAGTGATCATGTGGAGTTGGATGAAGCCTTTGCTGACGATGTTCCGTATTCGGATATAACAGAATAAACTACACGGTTTTGAGCCGACAGCATTTGCTGTCGGCTCTTTATTTGCATACAGATCTATTTTAAGCATAAGCTTGAGTGGGAGTGATGCAAATGCAATGTGCCTGGCAAGCTTTTTTGAATTTGCTACCCGTTCGGATGCGGCGGCAAGTGGACAGGCAGGGAAGAGATAGTTTACTGGAATTACGCCTGCGATTGGGTAGACCCCCTCAGCTTCGATGTATAAAAGAGAATTCTGATTTGAACGACCTTGTTAGTGTGGACGATTTGCAATTTTGTATCAATGTTACATCCCGGTACTCGCCATGGTCAGCCGACACAATTGGACAAGGCTACATTACCGCACCGGGCGGTCATCGTGTAGGCATCTGCGGTGAAGCTGTTGTATCAAATGGCGTAATGCGCGGTATTCGAAACCCGACATCTGTTTCTATACGGGTCAGCCGGGATTTCCCGGGGTTTGCTGCCAACACAGCACTATACAGCGGGTCAGTTTTAATAATTGGCAGTCCCGGTTCCGGAAAAACAACCTTGTTGCGGGATTTAATACGACGACGCTCAGACCTTTCTGGTGAGATGCTTTGCGTTGTAGACGAAAAAGAAGAAATTTTTCCGCTTTCACAGGGGCTTTTTTGCTTTGAACCTGGGAAAAACACGGATATTCTTAGCGGTTGCGGAAAATCCCAGGGGATTATGATCGCGTTGCGCAATATGGGCCCGGATGTTATTGCGGTTGATGAAATAACAGCAGCGCAGGATTGTGAAGCCTTGTTGCATTCCGCGTGGTGTGGTGTGAGCCTACTGGCAACTGCTCACGCGGGCGATCGGGAGGATTTATTTCATAGACCAATCTATAAGTCCATCCTCGATAGTAAATTGTTTGATACCTTGGTAATCGTACATAAGGACAAGTCCTATCAAATAGAAAGGATGTTTGTATGACAATTAAGATTATTGGCGCTGTTTTGGTAATTTTTGGTTGCGGCAGTTTTGGTTTCCTCTTAGCTGCCGCCCACAGACGGAAGGTTCGCTTATTAACGGAAATATTATCCGCAATTGAATTTATGGAATGTGAAATCCAATATAAGCTAACACCGCTTCCTGACCTAAGTCGATTAACGGCAGTTACATGTAAGAGTGTTCTTAAAAATATATTCATATCCTTTGCGGAGGAATTAGACAACCAGATATCTCCGGATGTGTCAAAATGTATGCGTGCGGCAATTGCCAGTTTTCCGGATATTCCAGAACCAGCAAAAGCGATCCTCCATTATCTCGGTTCTGCTCTTGGACAGTTTGATTTAGAAGGGCAATTAAAGGGGTTGCATGCAGTGAAAGCGCAGTGTAAAAACGATTTACAATCCCTCATAAAAAATCAGGATGTACGAATACGAAATTATCAGACGCTGGGACTTTGCGCCGGTGCAGCTATGGTGATATTGTTTATTTAATATGGATATTGACTTAATTTTTAAGATTGCAGCGATCGGGATCATTACATCCATTTTGAATCAGGTACTCTCCCGCACCGGAAGGGAGGAGCAGGCTACTATGACAACCCTTGCAGGACTGGTGGTTGTTCTGATGATCCTGGCGCAAAAAATATCGGACTTATTTCAGCTTGTAAAAGATTTGTTTCAGTTCTGATGGATACATTCTTGAAAACAACAGGCGGCGTATTGATCGCCTTAGTATTCTATTTAATTCTTCTGAAGCAGAGTAAGGACATATCCTTACTTCTAACGGTTCTGGCTTGCTGCACGGTGTCGGCAGTCGCATTTGGGTACCTGAAGCCGGTATTTGACTTCTTCACGAAATTGGAAAGTATCGCAAATGTGGACAGGCAAATGCTGACAGTCATTATGAAAGCGGTTGGTGTGGGATTATTGTCTGAAATTGTCTCGCTGATGTGTACAGATTCCGGCAATGCTTCCCTTGGTAAGATCGTGCAGATTTTAGCCTCTTGTGTCATACTTTGGTTGAGCATCCCCTTGTTTACAAGACTCATAGAACTGGTGGAAGAAATTTTGGTGGCGATATGAGAAAAATTTGCATTGTTTTGATTATTCTAATTTTATGCGTACCGACTGTTCACGCAATGGAGTTCACGGCACCGGATGCACCTGACGCTGTCCAGGATATGCTGCCAAGAGAGGCAACGACCTTTGGGCAGGATTTGTGGTATGTTGTTAAAAAAGCCTTTGCAGAAATTGCTCCAAATTTGGTTGAATCCAGCGGCATATGCGTTTGTTTGGTCGGTATTCTCTTTCTGTCATCTATTTTACAGAGTTTTAACGGAATTGCGCAAAAAACAGTTGAATTGGCAACTACAATTTGCATTGCTATAACGCTGCTTTTGCCAACCCGTTCATTTATTAAACTCGGCATCGATACCGTTCAGCAGCTCAGTGAATACGGAAAGCTTTTACTTCCGGTTATGACAGGCGCTATGGCGGCACAAGGGGGTGTTGGAACTGCTGCAGGTTTGTACACCGGTACTGTGATTTTTAACACAATACTTTCTTCAGGCATTTCTAAATTGCTGATCCCTATGATTTATATATACATCTGTCTGTCTGTAGCAGGCAGCGCTCTTGGAGAAGAAATGCTCCATAATCTGCGGGATTTTGTTAAATGGCTGATGACCTGGTGCCTGAAAATTCTAATGTATCTGTTTACCGGTTACATTAGCATTACCGGTGTGATCAGCGGTACGGTTGACGCGGCATCTGTCAAAGCAGCAAAACTTGCTTTGTCCGGTTTTGTTCCGGTTGTCGGCAGCGTAATATCCGATGCTTCAGAAACTATTCTGATCAGTGCCGGCATTATGAAAAATACTGCCGGTATTTACGGGTTGTTAGTCTTGCTTGCGATGCTTATCATTCCATTTGTCCAAATCGGTGTTCAATATCTGCTCCTAAGGCTATGCGGAGCCTTTAGCAGCGTTTTTGGTTGCAAGACACCTGTAAAATTGATCGATAATTTTGCCTCTGTGCTGGGCTTTTTGTTAGCAATGACCGGTTGCGTTTGTTTACTGCATATGGTCAGCACAGTTTGCCTGATGAAGGGAGTAAGCTGATGGAAGCTATTCGGCAATATCTGATCAGCATCATCGTTACCTCTGTGATAATCCGCATTCTATGTGTATTCTTTGATAACAAAGGGATGATTGGTACCGTAATTCGGCTGCTTGGTGGAATTATTCTGGTCTTTACACTTTTATCGCCGTTGACGAAATTCCAACTGGATAGTTGGCAAAATTTCTATAATGATATTTCTTCCGAAGCATCTGCCGCTGTGTCTTGGGGTCAGGAGATAGGGTCAAATGCAGCTGCTGCAATCATAAAAGAGGAATTAGAAACATATATTCAGGACAAAGCATCTGCAATGCAGTTGCAGGTTGATATTCAGTTAGAACTGTCAGAAACATATCCGCAGATACCACAAGCGGTAACAATCGAGGGCGCAGTATCTCCCTATGGAAAAAGACTTCTAGCACAATTTCTTTCAGAGAACATCGGTATCCCGGAGGAAAACCAGATATGGAATTAAAGAACATATTCCAAAAGATGCTTTTCGTACTAAAAAAATACCGTTATGCGGTTTTGATATTTCTGATTGGGGTCTTGTTAATGATGATCCCCACAGGACAGAAAAAGATAGTGGAAGAGGAAACGAAAGCAACTGTGGCACTTCCAACAGAATATAATCTGGAAGAAAGGCTGCAAAAGATTTTAAGTTCTGTTTCTGGGGCAGGGGAGGTGCAGGTGATATTAACAATTTCTGCCGGGGAAGAAATTTTGTATCAGACAAACGAGGATAGGACCGAAGCAGAAAAAGATTCATCGGTCCGATGGGACACAGTCATTATTGAGAACGGACAAAGAGCAGAGACCGGTTTGGTGAAACAAGTGATTCCGGCAGAATATCAAGGAGCGATCATTGTTTGTCAGGGCGCGGAGGATCCAAAAGTTCGTTTGGCAATCGTTGACGCAGTATCTAAGCTTACAGGATTAGGCGCAAATTGTATTTCCGTACTTAAAATGAAGTGAATGGAGGCTTTTTATGAAAACCTGGAAGAAAAACATCGTAGCAGCCGGCGTGCTGGTAACGGTATGCGCAGGAATTTATGTGAATTGGCTATACACGGAGGATCAGGCTACGGCAAATTTAACCGACACATTGAACGCAGATAAGATTATGTCCGCCGATATGTTGGTGATGAACGATGGCAGCACGCTGTCTGTAAGCACAGACGAGAACACTAATACCGTAACGGATTATTTCGCTGCCGTTCGTTTATCCCGTCAGGAAGCAAGAGACAGCGCCGTAGGCCTGCTTCAGGAAGCAATGGCATACAGCGACGATGATAATTCTCAAAAAACAAATGCTGAGCTGGAGAAGCTGGTACAGGTAGCATTATGTGAAGCGCAAATCGAAAGTCTTGTTATCGCTAAGGGATATACTGATTGCGTTGCCTACATCAGCGACGCGGGAATTTCTGTTGCTGTTGCCGCCCCGGAGGGTGGATTGAAGGAAACGGATGTTGCAGTTATTGCCGATATCGTTATGACTCAATCGGAATACACGATGGAAGATATCCGGGTCGTTCAGGTGTAAGGTAAATACCCCAAGGACAAAGTCTTTGGGGTATTTTTGCATCCATACAGAAAACAGTTGTATTTTTTTGGATTTGTGTTACAATAACAAAAGGAATATCCACATTTAGTGTGGCAGATATTTAGGAGGTAATCCCTATGGCTGAAAATAAACAGTATATTTCTCAGGTCCAGGAAAAGGGCAATGTTTTCATTTCGGAAGATGTTATTGCGTCAATCGTTTCCAACGCTGTAAATGATGTTGAAGGCACCGTTGGCCTGAGTGTGAAGCCCGGCGCAGATATTGCGGATATGATCGGTAAGAAGAACTGGGGCAAGGGAATGAAAATTTCCATTGCAGATAATGATCAGATCACTATTGATTGCAATGTGAATGTCGGATACGGCCAGAACGTGGTATCGGTTGCCAAGGCTGTTCAGGATGCGGTTACTGCTGCTGTGGAATCTACCGCAGGCGTGAAGGTTGCCTCCGTTAATGTAAATGTTTGTGGCATTATTCGCCAATAAGGAGCTTCGATGACTAGAGCAAACGCCAGAGAACTGGCAGTACATTTGATTTACAGTCGTGATTTTACCGGTGATGAGCCCAAAGAAATTATTTCTATGAGGCTTGATAAAGACTACTATGCTTTGCTTGCTGACGAAAACGATATATATACGCAGACGCCTTCCGGCAAACAGGTAGCATATCTTGACTGCGTTGTTTCCGGAGTCGCAAGCCGCCTGGATGAGCTCAACACGCACATACAGAATTATTCCATCGGTTGGGATATTAATCGTATTTCAAAGCTCACACGCGCAATTATGCAACTGGCGATTTTTGAGATACTTTACATTGAAGATGTGCCGACAGGTGTCGCAATTTCTGAAGCCGTTCGCATTGCCAAAATGTATGACGGTGATGACACCGGCGCATTTGTCAACGGTATTCTTGGAGCTTTCGCCAGAGGAAATCATACTGAGGAGTAATTATGGGTGTAATCGGATTGGATACCAGTAACTATACCACATCCATTGCATATTTTGACGGTATAGCAGGTATTAACGAATCTCAGATCTTGCCGGTTAAAGCCGGTGAATTGGGATTGCGGCAAAGCGATGCCGTATTTCATCATACCAAAAGCCTGCCGGAGCTTTCCGGCAGGCTGTTTTGTAATACAGATATCCATAATATATCTGCAGTTGGTGTCAGCACCCGCCCACGCGCTGTTACTGGCAGTTATATGCCTTGCTTCCTGGTTGGCATCAGCCATGCAAAACTTCTTTCTCAGGCGCTTGGTGCGCCCCTTATGGAGTTTTCTCATCAACAGGGACATATCGCTGCAGCGCTTTGGAGCGCCGGCAGAATGGATTTGATGGATCAGCCACATCTTGCATGGCATCTATCTGGGGGAACGACCGAACTTTTGCTTGTGGAGCCGGACGGAAAAAATGTACAATGCCGTATCATTGGCGGAACAACCGATATTTCTGCGGGACAACTGATTGACCGTGCCGGTCAGCTTCTTGGTTTACCATTTCCCTCTGGAAAATATTTAGATCAGCTTGCCTCTCAAGCAACAAATACCCATGTATTCTCAGTAAAATGTAACGGCAGCCAATTTTCGCTATCCGGTGTAGAAAATAAAGTTCAGAATTACTGGTCAATCGGTAATAACCCTGAAGAGACTGCAGCATATACTTTGCGGTGCGTTTGTTCTGCAGTACGGCAAGCCACAGAAAACGCCCTTAAGGATTATCCAAATTTACCTGTAGTCTTTTCTGGTGGTGTTTCTGCCAATTCGATGCTGCGTAGCTTTCTTCAGGATCTCAACCCTGTATTTGCAGAACCCCGGTATTCTACAGATAACGCTCTTGGTGTGGCGATTCTTGCTTATCGGCATCAGGAGGGTTAATATGCAACAGGTTTTGTCTATAACCCAAATCAATGAATATGTTCGCCGTCTGATGGACGAAGATGCGCTTTTAACCGGCGTTGCTGTTCGGGGAGAAATCAGCAATTACAAAGTTTATCCCTCCGGCCATCACTATTTTACCCTAAAAGATGATGGCGCTAGCCTGAAATGTGTGATGTTTCGCAATAGTGCGACTCGACTGAAATTTCGTCTGGAAAACGGAATGAAGATTATCGCTATGGGTAAAGTTTCCGTCTATCCCAGAGACGGTGCTTATCAGCTGTACTGCAACACAATAACGCTTGATGGAGTAGGGGATTTACACGCAGCCTTCGAGCAACTAAAGGCTAAGCTTGCTGCACAGGGTTTGTTTGACAGCGCACACAAAAAAACGCTTCCGCAGTTTCCCGGTGTAATCGGCATTATAACAAGCTCCGCTGGCGCAGCTGTTCACGATATGCTTCGCGTATTAAACAAGCGCTACCCGCTGACGAAGGTTCATCTGCTGCCTGTCCGTGTTCAAGGTGCAGAGGCGCCCGGTGAGATTGCTGCTGCTATCCAATATGCCAATCACCATAAGCTTGCCGACTTGCTGATTGTAGGACGCGGTGGAGGCTCTATTGAAGATTTATGGGCTTTTAATGACGAGCTGGTTGCAAGAGCTATCTATCAATCCGATATCCCTGTAATTTCCGCAGTGGGGCACGAGCCGGATGTTACTATATCCGATTTTGTTGCAGATTTACGGGCAGCTACACCTTCTAACGCAGCTGAGCTTGCTGTTCCGGATCAATCTGCCCTGCGACAGAATTTAGATGCTATGCATTCGTCGATGCAGACCGTTATAAAGCGCCAGATCAAATTTGCACGAGATAAGCTGAATGCTTTGTCAGGGGTACCGGCTCTTCAAAGTCCAACCCGGTACCTAACCCTTCGCAGGGATAGCTTGAATCACCTGCAAACCCGTCTTATTTCCGGGCAGAAGCATATTGTCGGAGTGAAGAAACAGGGTTTTATCTCGTTAACCTCTAAATTGGATGCGATGAGTCCGCTGAAGGTACTTTCCAGAGGCTATGCAATGGTGCAAAATGATAGGGGAGATGTGGTTCGTTCCGTTTCACAGGTTCAGTCGCAGGATGTCTTACAGGTTAATCTCAGCGATGGCGTAATTACAGCTGCCGTTCTGAATAACAAGGAGGAGAATTTATGAATAATCCTAATAGATCCTTTGAAGAAAATATGCAAAGATTAGAACAAATCGTCCGCGTAATGGAACGGGGCGATGTTGCGCTGGAGGAGTCCTTGAAACTGTTTCAGGAAGGCACAATGCTGGTAGAAAGCTGCGGTAAGTTACTGGATGAAGCAGAGCTGCAGGTTAAAAAGATCGTTGCAGCGGAAGATGGAACGCCAATGGAGGAGGATTTTTCCTATGAGCAATGATTTTCTGGCGCAACTGACCGCATACAAACAGCATACAGAGGATTACCTTGCAGAAAAATGCTTTAACTATCCCGGTGAACCTCAGCAGACATTATTCTCTGCCATGCGCTATAGTCTGCTTGCTGGTGGTAAGCGCCTGCGCCCTATTTTTGTGTACGAATTTTGTAAGATGTGCGGCGGTGATTGGAAGCGAGCGACCGATTTTGCTGCCGCTGTTGAAATGATCCATACATATAGCCTGATACACGACGATTTGCCCTGTATGGACAATGATGATTATCGCAGAGGAAGATTGACCAATCATAAGGTCTATGGCGAAGCGATCGCCGTACTGTCCGGAGATGCATTACTGACCGCAGCTTTTTCAAGTCTTGCTAATGCCGACCATACACCCCAGACACAAATTGCTGCAGTTAAGGTTTTGGCCGCCTGCGCCGGTGAATTGGGCATGGTCGGTGGGCAGGTCTTGGATATGCAGAGTGAGCAGCGCCAGTGTACTGCACAGGAAGTACTGGATATTCAGAGCCGGAAGACAGGTGCGCTGATCGAAGCTGCCTGCGTTTTAGGCGTTCTGGCCGGTGAAGGCACCCAGGAGCAAATTGATGCAGCAAGAACCTTTGCATATAATATTGGTCTTGCCTTCCAAATTCGGGACGATGTTCTGGATGTCATAGGGGACGCCAAAACCCTAGGCAAGGCTGTTGGTGTTGACGGCTCTAAGAATACCTTTGTTCAGCTTTACGGTCTGGATGGATGTGAGCAGCTTATTGAAGAGCATACAAGGAAAGCTATCTCTGCTTTGGATGCTTTTACGGATACCGAATTTATGCAACAACTTTCTCAAGAACTGACCAAGCGAACTGTATAAATTACGACCTGGGATAATCCCAGGTCGTTCTATTTTTATTAATGAATCACATATCAAAAGACGGATTCATATAGTATACATTCTTTTGATTCAATTTTTCACGCAGAAGCTGCATTGCCTCACCAAAACGTTGGAAGTGCACAACTTCTCGTTCGCGAAGGAATTTAATCACATTGTTTACATCCGGATCATCGCTTAAACGCAGAATATTGTCATAGGTTACCCGCGCTTTCTGCTCAGCAGCCAGGTCCTCTGTCAGGTCAGCAATGGGATCTCCCTTTACTTGCATAGTTGCTGCTGTCCAAGGCGTTCCGGATGCAAAGGTTGGATATACACCGGTGGTATGGTCCACAAAGTAGGGCGCAAATGCCGAGTCTTGAATTTGAGAATCCTTCAGATTTCTGGTTAACTGGTGCACAATAGCACCAATCATTTCCAGGTGTCCCAATTCTTCTGTTCCTAAATAAGATTTTTATTGTGCATATAGTGAAGAAAAACAAGAAAGGGAGTACACGCGTACTCCCTTTCTTGTTTTTAATGTGCTTTTATTTCATTTATTTCTTTGACATAATCGCCTTTTTCTTCTTCATCCATACCATCGAGAACACCCATACAAATACTTAAAATATCATCATTCGCTTGTTTGTCTCTGGTTTTCTTTGCTACGACAGCAGGAACAGGGTTCTTTATCTTATACTTAAACTCTGGCATATAATTATTGTCGGGGTTGAAAGTGTAAAAGCAAATTTCCTTCTCATCGGCAATTAGATAATTGGATATTCTTCTTCGCAACTGCGATTTATCCTCATTGCTGAACTTGTACCATTCTAAAATCGGCACCGTGCTTGTAATAATGATTGTACTACCAAGAAAGTTTTTGTTGCAAAAACGACTACGGATACTCGTTGCCGTGTGGTTGTCAAGTGCTTTAAGCAAATCGGCAAACTCAAAGGCATTATCTCTTAAATCGTCCAATATGACAGTTTCCTGTCCTTTGTAGTCTTGCAAACTGTCATTCGCAGAAGATGACACATAACAACTACCATCACCTATTTTTTCAGCGAGCATTTTTGCATAAGTCGTTTTTCCACTTCCAGTTGTTCCATATATAAAGATTACCTTTATATCACGATTTTGATTTCGCATAATCATTTCACTCCTATTCTTAAAGGCATTATGGATAACACTATTATGTTTTGCCAATGTAACAGAATCTATATAATCAAATCTGTTATATTCCTTAATAGTCCCATCTGAAATTTTTCGTATAATGAAGTCAATATCGGTTTTTTCTTCTTTCTCGATTGCTTCTTCAATATTAAAATTGCTTTTAACATTTTCAGCATTATACTGAAATTTATCGGGAGCATTTTGATGTGTTAGATACTTAAGTATGTCTTTTTTTCGCTTTTTAACTTTACTCACATATTGCGGTTCATCATTGAACCATTTTGCAACCGTTTCAAAATCAGCACTACTTTGACCAAAATTAAGATACAAATGAATGTGTGCTCCTTTGGGTTCTCCGTTTGCTTTTACATCCTTATCGTGTATGATGTATGCCCATTCTTTAATTGTTCGGTGTGTATCAATGATGTTTTCTAAATTTTCCAATTTGATTTTTAAGTGTTCTAAATACTGCATATATTCACAGTGTTTTGCCATAACGGTGGTCTCCTTTCAGAATTTGAATTTAAAAATTCTGAATACGGACAAAACAAAAGACCTAACGTTTTCCCGTTAGGTCTAAATTAGCACCGAAATTAAAGTAGGCATAACGGAAAAACAGAAAGCAATAGTAACCCTATTGTCCTTTCGTTCTGTCACCCGTTTTTTTCTACTTCTTACTGCTGGAATGTCTGCTATCTATCTTCGTTCACAGTCAGTCGCCTCTTCCGTCAATGGAGCATCAATCTCTTGCGAGACGATTTCGTCATTGGGTGGGTGTGCTCATTTGTCGCTGCCCACTGGCGATACGGTATCATTATTCAGTTGATGCTCCCTATCATTGAGAGCATTATTAGTATAGCATATTTTTGGTTAAAAGTCAAGAATATGAGACCATTTCCTTTAACTATCTTTTACCCTTTTACCCTTTTTCTACACGGCGTTGGACAAGCCCTCCAACGCCGTGTTTTCCTTTATTTATAAGGTGTTTTATACATTTATACCCTTTTACCCTTATTTTCAACATTTTTCCAAAGTGTCTTTACATAGAAAGTAATCTGTGATATAATGTGTTCACCACATAAAACTCTAAAATGTATTTTTCCACACGGAAGTGGGCATTTTACTTCGGTAAAAGTGCTGACTTCTTATTTCGCATTTCTGTGTGGAGTGTGGAGTTTTGTGTGGTAGCAAATCGAAGTCGAGCATTTTTCGGTGTGTGCGACTTCGTGTTGCACACACTTTTTTATTTATTGAGAGGGGTAAAACTATGGCAAAAATACCATGTGCCGTTTGTGGCAAAGAATTAGGATTATTATCTGGAAAGGTGAAAATTTCTGATGGTGCTATTTGTACCAACTGTTTGAGCAGTGCAGGAATTTCAATGTTAAGTAACAATATGACATATAATCAGCAATCCATCAACGAACTGATTAGCACCCGAAAGAAAATTGTTGAAAATTTCTCATCAACCAAATCAGTAGGTACTTATATACAAGTTGATGAAAATAATAAATCTTTCAAGATAGGCAAAGATATTTTTTCTTATGAAAACTTATTAAGTTTTGAATTATTAGAAGATGGTCAAAGTATAACAAAAGGCGGTTTGGGACGTG
Source organism: Faecousia sp. (assembly GCA_045538605.1). Classification (GTDB taxonomy): domain Bacteria; phylum Bacillota; class Clostridia; order Oscillospirales; family Oscillospiraceae; genus Faecousia. The sequence continues at coordinate 43,836 of JAZSRR010000065.1, forward strand.
CCGTTGCTGGCGGTTTGCTTTTTGGTGGTGTAGGTGCTATCGTTGGTGGAGTTACAGGCGGAAAGAAATCCAAAGGTATTTGCAATTCAATGAAACTTCGTATCTCGTTAAAGAATGCACATACTGATGTTGTTTACATTAACTTTATACTTACAGAAACCAAAACAAATGGTTTTATATATAAAGCAGCACAAGATAGTGCTCAAAAATGTATCACTGCACTTGAAACCATCAGCGACATAAACCAGAGTGCACTAAATCAACCAGTTTATGCACCTCAATCTGTTTCTTCTGCTGATGAAATCGTGAAATTTAAAAATCTTCTTGACCAAGGAATTATCACACAAGAAGAATTTGATGCAAAGAAAAAAGAATTACTTGGACTATGATAAAAATGCTCACGCTTAATTGTCGTGAGCATTTTTTATTTCTTCTTTTAAGGTTTCATATAATGCCTGTATATCGAGTTCAACGGCATTTCGCTTTTGTTCTAAATCGTATAATGTTTCGTTCATATTGAGGTCGCTCCTTTCCGTTTTCTTTACAATAAATATGATTGATTTTCATTGTGAACAGACGTCGGCAGACCTTACTGACTTGCATGCAAGTCGTAGTAAGTCATATTTCTGCGAAATAAAATCGGTTGTCCCATACTGATTTTGTAGGGCAGAGATATGACCGCACGAAAAAGCACCGTTTTCCAAGTGCTTTGCAGTAAGGTTAACGGCAACATCTTTCCTTTCGTGTGTGTTGCCGTTCCTTTGCTCTCGCATATCAAGAGCAAAGGAGGTATTTTGAATGAGCAATTATGCAATAATGCGATTTGCAAAATACAAGGTGGGTTCTGTTGCAAATATAGAGCGACACCAAAAACATAGGGAGCGACTACGGAACAGAAAACACCCCGAAAGAGAAAAAGAAAACCACACTTGGCAAAGGGGTGAGCAGACTATGATACAAACCATAAGAAAGGCAATCAAGGAACAGGAACAGGCAACAGGGCGAAAGGTTCGCAAGGATGCGAATGTTCTTTGCGAGTTGGTTTTGACTTTTTCACCGGAAATGGAAGATAAAATCAACTTGGTAGAATGGGTTAAGGCAAACTTTTCTTGGGTTCGTGATACCTTTGGTAAAGGTAAAATGATACGTGCCGATTTGAATAGAGACGAGCAAACCACCCATCTGCATTGCTTTGTGATAATGACAGATGAAAACGGCAAGTTCAACTCTTCACGATTTTTCAATAAGAAAAGTCAAGTCATAGCATTACAGGACAGTTATGCAGAGGCAATGTCGCCTTTTGGTCTTGTTCGTGGGGAAAGTAAGGAGCAAACAGGGGCAAGACACCAAACACTACACGAATGGCGACAGGCAGAGTGTGAGAGGTTGGAAAAGGAACTGCAAGAAATGACAGAGGGCATATTCGCAGAGGAAAGAGAAATCACCCCTCAAACCCTTGAAAATGATATTTTTGATGATTTGAGGTGATTTTGTGTATGTAGATTCCAACTATGAAAACGAGTGTAAAAGGTGTAATGTTGAGAAATGGAAAAAGGCACTCCGTATAGCAGAAATACGAAAAGAAACCAACTGTAGCTTTAAACAGGCAGAGCAGATATATAACGATGAAAAGGCAAAAAAAGATATGCAGAGCAAGTAAAGTTCTGCATATCGTTTTGTTATTCTGCTTTTTGTTCTTCGAGTTCGTTTTTAGGTGCTTTTTCAAGCAGTTCTGCAAACTGTTCTTTTGATAGAATAGTGAACTCTGCCGTATAGTCTTTTCCTCTGCCTGATGTCTTATATTGCATATAAATCGGCATTGGGATAAATGACAAACGAAACTCTAACAAATTAAGAGGATATACGAAAATCTGTTTTGTAACTCTTTCGTAAAATGCTTCGTTCAGGTCATTCTCGGAAAGTGCGAGTACAGACTCAAGCTGGTCTACATATTCGGTGTATATTCGCACCTCTGCACTCGCAGAATTGCCCTGTTCTTGCATTTGACGTAGTTTTGCCTGTAATTCTTCGTAATCCTTGTTAAGTGTTCCTATGCTTGAATAATAGGCAACATCAGGTACATTACCACTTGTCCAACCCAAAGTGAGTTTGGAGATTTCGCCTTGCTTCTTTTCAAGTGCCGTTTGCAGTTTGGCAATTTGCTTGGTGGTGTCCTTGGGTTTTGACAGTTCGGCAATTTCCTTTTTCATTTCATCGAGTAGTGTTTCTCTGTATGGAATGATGTACTCGGTAATAATATCGTGAATTGCCGTTTGCAACACCCTGTCATTTACTCGCAGAGCATTACAACCAACTATTTCCGTTCTGCCTGTTTCAAGGGTTATTTGTTTGTATTTTCCCCTTTGATGATTTTCAAAGCACACCCAAGCACGATAAGGGATGTTTTTTTGCTTCTTTACATAACTGACATAGCGACCACCACAAAGACCACAATATACCTTGCCACTTGTCCAATATCTGTTTGAGTGCTTCGCCTTGATTTCTTCACTTGGTGCTTTTTCCTGTAAAATCGTTTGCACCTTGTTCCACAATTCTCGGTCAATGATTGCACTTTCGGGGTGGTGGTCTGTTATGTAATATTTGTAGGATTCGCCCGTGTTGTATTTCTTCTTATGGTCTAATGGATTGGGGGTGTAGGTCTTTCCCTGTGCCAAATCGCCCACATATTTCTCATTCCGTAATATTCGCAAGATTACAATTGGTGTCCAACTATTTGCATATCGTTTTGTGTCAATGTCTTTTTCTTTTAATTTTTTGCCAATTCTGTGAGTGCCTTCGCCACTTGCAAACCATTCAAAAATCTGTTTTATGACTGCTGCTTCTTTGGGTATGATTTCAAAGTGTTGTTTGCCTTTTTCATCCTTGACAATGTTATACCCATACATTTCCTTGCGACCAAAGACAATGCCGTTTTGCATTCGTTGTTTATGTCCCCATTTTACACGGCGAGAGGTTTTTAGACTTTCTCGTTCTGCATCGGATGCTGCTTTTGAAAGTTCCTCTCTGTAATCATCTTTTTCTGTGTAGATATCATCAGATAAAAACCAAATATAAACACCCCTGTTTCGTAATTCTTCAACGATATTTAAAAGGTGTTGAGCATTACGGGAAAAACGGGAAACCTCTTTTGTGAGTATAATATCAATATTGCCGTGCCTTGCCTCAAATAACATTCGGTTGAAATCGTCTCTTTTTTCAAGTGATGTTCCTGAAAGTCCCTCATCTGAGAAAATGCCTATATTTGTCCAATTACTATGCATTTCAAAAAAACTCTCAAAAAACTGTTTTTGTGCTACAAGTGAGTTCCTTTGGTCTTTTTCATCAGTTGAAACACGACAATAGGCACAAACTCTGTGAGGTTCAAAGTCCTCAGTTTTGAGTGTTGTTTTGTTCGGTTCTATTACTTGTAAATGTGCCATATTGAACATCCTCTCTCTTGATACCAATAACATCTTTTATGTAGTTCTTCATTTCAATAATGAACTGTTGCTCTGCTTCGGGTGTTCTAAACAAAGCATCTGGATTGGTTATCAATGATAAATGCCCCTTGCTATGTAATAATTCATAGCAATTATATGCATAACAGGTATAGTATAATAACCTGTTATCATCATTCAGTAGGGTGTAGGCATTTTCAATCTGCTCTCGTGTCATATCGTTATGATAGTATTTGTAAAGGTTTTCTAACATATCTTTATACCTCCTGTTGCTACTATTATAACATAAACAATTTTAATCTTCAATACCAATATCGGTCAGAAGGCCTTTGAGCTCGTCAAAGGGCATAGAATATCTTTGGGAAAGGTATCGCAATGACGCGCCCAATTCGCCATCCGGTCCACCGTACTGGGAAATAATAATAGACGCCAATCTGGGGTTCGGTTTATCAATCTTGACAGGGTATTGCAGTTTCTTGTCATAAATGAACATAGCCTAGACCTCCCGATTTTTTGCGTATTCCCAGGGCCACGGCTCATCAAGCCATCTGTATTCTCCGCTGGATTGGGACATATGATTGAGCGGGCCGCACATTTTTTCATATTCCGCTTTGCCTTTCTGATACATCTTTTGATAGGTTCTATACACTTCCAAAGCTTCCTGATCGTTTCTGTGGGTATCCAGATACAGCGCCAGTTCATTGATCACAAAAGCCATTGTCTGCAGTTCCGTTAAAGGTGTTACAGGCAGTTCGTTCTTGTTCACCATTCCCATAAAGGGCAAGTCCAGTCCCGGAAACAATGTTCCTCGAACCAATGCCTTTCTTGATTCGTATTTGCGTGGATTATCTAATTGGAAAGGAACATAGGGATTTGCCAAAGGCGCCATTGCCGGCAGTCGGCCTTCGGCATATTGTTCCTCGTTTTTCATCTTATCCAACACCGATTCCTCCTATCATAATTCCTTTGGAACTGTCGTTCCTTGGTATACTATGCCATATTTTGCATATTTGTTCATTATCCTTGCATATCTGCATAAATTGTTGTGAGGTGGTGGTTGTGCATTACAAAAAATTAATCGGACTAATGCCGATCTATCTGTTGATATTAGCCTTGCTTTTGATGTCAGCAGTTGGCGGCAGTCGTGCTGTAAATACAATCAACGAAAATATGAACATCCCTATAAATCGACGGATTATTATTGATCCGGGACATGGCGGTGTTGACGGTGGTGCAAATACTGAGAGCGGTATTTTGGAGAGTCATATCAATTTGGAAATTGCACTCCGTCTGAATGATCTGCTTCGCTTATTGGGAATCCATACTGTTATGATCAGAACGGCGGATATTTCCGTTTACACAAGCGGTGAAACCATTGCGGCAAAAAAAGTTTCCGATCTAAAAGAGCGGGTTCGTTTGGTAAACCAAACAGATAACGGGATACTGGTGAGTATTCACCAAAACCATTTTACGGACAGCCGTTATCGAGGAGCACAGGTCTTTTATGCTGATACAACCGGAAGTCAGGATTTGGCAAGAAAAATGCAAAGTGCAATGGTTACAAATCTTAATCCAGGCAGTAACCGCAAGGCTAAAAAGGCAAACGGCATTTATTTAATGCAAAATATCCAATGTACGGGCATCCTGGTCGAATGCGGTTTTTTGTCTAACCCGGCTGAAGCGCAGCTTTTAACAGATAAGAATTATCAAAACAAGCTTTGCTGTGTGATCGCATCTGTTATCAGCAGCGAATTATATGCGCGCAGCATTACTTGACCGGTTTGTTAATGCCTGTTATAATAAGAAAAAGAGATTAGATAGGAGTATTCACTATGGCAAAACAGAAAATCGTTTTCTATTGCACAGAATGTGGTAACGAGACGCCGCGCTGGCAGGGAAGATGTCCTTCTTGTGGTCAGTGGAACACACTGCAGGAACATATCGAAAAGCCAATCACAGCCGGAAAGGTCAGAACATTACCTTCCAATCGCGCAGCTCAAAAGCTTTCTGAGGTCGATACAGACAACGAGATTCGCTTTTCAACCGGAATTGGGGAGTTGAACCGGGTTCTGGGCGGAGGCGCAGTGGAAGGCTCTCTGAACCTTGTGGGCGGTGCCCCCGGCATCGGAAAATCAACATTGCTGCTTCAAATTTGCAGCAGTTTATGCAAAAACAGAAAAGTTCTGTATGTTTCCGGTGAAGAAAGCGAAAAGCAACTAAAGCTCCGTGCTCAGAGAATTGGCGTTATGCCAAAAGATTTGCTCATTTTCTCGGAGACCAGCCTTACGGATATTCTCGCTGTTGCAGAGGAACAAAAGCCGGATATTCTGATAGTGGATTCTATCCAAACACTGTTCAGCGACACTACCGAATCTACACCAGGTAGTGTTTCCCAGGTCAAAGAATGTACAATAGCACTGATGCAATTGTCAAAATCACAGGGTATCACTGTTTTTGTTGTTGGACATATCAACAAAGACGGTGCAATCGCTGGCCCCAAGGTTTTGGAGCATATGGTTGATTGTGTTTTATACTTTGAAGGCGATCCCAATTCTTCGTATCGGCTTTTGCGAGCTGTTAAAAACCGATTTGGATCTACCAACGAAATTGGTGTCTTCGAAATGTGCGACAAGGGTTTGAACGAAGTCCCAAACCCCTCTCAAATGCTTCTGGAGGGTCGCCCGCAGGGTGCTACCGGAACATGTGTTGCCTGCGTTATGGAAGGAACACGGCCTATTTTGGCAGAAGTACAGGCTTTAGTAACCAAAACCTCCTTCAATGTACCCAGAAGAACAGCAGATGGCTTTGATTTTAACCGTGCGGCGCTGCTGCTTGCTGTAGCAGAAAAACGCGCTGGCCTAAAGCTAAGCGCCTTTGATACTTATATCAATGTAATCGGCGGCTTGCGTCTGGATGAGCCAGGTGCAGACTTGCCGGTCGCGCTGGCAGTCGCTTCATCCTATCGGGATCAGGCCATCCCGTCCGACTTAGCCGCCATTGGAGAAATTGGATTAACTGGCGAAATCCGTGGCGTATCCAACCTGAACCAGCGACTGTCAGAAGTTGCCAGATTAGGTTTTAGTAAGTGTATTATCCCTATAAAAGTTTCCGAAAAGTTAGAAATTCCCGAAGGCTTGACCGTATATCAGGTCAAAAACCTCCGGGAAGCGATCGAAATTGCAATGTAACAGGGCAGGGGAGTATCTTACAAATTTTTCTCCTCTGTAAAATCCAATTTTGATAAAGGATTTGCTTCTGCTGCGATTTTCAGTTCTGTATTTTCAATATGGGTATAAATTTGTGTTGTGTTTAGGTTCTCGTGCCCTAAAACCTCTTGAACGGTTTTTACATCCACGCCACCGGAAAGCATCATAGTTGCCGCAGTATGGCGCAGCTTATGGGCAGAATATTGGGTGGCATCCAAGCCTGCCTGCAGTAGCGCCTTCTTTACAAGACGATGCACCGCAGCAACACTGATACGGTTTCCGTCTCTTGAACCAAACAACGCCCGATTATCGGTTAGAACTTTTTTATGCCGCTCCACTAAGTACTGGTCAATCGCTTTTCGGCATGCGGATCCAAAATAAACAAACCGTTCCTTATTGCCTTTACCAACCACACGAATTCTATCTTCATAGACATCTGTCAGATTCAGGCCTACAAGCTCGCTGCGCCGAATACCGCAGTTCAAAAACAGCATTAATATTGCATAATCCCGTACTTCATTTTGTCCGGAAACTGCCCGTAACAACGCAGAGGACTGCTCAAGTGTTAAATATTTCGGCAGACTTTTTCTTAATTTGGGGTACTCTAAGTCTGCCACAGGATTATCTACAAGCTGCTTCGTACGTACTGTTAAATACTTATAAAAGGATTTCAATGCAGAGAGTTTTCTTGCGCGTGCAGTAGGAGATATGCCGTATTCCGGTGCAGCGCTGTCTGGGTTAATCGTTCTGTCATTTGCTAAATAGGACAGAAAATCGAACACATCTGATGTCGTAATGCTGCCAACAAAAGCAACATCCACATCATTGATGGCAATATCGTCCAGCTTGGTATGAATAGGCATATCGTTGCGCATCAGCTTCATAAACCGCAGGAACATCCTTAAATCTAAATAATACTCATGTATTGTTTTGGGAGACTGTCCCTTAATGGTTTCGTGATATACCAAAAAATCTCTTAAAACCAGTGGACAATCAGCGTATTTTTTCATATTTTACCTCCAAAGTTGGTGATTTATGTGAATTTACCAAAGAAAATACAAGATCATATCAAAATAAGAAGTTATACGAAGGATACGATCGGCATGTCTGCTGCTGGTGTATATCTATTTGAGGATATAGTGCTGAAAATTCAGAAAATTGACTACGAAGCAGATAATGAAGCCGAAATGATGCATTAGCTTAATAGCAAAATTCCTGTCCCAAACATAATCGAACATATTTACGAAAACGGATATTCGTATATTCTTATGAACAGATGTGAGGGTAAAATGGCTTGCGATTCATATTATATGAGCAGGCCAAAGCTGTTGGTAGAACTGCTTGCAGATACATTACACAAGTTATGGGCAGTTGACATTTCAGAATGTCCCTGTAAATGGACACTTCAGCGGCGGCTTGAGCTTGCTGAGGAGAATGTTATTAATAATCTGGTTAACATCGAAGATGCTCAACCGGATACCTTTGGTCCGAATGCATTCCGTGATCCGGAGCAGTTACTGCAGTGGTTAAAGGAAAATCAACCGGAGCAAGGCGAGTGTCTAAGCCACGGAGATTTTTGTTTGCCGAATATATACTTATCTGACGATAGTGTAACCGGTTTGATTGATCTGGGTAAAACCGGAATGGCGGATCCTTGGCAGGATATTGCGTTATGCTGCAGAAGTTTAGACAATAATTATAAAGGTAAGTACGGCAAAATTAAAATCGAAGGCTTCGAAGAGACGATGTTATTTGATGCATTGGGGATCCAACCGGATCCGGAACGAATACGGTATTATATACTTCTGGATGAGCTCTTTTAATATATTATAACATATAATCACTCCGAACGCAACAAAATTTTTATTTTGTTGCGTTCGGAGAAACGACATGTAACTAAGGCAGTCTCCTCCCCACAAGCATTTGCTTGCAGAAATTACTTTACTTTTTCGGTGGAAGGATTTACAATAAATCCAGATATAATTTTGGAGGCTTTTTATGGAGATTAAAAGAATTGGCGTTCTGACAAGTGGTGGCGATGCGCCTGGTATGAACCCCTGTGTGCGTGCTGTAGTCCGTACAGCGCTATATCATGGTATAGAATGCTATGGTATTCGTCGTGGCTATAATGGTCTGATTAACGCTGATGTCATTCGTTTGGATGAGAAAAACATCAGCCATATCATCAACCGCGGTGGTACGATCCTTTACACAGCCAGAAGCAAGGAATTTATGATGGAAGAATATCAGAAGAAAGCTGCTTCTACCTGTAAATTCCTTGGTTTAGATGGCATTGTTGCGATTGGCGGTGATGGGACTTTTCGTGGCGCCGCAGCTTTATCCAAGCAGGGTATCAATGTAATTTGTATTCCTGCTACAATTGATAACGATATATGCTGCACCAATTACTCTATTGGTTTTGATACCGCCGCAAACACGGCAATCGAATGCATCGATAAATTGCGCGATACAATGCAGTCCCACGAACGCTGTTCTGTTGTGGAAGTGATGGGGCGAAATGCCGGGTACCTGGCAATGTATGTAGGTCTTGCAGTAGGCGCTACAGCTGTCTTAGTCCCGGAAAAGAATTTTGATTTTGAAAAAAGTGTCATTGAAAAGATTCGTCAAGCCCGTTTGAATGGTTTTACCCACTATATGATTGTCGTAGCTGAAGGTGCCGGTTCTGCTGCGGATATTGCTGCGAAAATTAAATCCAGCTTGGATTTAGATCCTCGGGTTACAGTACTTGGACATATTCAGCGCGGTGGCTGTCCCACCGGACGGGATCGTGTAAATGCAACAAAAATGGGATATTTGGCAGTGGAAATGCTGCGCGCCGGCAAAACAAACCGAATAATATGCACACAAAACGGACAGTTTATGGATGTAGATATTCAGGATGGTCTGATGATGAAGCGAGATATTCAAGCAATCGAGGTTGATGTTCTTGCTGCTATGACCGGCATATAATTACAATCAAAAAAGACTATCGTTTCAGAAGAAGCGATAGTCTTTTTTATGCTTTTGGATGACATTTTTCATATACGGTTTTCAGTTTTTGATTAATAAGGTGCGTATACAGCTGTGTAGAAGAAATATCTCTATGTCCCATCAGTTCCTGCAAGGAGCCCAAGTCAGCACCGTTTTCCAACAAATGAACTGCAAAACTATGGCGAAGCGTGTGGGGTGTGATATCCTTTTCAATATGTGCTGCATCCTGATAATATTTCAGGATCTTCCAGAAACCCTGGCGGCTCATACGCATACCATTTACATTAACAAATAATGCAGGTTCTGATGTGGACGCAAGCATACCACTGCGAATATCCCGGAGATAAACACTCAAAGCTTTTAACGCAGCCGGATACAACGGGATAACGCGAGATTTTTTGGAGCTGTTGCATTTGATAATCCCCTGCTCCAGATTAACATCTTCCACATTCAACTCCACCAGTTCGCTGACACGGATACCGGTTGCATACATCAGTTCCAGCATTGCCTTGTCTCGGTAGCCCTTGGCATCTACACAAACAGGCTGTGCCAAGAGTAACTCGATTTCGCGACCGGACAGAATCTGCGGCATCTTCTTCTCTCCCCTGTCGATACGGATATCCGTAACCGGCGTTTTCTCCAGGAAACCAGAGGAAACCAAATATGCAAAGAAGTTCTTTAGACTTGCCAAACTTCTGGATATAGTTGCACCGGTGCGTCCGTCATCCTTCAGATGGTCCAGAAAATCGGAAATATTCAGTTGTGTCGCATCCATAACATCCAAATTCTTGTTATTGCGGAGCCAGTTTGAAAATTGGCGAATATCCCGCATATACGAAGATATTGTGTTGGAGGATGCCTGCTTTACCTTTGAAAGATAATTTTCATAGGCCTGAACCAAATCCAACATTTGAACACGTTAACCTTTCTAAAAGAATTATCGTAAGAGTGAAATCCCAAAAGGCGAAATCACACAACAATCAATACAACCAATCAGCAATGTAAAGATCAAGCTAATTAATGTGTCATTCTTCAGACGCTCTACCCTGCTATTCACATTGCGATACCAATACCATATAAGAATCACCGCAACAAAGGTATCTGTAAAAAGCAGCAACAGTCGCAATAGCCAACCGGCACTGTGAAAACAAATCATTATGCAGCCGGAACACCAGCTATAGGAAAAGGCCTTAATAAATGCTAGCGGAACAACAAGTGCCGGTAAGGATAAACGAAAGAATAGCGTAGATAGCAAAAATGGAGCAATGAGCATCATCAAAAAGCCAATAACTGAAATACGGCTACTGAACACCGAATGCATCCAAGTGATGTCAAAAGAGTTTAGATGCGCGAATAACGCCCCAGTAGTAAGACCTGCAAGCCATCCGCCAAAAATACAAATGCGGCACACGTTTCCCTTTACATCAGCGCGGTTCACCAATTAAAACCTCCAAAGCAAATATGTAAGGAATTGGTGAAGCATAAAAGAACATAACATCCGAAATGCAAAATTCAGAATTTACATATGCTCAATTACTATACACCAAAAGACAAGTAAAATCAAGAAAAAAATGGACAAAATTTCTATTTTTCTTTATTTCGTCCACATTTTATGTTAACAGTGTTATGTAAACACTTCTTGTTTATATGGACAAAATTTCACTTTTGACAATATGTTGCGGGAGTGTTTGTGAATCGGCACAACATATTGTCTTGCAAGTCTTCCGTCAAAAAATGCCCTACTTATGAATATAGTTAATGTTTTGTACTTTTTTAATCATCTGTGAGGTCTGTTTCTGTTTTTAACTCTACTTCTCTGCCTATTCCGAGTACAAACCAGAATTGCAGCAATACAACCTACAATACAAGCAGCTAGTCCTGAAATTGATCTTCCGCTTATTCCGTCAAATAGCAATATCCCTGCTGCCATTGCAATCACAAAATAGGCTCCTGCAGAAATAACACAGGTTAACGCTTTATTCTCTGACACCATTCCTCCTGTGAAACAGCATCCAAACAAGACAGCAACAAAACTTATGATCGGCGCAATATAATCTAGCGCATCATAGATAATATGCTCACCCGATACAAATGTCGCAGCTATAGCTATGAGCACAGTTGCAACAACAAGCATTATGGAAAATCCAATCATAATGGCTTTTGCTGCCGATATATTGCCGTTTTTCCTTTTTACTTGCTTCATACATTTCCCTCCCCTTTTAATTCATCCTATTCAACGGATGCAAAAAAATACCTGAGGCACTTCAATTCGCCTCAGGTATTTTTTGTATAATCAGTTGGACATTTGCTTTACCATTTCATCTAACAGCAGTTGGGCATCTTGTTTCGTCTTACCAACTGCCGTATAGTAAAACTTAACTTTCGGCTCTGTTCCGGAAGGACGGGCAATCACGCTTCCCTGATCACCCAACAAGAATTCCAGCACATTTGATTTCGGAAGCGGAATCTCTGATTGAACCCCTGTCTGTAAATCAGTTGCTACACCGGATTTGTAATCCCGAACACCGGTTACTACTGCACCACCAATGGACTGCGGCACGCATTGACGCAGGTCAGACATCATCTTTGCCGCCTTTGCCATAGCATCCGCACCGCTCAATTCAATGCTCTGAACATATGCCAGGTAGTAACCAAACTGCTCATAGAGCTCATCCAGCGCATCCAGAATAGTTTTCCCCTCCAATTTTAAGGAAGCAGCCAATTCACAGACCAGCATAGAGGCTACAACAGCATCCTTATCCCGGGCATAAGTTCCCTTCAGGTAGCCACAGCTTTCTTCAAAGCCAAATATAAACTTATCTTCCTGATTCTTATTTTCCAGCTCTAGTATCTCTCCGCCAATGTACTTAAATCCAGTCAGAACTGCTTTCATCGTTACACCGTAGTGCTCTGCAACTCTGTCAGCCAAGGGCGAGGATACAATACTGCGAATAACAATCGCCTCTTCCGGGATATCCATTTTTTCAGTACGTGCCTTCAAAATGTAATCCATCAAGAGGCATCCAAGCTCGTTGCCGGACAATTTCTTAAAATTATCACTCTCCGGAACAGCAATTGCCACACGATCGCAGTCAGGATCTGTACCAAGAATGACATCACAGGGTGTATTTCTGGCAACCTTATAACTTTCGTTCAGCGCAGCATCTGTTTCCGGATTGGGATATTCGCAGGTTTTAAAATCACCGTCAGGCTGCTCCTGACATGAAACGACTGAAATATTGACTCCCAGGCGTCCAAGAACTTCACGGACGGGCTCATTTCCGGTTCCGCAAAGGGGCGTATAAACAACATTCAGACCGGACTGCCGAATTTTCTCAGGCGCAACCGCTTCATTCAGAACAGTCTCATAATAGGTTTCCCACAAATTTTGTTCAATGTAGGAGATCATACCATCCTGCATAAAAGCATTAAATGACTTCTCCTCCGGAACAAAGTACGGAATCGAGCGAATTTTTTCCGTTACAACTGCCGCAGGTTTATCTGTCATCTGACATCCATCAGGACCGTAGCATTTTACACCGTTATATTCACCGGCATTATGACTGGCAGAAATCACAATACCGCAGCCGCATTTCAGCTCCCGAACCGCATAAGAAAGCATCGGTGTAGGCGCAAGCCTGTCAAACAAATAAGTATGAATTCCCGCCTCCGCAAAAGCAACCGCGCAAGCCTCTGCAAAGCTGGCAGAATTATGGCGTGAATCGTATCCAATAGCAGCCTTTTGAGGCAAATCCGTTGAAGACAACCAAGCAGCCATACCCTGTGCAGCGCGACGAACGGTATAATAATTCAAGCGATTGCTGCCGACACCCATAATACCACGCATGCCTGCTGTTCCAAACTGCAGATCCGTGCCAAAACGACCCTTCAGCTCCTCCTCGTTACCGGAAAGGCTTTCCAGCTCCTTTTGAACCGCTTTGGGTAAACCGGCCTGACACCAAAACTTATAATTTTCCAAATAATGCATATATAACCTCCAGCAGATTCAAAAAACAGCCCAATAAATTGAGCTGTTTTCTGTATATTACTCCTCAATATCCAGAGCAACAGTTCCGGACTTCTTTTCTTGGTTCTCAATCAAAACCTTAAATTTAGTACGGGTATCCCTTACATCCTCCAGAGAAAGCGCAATAGCTTCCTCTGTGCGGCGCAGGGCATCGTCCATATAGTCATTGCTTGCCTTGCGCAGGTCGGCAATACGATTCTGGGTCTGCAACACCATTTCCTGGCACTGACGCTTTGCTTCCTGATAGATAGCCTCTTCTTCCACCATCTTATCAGCCTTTTCCTGTGCCTGACGAATCAGAGCTTCTGCCTCACGACGAGCCTGACCGATCAATTCATTACGGGATTCCACGATCGTGCGAGCTTGCTTCAGCTCAACAGGAAGCTGGGCAATGATCTCATCAAGCATATCCAGAACCTTGTCCCGCTCAACGATACACTTATCTGCGCCCAAAGGCAGCGCTCTCGCATCCTGAACTACATCGTACAACGCTGAGATGATATCTTCGATATTTTGCTCATTCATTTTCTATTTCCTCCTTGGTTTAGGGCAGCAATTCGCCGCTTAAAATCCGGGATTATTTGTTCCGGCAAGAAATCTGACAAATCCACGTCGAAACTGCCTAATTCCTTGACCGTGCTGGAACTTAAATACATATACTGATGCTCCGCTGTCAGGAACATTGTATCCAGTGTGGGGTTGATTTTATGATTAATCAGCGCCATCTGAAATTCATTTTCAAAATCAGAACCGGCACGCAAACCTTTTACAATTACACAGCTACCTTTTCGTTTTGCGTATTCCGCCAAAAGTTCGTCCGAGGAATCAACCTCTACATTTTCGATATCTCCAAGCACCCGCTGAATCATTTCAACCCTTTCGTTCCTGGAAAACATCGGTGTTTTACTGTGGTTTACCATTACACAAACGATTAAACGGTCAAATATGTTCGCTGCGCGGCGAATGATATTCAAATGTCCGCTGGTAATTGGGTCAAAGCTGCCGGGGTAAATGGCAATCTTCATAGAACCCTTTCTTTGTAGCACTCCTTACGGAAAAGAGCAAGTAAAGTGTTTCCGTATTTATAATCCTTTGAGCGTTGATAGCCTGGAAAATCTAACGAAAGTTCCTTCCCTACTGGTCGCTCTGTTGCTATTATACCACCAGATTGTAAAATGTCAATTTCTGTTATCAAATTTATTGAATTTTCTAAAAAAATCTCAGCATAAGGCGGGTCAAGCAGAATAATGTGGAACTTTTCTTTGCAGTTTTTCAAAAATGCAGCATAGTCGCAACATATTACTGTCCCCTGCTCGGATAAGCCCGTTCGGCGCAAATTCTCCTGAATTATCCGGCAGGCATCTTTTCGGGCATCCACAAAAACCGCTTGTCTCGCTCCCCTGCTCAGCGCCTCAATACCAAGCTGACCCGTGCCGCCAAACAAATCTAGAACAGTCGCTCCGGGTAATTCAAATTGTAAAATACTGAAAAGCGCTTCCTTTACCCGGTCGGATGTGGGTCTGGTTAACATACCATCCGGCGCTTTTAGAACAGTTCCTCTTGCTGTTCCGGAAATTACACGCATCCCATTCCTCCTTATGGCAGTTCTTTGTGAAAATGGTCATACACAGCCGTCGCTGCATCTTTTGGCAGATATTGTTCTAACTCAAAAAGCGACGCATTTTCAATTGCTTTTAGTGATTGAAACTTCCTTAATAACAGCCGCTTTCTTTTCTCTCCAATACCGGGTATCCCATCTAATCTGGAATGCTTCAAACGATTGCTGCGAAGTTTCTTATGATAGGAAATTGCAAAACGGTGCGTTTCTTCCTGAATAGTACCAATGAAGGAAAACACCGCTTGATTATTGTCGATGGCGATCTCCTGCCCCTGTGGGCCAACCAGCGCCCTTGTGCGGTGCCGATCATCCTTCACCATTCCGTATGTCGGAATCACAAGATTAAGCTCCTGCAGGGCGCGCAGCGCCGTCTGCAGATGCGCCGCGCCGCCGTCTATCAGCAGAAGATCCGGTTTCTCATCAAATCCTGTATCATCCTGCAAATAATGTTGAAACCGACGGGTGAGCACCTGCTGCATAGCGGCATAGTCGTTCTGTCCTTCTATATCCCTTATCTTAAATCGTTTATATTCGCTTCGTCTGGGTTTTCCGTTTATAAACACAACCATTCCACCAACTGTGTCTGTTCCGGAAATATTGGAAATATCAAATGCTTCAATTCGTTTTGGGTTATTGATCTTCAGCATGTTTCCAAGGGTTGAAACAGCAAAGTTTATTTTTTCTTCCAAACCGGTAACCCGATCAACCTCCTGCTGTGCATTGGTGATCGCCATGTCCAAAAGCTTGCGCTTGTCGCCTCGCACCGGCACTTTAATATACGTCTTCCGAGAAAACTTTTGCTGCAGCAGCTCCTCAAACAGCTGTGCATCCTCCGTTTGATAGGGCATCAACACAATCTTTGGCGCAAAACCTCTGGCTAAATAGTACTGCTTCATCAATGCAGAGACCGCAGCCAGCGGTTCTTCTGCAGCAGAGATAACTTTATACTCCTTATCGATGAGCTTTCCATCAGAAAAATGCAAGACTGTGAAGCACGACTTTGTTTCGCTTTGGGCAAAACCAATGGCGTCCAAATCCGCTGTATCACCGGCGGTAACGATTTGTTTCCGCCCCAGTGCCTCCACTGCCTGCAAACGATCGCGCAGGGAAGCTGCTAACTCAAAATTCATTTCATCCGACGCACTTAGCATCTGCGCACGAAGGTCATTTGCAACAGACTTATAGTTTCCTTGGAGCAAGGACTTTGCCTGTAAGATCCGTTGTCGATACAGGTCTCTTGATTGACGATTTTGACACCAGCCTGCGCATTGCTTCATATGAAAATGCAGGCATTCCCTCCCCTTTCCGATTTCCCCAGGGAGTTTTTTGCTACATCCGGGCAGCTGCAACGCGATTTGAATGGATTCTAAAATGTTGTTGGTTACACCACGGCTTCCAAACGGTCCAAAATATTCTGCACCATCGTCGGCCGGCGCGTTAACCATTGTAATTCTGGGATAATCCTGTCGCATATCCAGCCGCAAATACGGGTAGCCTTTATCGTCTTTAAGCAAAATATTATATTTGGGCATATATTGCTTAATTAAGGAACATTCCAAAATCAAGGCCTCAAATTCAGTCGCAGCGACAATCACATCAAAGGATCGAACGCTGGCGACCATCTGCATTGTTTTAAGGCTATGATTGGAACCGGATTGAAAATACTGCGTTACACGATTCTTTAATTTCTTTGCTTTTCCGACATAAATAACCTTGCCCTGTGAATCTTTCATTAAATAAACACCCGGAGACAAGGGCAACGATAGCGCTTTTTCCTTTAATTTATCCATTATTATTCATTCCCTAAAAAAGACCGCCTCAATGCGTTTACAAGCGGCACTGAGGCGGAATACAGAACAACTATCAATAAACATCACGCTGAAGGAGCTCTTCAAGTGCAGTAACCGCAGCCTCAGCATTGTTGCCTTCAGCTGTTAAGGTAACGGTTACCCCGGTTACAACGCCCAGAGACATAATACCCAACAGACTTTTTGCATTCATTCGGCGGCTTCCGGTGCTTACCCAGACATTACAATCAAACTCATTGGCTTTTTGAACAAAATAAGTAGCCTGCTTATTATGCAATCCGGATTCGCAGCGAACAACTACATCCTTTGTAAACATTACGAATACGCTCCTTTTGCAGCACATTATACATATAAATACTGTGTATATGATACCAAATCCAAAAAAAATGTCAACTGATTTTTGGGATTCCGGGACAAAAAACAAATAAAACTAAAAATTTTACAATTTTTTAACAAAATTCTGCGATTGTTACGCCGTCTTCCCCTTCCCCATATACACCGAGTCGATATTTTTTGACAAACTTATTCTTTTTCAGACATTGCTGAACTGCAGTACGCAAAATGCCGGTTCCCTTACCGTGAATAATCCGAACAGACGGAATATTGCTGCGCATCGCTTCATCCAAATACCGTTCCAGTACACAGATCGCTTCAACAGAATCCATACCCCGAAGGTCAACTTCCTGCGCCATAGCTGTCGTCTTCATCTGGCGTCCGGAATGGGCAGGTCTTGTAGGCTTCGGTTTATAAGCATTCTCATTCTCCAACAAATAGACCTCATCCGGCTTTGCCGTCAGCTTTAAAACACCTGCTTGCAGTAAATAGCTTCCATCTTTGTTGATAGAAATCACATTTGCTTTCGTACCCAGCTTCAGGAGTTCAACGGTATCGCCGACAATAATAGCTCTGCTCGGAGCCTTACGCACCTGATCTTCCTTGCCGAAGCGCAACTTCGCTTCCGCTTCATTGAGGTTGCGGCGCAGCTCTGCCTGCCGTTGGTTGATACCTTGCAGATCGCCATCTTCAGACAACTGTTTTTTTAGTGCCTTGATTTCATCGGTAGCAGCATTTGCGGTTCTGCGTGCATCTTCAATAATTCTCTGTGCCTGCAAACGAGCCTGTTCCAGTGCCTTCTCCCGTTCCTCCGCAATTTGCTGACTGTATTGCTCACTTTGCTTCCTGATCTTCTCTGTTTCTTTCTGCAGATGCTGCGCTTCCAATCGCGCCTGCTCCATCTGCTGACGCTGCTGCTCCAATTGAGTAAGAACATCCTCGAAATTCTTATCGTTTTGACCAACCAAGTCAGACGCAGACTTCAGAATATCCTCCGAAAGTCCCAATCTTCTGGAAATAGCAAAAGCGTTGGATCTTCCCGGCACGCCAATTAACAACCTGTAGGTTGGCTGCAGAGTCTCCACATCAAACTCACAGGAGGCGTTGATTACACCTGCTGTACGCATCGCATATAGTTTTAACTCCGCATAATGGGTCGTCGCTGCAACGCAACATCCCATTTTTCTGCAATATTCAATCAGCGCTACTGCCAATGCAGCGCCTTCAGCCGGGTCCGTTCCGGCACCAAGCTCATCAAATAAAACCAATGTCCGGTTATCACACTGCTCCACAATATCGACAATAGTGCGCATATGACTGGAAAATGTGGAAAGGCTCTGGGCGATGGATTGCTCATCACCGATATCCGCTAAAATGGCGTCAAAAGTGGACAAGCAACTGCCGTCTCCGGCTGGAATATGCAAGCCGCACTCAGCCATTAGAGTCAAAAGGCCAATAGTCTTCAGCGTAACAGTTTTGCCACCGGTGTTAGGTCCGGTAATAATCATTGTATCGAAATCGGAACCTAATCGTAGGGACACCGGAACAACTGTTTTCTGGCTGATTAGTGGGTGGCGGGCGTTGCGCAAATCGATTTTGCCCCGGTCATTTACTTCCGGCGCCCAGGCTTTCATCTGGTACGCAAGCTTTGCCTTAGCAAAAATCACATCTAACTGAACCAATATTGATACATTGTCCGTTATTGCTTCTTTATATGCCGCACACATTGCAGAAAGTTCCGCTAAGATTCGCTCGATTTCCTTCTTCTCCTGTAACTGCAGCTCACGCAGAACATTATTGGCGCTGACGGCAGACATCGGCTCAATAAAATAAGTAGAACCGGTACCGGAAACATCGTGCACAAGACCCGGAATATCATTTTTGCATTCACTTTTAACCGGAACTACATAACGTCCCTGGCGAATGGTAATGATCGGCTCTCTTAAGAATTTAGAATAAGAAGCAGAGGAAATAATTTTTTGCAGGCCGTCTCGGATTTTTCCACTTTGGATTCGCATATGCCTGCGAATTTCCCCAAGTTCCGGACTTGCTGTATCCGCAAGCTCCTCTTCCGATAAAATGCAGTGAATGATCCGCTCCTCCAGAAATTTATTGGGCTGCAAGCAGCGGAACAAGACATCGAGAACCGAACTGGTATCCTCTTTATCCATATAAGATTTTACTGTGCGCGTGCAACGGAGGACACTAGCGATCTGAAGCAACTCCTTCATTTGCAGGCATCCGCCCCGATCAGCACGATCCAGGTAAGCAGATACATCATAAACGCCGCTAAAATTCAAATTTCCGTTGCGCGTTGTCAAATCAACAGCCGCCGTTGTTTCTGCAAGACGCATCTTTACATCATCCAAATCTGATGATGGCAGCAACTGAAGACATGTAGTTTTGCCCAGTTGGCTTCCGGCACAGGAAGCCAACTGGGATAAAATTTGATTAAGCTCCAATTTTAATATAGAACGCCGGTATAAGTCAGACATAGGCTTCTCCTAAATCAAATCAGTAGTGTTTTATAAAAATCCAGCGAAGAAAAGCCGCGTTCCAGCTGTGCACACAAATAGCTCTCTGTCAAATTCGCTAATAACGCAAGGGTTTCTTCCCCTATTTGGAATGAAAACAGTTGCTTACTGCCGCAAGAACAAATATAGCGCATTGTCATCAAAACACCTGCATTAATCGGCATACGGATACTGGAATTTGACGAATTCCGACAGGCAAGACACTCTAATTGCCCCTCTGAAATATCAAAGTAATCGGGAATTGCGCAATTACAAAACCGACATCCCTTCAAATCCGGCGCGTAACCGGCAACGCAGGCGCAACGCAGTTCAAAAACCGCCTTGATCATCTGCTCCGGGATGTCCAATTTGGATAAGGCGTACAAACAGTTTAAGGTCAGAGCCAGAAGCTCCGGGTTGGGCATATCCTCTTGGCTGAGAATCTCCGAAACCTGCGCAAAATATGTACCCAACGCCAACTTTTGGATATCCTTCTGGAGCTGTGAAAACAACTCCAGGCAGGTCGCTTCATTGATGGTGTACATTCCGCGGTACTCAAAAACTGTGAATTCATCATAAGCAAGAATCTGACAAGGTGCAGCAAGAGGGCTGTTCTTTCTGCGCAACCCCCTCGCTTTTAATGTTATCTTGCCCATTGATTGCGTTAACACTGTCAAAAGCGCATCTGTTTCCTTATAGTTAGTTACCCGAAGCACCAATCCCCGGATTGTCAGGTGCATAACCTTCCTCCATCCTACGTGCGTGGTTAAAAAGCAGATACATCTCCGGTGCGCCGGTCTCCAGAAAAACCTGCCAGAAATTATGTGCAGTCATACACATCCCTCCCGATACTAGGGTTTGCAGGAATATGTTTTGCTACACCTGGTAATTATTCTCTGTAGCCAAAATTACGCACAAGAAAATCGTTATCACGCCAGCTTTCTTTGTACTTAACCCAGGTTGTTAGAAAAACCTTGGTACCCATAAATTTTTCACAATCGGTCCGAGCAATGGAAGAGATTTTTTTCAACATTTCTCCGCCTTTTCCGATGATAATACCCTTATGGCTTGCTTTCTCACAATAAATCGTGGCATCAATATCGATGATACCGTTATCGCGTTCCGAGAACTTTGTAATTTCCACAGCTGTTCCGTGGGGAATCTCCCGATCCAGACACCACAATAACTTCTCACGGATAATCTCTGCCATCACTTGCCGTTCCGGCTGGTCAGTTGTTAAATCCTCCGGGAACAAAAACGGTCCATCCACAGCATATTTCTGACATTGCTGTATCAGCGCATCAACGCCGTCGCCAGTTTTTGCAGAAATCGGAATAATTGCATCAAAGGGCGCTGCTTGTGAATATACGGAAATTACCTCAAGAAGCGCATCTTTATCTACGGTATCAATCTTATTGATAGCCAATACAGCCGGACATTTACTGGCTGTAAGCTGTTCGATAAGGCCCTGTTCCTGGGCACCGATCGAGGCAATAGGCTCCACAACCAATATGGTTAAATCCACATCAGAGATCGAGTTGCGGGTTACATTCACCATATAATCTCCCAGCTTGGTTCTGGGCTTGTGGAATCCTGGCGTATCGATGAACACGAATTGGGTGTCATCTTTTGTAACAATGCCGCAAATCCGGTTACGGGTTGTCTGCGGCTTATTGGATACGATCGCAATTTTTTCGCCCACAAGGTAATTGGTAAGTGTAGACTTTCCTACATTGGGGCGGCCTGCGATGGTAATCATAGCAGTTTTTGTAGACATTTTGTTCTCCTTTGTAACAACAGCTTATCGGGACATACCAACAATTGCAGAGGCAATCTCTTCCTCACGGCCACGCATTTGCGCTTTTTGCGGACCTTCGTCCAAGTGGTCATAGCCTAATAAATGCAAAACAGAATGTATCGTCAGATAGCCGACTTCTCTGCGCAGTGTATGTCCAAATTCCTTCGCCTGCGCAGCTGCCCGTTCCAGGGATATTGCTATATCCCCTAAAGGACATCCTCCGGTTTCCGGATCCAGGTATGCTGACCAATCGGTGGGCAGCGTACCGGCGTCAAAGGCAAACATTGGAAAACTTAATACATCCGTTGCTTTGTCGATATCCCGACTTGCCTGATTGATCGCTTGAATGCCTGGGTCATCTGTAACCAGCACGTTAATCTCACACGGAACCGTTACACCTTCCAACGTCAGCGTCTTTTGAATGCACTGACGGATTACGGATTCGGTAGTAAACCTGCGCATTGTAAAACAAGAAAAGCTAATATTGATCTTTGTTTTTACCATATTATTTCTTCCTTTGATAACGGCGAACAGTTTTCTTTTCCGGATCGTTCGCAGTATTCTTTTTGTCCGCCTTTTCATAGGCGTTGATAATGTCTTGAACAAGCGCATGGCGTACTACGTCAGCAGAAGTCAATCTGCAAATCGCGATATCTTTAACCCCATCCAAAACGCGAATGGCATCCTTCAAACCGGATACCTTGTCGCCGGGCAGGTCAATTTGTGTTGTATCGCCGGTTATAACGATTTTTGAACCAAAACCCAAACGGGTTAAGAACATTTTCATCTGCTCCCGGGTGGTATTTTGAGCTTCATCCAAAATAATAAAGCTGTCATCCAGCGTTCTGCCGCGCATATACGCAAGCGGCGCTACCTCAATGGACCCCCGCTCCTGATATTTTTGAAAAGTTTCTGCACCTAGCATATCATATAGTGCATCGTAAAGCGGACGCAAATACGGATCAACCTTATTTTGTAGATCGCCCGGTAAAAAGCCGAGGCGTTCCCCTGCTTCCACAGCAGGTCTTGTTAAAATAATCCGGTTTACTGTCCTCTCTCGAAAAGCAGCAACCGCCGCTGCAACTGCAAGGTAGGTTTTGCCGGTACCGGCAGGACCTACACCCAAGGTTATGGTGTTATTCATGATCGCCTTCATATATTGCTGCTGACCGACCGTTTTTGCCTTAATCGGCTTACCCTTTGCGGTAATGCAAACAACATCCTTGGCGATTTGCGAAACCTGCGCATCCTTTCCCTCTTTAACAAGGGTAATTAGATACCGAACTCGCTGCTCATCAATTGTCTCACCCTTTGCTGCCAGGGATAACAGACCTTCCAGTGCTCTGACCCCTTGTGCCGCACTTTCTGTTTCGCCGGACACCTTCAGTTCGTTGCCCCGATTAATAATACTGACACCAAACGCTTCTTCGATGCGTTTTATGTTTTCATCAAAGGAGCCAAACACAGATATCAGGTCCTCTACCCTATCTACACTGACAAGCATTTCAATTTCCTTCTCCACTTTTTACTATCTCCTCGTATCGTATCTGCCCGATCATTTCCAGGCAAGCATATTTGCCGGATAATGAAGCAGTTTTGTCATCTGATTGAATACAGATCTCCGATTCTAAAACTTTACCGGCTATCATGTCCGCATTCACATAATCCACCGCAGCCTTAGAAAGCCAGGAAATATCCTTTTCGTCCCGGATTCTGGTTTCCGTTGCATAATCCAGATACTGTTGTCGAATGAAGACCACAGGCAACTGAAATCCACCGGGCAGCCGCAGAGGTGTTTCCTTTGTTATTTTAACACATCCGGTATCCGAAATTCCACTATCTTTCCATAAATTTATAATATTTTTTCCAATTTTTAATGTATAGGTAGTTCTTGAGCCTTGCAGAACACCCCGAGCATTGTATTTTGTTGGGGTAATTGCCTGCAAATTGCGATTAGTATAGGCCGACACTTCTGCCTCGGAAGGTGTAGCCAATATAGCGAGACCGCAATCGGTATATCCGGATACCAGAACCTGATTCTTTTTTACCGCTTGCCCAACCTTGCAAAGGGGTGTCCCTTTTAGAACCGTTATCTCCTGGATAACACCGTCTTGCTTGGCAATGATGTTGCTTGGACGCGTATTTACGGGAGCACGCTCTGACTCACTGCTTTCCTGTACAGATATAACCGCAACACACCCTTTTGTATTAATGCCTGCCCATTGCAGCTGCGGCATTGCAGAGAGTAGCGCATTCTTCATTTTTTCACTGCGCACCGCACGCCGGGATGCGCCAAATTTTATACCGCATTTTTCTGCTTGCTCCATAATTTGAGCTGTCGGAACATTTTGATTTCCGGAGATTTCCACAAACAGAACTTTCGTTGGTAAATACAAAGAAAGCAAAAGCAGAAAAGCAAGTCCTAAAAGAAGAACCGGCCTTCTTTGTAATCTTATTAACGACCAATATATTCCCTTCCTATTTCGTACCTGAAAGGAGTCGCCTTTTTTCTCTAAGTAATCCTTAAGTCTTAAAATTTGATGTTGAAATATGTACGCCCGAACAGAAAGTTCATTAACATATACAACGTCCATAAGTATAATTCCCAGATCATTGATCTCAGATAATGCTCTTGCAGGATCAGCGGCGGTGATTTCAACATTGTATATACCGTTAATTGATTTCCATATCCCCATTTATTGCCTCCTGCAAAGTGTAACCGAATCAATTATACCGGTTATTGTCAGCTGCTGTCTTGTCATTCTGGCAAGCGTAAGACTGTTTCCGCTCACCCGAACTGTTCCATAGCTGACTTTGATGCAAATCATCGTACCGGAATATCCGGTAACCCCTTTATGATTCTCGATTATGACCCGGTTTTCCCCAGCTATTTCAATCAGCGGGACTCCAGGTACTGCCTCACCTGGCAAATCCGCACCCATAACAACCCGTTCTAAAATCTTGTTTGTATTCAAAGAGAGCACCTCCTTTTGTTAATTGTATGAAATTTAAGGGATGTACTTTCCTGATAACGCATAGATAATTATGAGGTGAAGCAAATGAAAAAACGAAAAAATTATTGGTCCGTGTTTTGGGGTGTGCTTGGTCTGTCGCTTTTAATATTGGATTCAAATACCGCAATTGCCGGCGGAAAGGAAGGTGTGCTCTTATGTGTTCGTACCGTCATTCCCGCTTTGTTTCCTTTTTTTATAATATCCGGTTTCCTATGTGCAAGCATAACCGGCTTAAGCCTCGGCATTTTGAAACCAATCGGAAGGTTATTAGGCATTCCTGTTGGCAGTGAACCGCTTCTGTTGCTTGGTTTCTTGGGTGGTTATCCTATTGGCGCGCAAAACATTTATGATGCATACAACATAAAAGCGCTTTCGGCCAAAGACGCCAAGAGAATGTTGGGTTTTTGCAATAATGCAGGTCCTGCCTTCCTGTTTGGTATGGTTGGCAGTATGTTTTCAAGAGCATATATAACCTGGCTCTTATGGATCATTCATATTTTATCTGCGCTGCTTACCGGCACACTGCTGCCGGGAAAATCAAAGGAAACCTGTTGTTTACCTAAGAACGACGCCAATAACCGTTTTCCTTGGTATATGCAAAAGAGCATTATGTCTATGGCAAGTGTTTGCGGCTGGGTGGTTCTGTTCCGGGTGTTAACCGCATTCGGACAGCGTTGGTTTTTCTGGCTGCTGCCAGCTGAGTTACAAGTTCTGATCACTGGGCTATTCGAGTTGACGAACGGAATTCTAATGTTGCGCATGTTACCTTCAGAGGCGTCGCGATTTGTATTTTGTTCCGGTTTGCTGGCTTTTGGTGGTTTATGTGTTTCTATGCAGACAATCTCTGCTACAAAGGAATTGGGAAGCGGATATTATTTCCCGGGAAAAATGCTGCAAGCCTGCTTTAGTGTTTTGATTGCCGGGATAGTACAATACTTCCTGTTCTCTTCTTACCAATTTAACTCCGCAATAATGATTAGCTCCGGTATAATCTGCCTTGGATTACTATTTTTCTTGTATCGGAACAAAAAAATAGTAGAAAAATCCAATATCATTATGTATAATGGGGTCATATAAAAGTTTCAGAGAGGTATTTATTATGCTCTTTCGTAAAAAAATGCCCCGATCCTGTACATATTGCAAATTTGGAACGATGCTGAATGAGGAAGAAGTACTTTGCGTAAAACGCGGTGTTGTCAGCGTAAACCGAATTTGCAAAAAGTTTTCTTATGACCCCTATAAGCGAATTCCTGCTAAAGTAAAGGCGCTGGATTTTGATAAATATTCCAATGAGGATTTCTCATTGTAAAAGGCGGAAAGGTTTAACCTTTCCGCCTTTTTAACGAAGCATATCTAAAAAATCGTCCTCGGAAATAATGGGAATTCCTAATTCCCTAGCCTTTCTTTCCTTAGATCCTGCATTCTCACCCACAACCACGTAGGTGGTTTTCTTAGATACCGAACCAGAAGCTTTACCGCCAAACAATTCAATTTGTTCCGTTGCTTCTTCCCGTGTGAATTTTGTTAGTGCGCCGGTAAGCACAAAGGTCATTCCAGAAAATCTGCTATCCGATATTACTCTCGTACTTTCAAAATTTACACCGACATTACGAAGCTTTTCAATCATATTCAGGGACTGAGGTTGACGGAACCAATCAGCAATGGAGGCTGCCGTTACCTCGCCAATGTCCGGAATTTCCTGCAGCTGCTCCACTGTAGCAGACATCAGCATATCCAGAGAGCCAAAGCTCGACGCCAGAACTTTTCCGGTTTTTGCGCCTACCTGTCGGATGCCTAGCGCATAGATCAACCGACTAACATCGCGAGATTTACTTTCCTCAATAGCACCTATGAGCTTTTTAGCTGCAATTTCACCTTTCTGCCAAAGACTTTTCAAATCATTCTCCGTCAGATAATAAATATCTGCCGGAGATTTAATTAGGTCTCGTTCAATCAGGCTGTCTATAATTGCAGAACCAAGACCCTCAATATCCATCGCATCCCGGCTGACAAAGTGGGCGATGTTTCTGGACAATTGTGCGGGACATTCCACACCGGTACAGCGCAAAAATGCGCCTTCCTCATCCTTTCGTGCCTCTGCACCGCATACCGGGCACTTACACGGCAGACGGTATGGGGTCGCCTGCCGCAGGCGTTTCGTAAAATCGACCTCCAATATCTCAGGGATAATTTCTCCCGCCTTACGCACAAGGACAGTGTCTCCAATGCGAATATCTCGTTCCGTAATGAAGTCCTGGTTATGCAGTGTGGCATTGGTAACGGTTGTGCCTGCCAACCGAACAGGCTTTAGCACAGCCTTAGGTGTCAAGACGCCGGTTCTGCCAACCTGCACTACAATATCCTCAACAACCGTCGGCTTAATTTCTGGAGGATATTTATATGCTGCGGCCCAACGGGGAAATTTTGCCGTTGCGCCAAGTTTCTGGCGTAGATCAATGTCATTAACTTTAATGACCGCCCCGTCGATATCGCAAGGCAGGTTCTCCCGACCCGCGTCGATCGCCATAACCTGTTCTTGAATTTCCGAGATTTGACAGCAGGTTTTCCAAGGTATAACCTTAAATTGCAGTTTTTGCAGAAACTGCAGTGATTCCTCGTGCGTTTCAAAATGCACGCCCTCGGCATACTGTACATTGAAAATCAGAATATCCAGGGAACGCTTCGCTGCAACTTTCGGATCCAGCTGACGCAAAGAGCCTGCTGCTGCATTTCTGGGGTTAGCGAAAAGAGGTTTCCCTTCTTTTTCCTGCCGCTGATTGAGCATCTCAAAACTCTTTTTCGGCATATAAACCTCTCCGCGAACGATCAGCCTTTCCGGCGCACCAACAATGTTCATAGGGATAGAGCGAATGGTTTTCAGGTTTTCTGTAACATCCTCGCCCACGTTCCCATCGCCCCGGGTTGCGCCCCGAATAAATTTGCCGTTTTCATATTCCAGCGCCACGGAAAGGCCATCGATTTTCGGCTCAACCGTAAATTCCGTTCCGGGGTTATCCTCTATGATTTTGGACAGAAAATCTGACAGCTCCTCCAGAGAAAAAACATCCTGCAAGCTCATCAGCGGAACAGTATGCTCTACCTTTTCAAACTTGCTAAGCGCCTGGCCGCCAACCCGCTTTGTCGGCGATGTTGGACTGTCATACTCCGGATACGCCTTTTCCAAATCCTCCAGTTCGCGCAAAAGACGATCGTACTCAAAATCCGGTATTTGTGGGTCATCCAGAACATAATAACGATAATTTGCATCGTTGAGGATATTGGTTAGCTCCTCTATTCTCTTTCTAGCTTCCATACTTCCCTCCGGTTTGTAAAAAAGTATCCGGCACCTGGCCAACGATAATTGTCTCCGCAACTACAACCTGACTGGAGACTGTGAAGTAATTGGTTTGTCCCAACACAAGAACTGCCACATCCACGCTGATATGCATGTTCATTTGCTGTAGCGTCTGATTAATACCGGCTTCGATGAAATCGCTGGTAAACGATGCATCCGAATTTCGAATTGACAGAATATTGACTGGAATCTGCGGTCCTCTTCCGGAAAAAATTTCCGGCAAAATAAGGCTACCGATGGGGATACCAATATCAGAACTATCTAAAGCCAGTATCTCATCATTGATGATGTTCAGTATTGCGGTTTTTAGGCGGTTCACTTCGCTCATATTGGTTTTAAGTGCTGTAATACGGCCGTCAAGGTCTTTCTCGAAATACACCATCCGGTCATATTGAATATTATCCAATTCAATTTGCTTGTCAATGGCATCATTGATCAGATCCGATGTTGCATTGCGCACCTGTGTTTCCGCAAGACTGCGAATTGCAGAACGGTAACGATAACGAAAAAACACAAACAGTACAAGCGCGATCACAGTAAGAACAATAGCCAATCGAAACAAGCGTTTCAGTTTGACGCGCATAGCATCCCCCCTGGGGAATACTATGCAAAAGCAAAAAGATAATTACAGGCGTTTCATTTGGGCAGAAGCTGTTTTTGCCATTAGTTTCTTTGTTCCAATGCGGTCAAAAGCAATTTCCCACAATGCGTCTCCGCCCATCTTCATTACAGACAGCACCATACCCCTTCCAAATGCATTGTGCATAACCATATCCCCTTTGTTCAGTTCCAGACAAGAAGCAGGCTTTGCAGGCGCTGTGCTCTGCTGGACCTGCGTTTTATAGTAGGATTGGGCTGGGGCTCGTGTTGCAGAATATCCACCGGAATAGCTGTACTGCGGTATATAGCTCTCAGACTTCTTCTCCACGATATCGGCAGGAATTTCCGATAAAAATCTGGAAGGAAGGGATGCATTTGTACGGCCGTACAGCATTCTTCTTTTTGCATAGGAAATACATAACTTCTTTTTGGCCCGGGTAATGGCAACATAGCAAAGGCGGCGTTCTTCTTCCATTTCTTCCACTTCGCCGATCGCACGCATACCGGGGAATAAACCTTCTTCAAAGCCAACTAAGAAGACGTTGGGAAATTCCAAACCCTTTGCAGAGTGCATTGTCATCATCACAACCGCGTCGTCAGAATCGTTATATTGCTCCAAATCGGTATACAAGGCAATTTCTTCCAAAAAGCCAGCTAAAGACGGCGTTTCAGCGGTTTGAGCATAAGAGATGATGCTGGATTTTAGTTCTCGAATATTTTCCAAGCGCGTTTTATTTTCTTCTGTCGGCTTCATTTCCAGCATGGTTGCATAGCCGGTGCGTTCCATCACTGCATCATAAAATTCCGGTAAGCTAACACCTTGTTCCAATAGAGATGCAAGTTCATCCAGCATGCCAGTAAACTGTTTAAACTTTGAAGACGACTTTTCAAGAGGCGCATAGGAATCTGGATCTGAAATAACATAGTTCAGGCTTTTGCCTTCGGCAGCAGCCAGACGCTGCGCAGTTTCCAGTGTCTTTGCGCCTAATCCTCGGGGCGGATTATTGATGATACGGTTTAAGCGTAAGTCATCGTTTCGATTGTTGATCACGCAAAGATAGGACAACATATCCTTGACCTCTGCCCGATCAAAGAATCGCATACCGCCAAATACTCTGTACGGAATTCCGTTGCGCTTCAAGGAAAATTCCAATGCATTAGATTGGGCATTGGTCCGGTATAGAATCGCAAAATTCTTAAAATTACGTCCCTTTGAGACAGCCATAATTTGATTAGATACAAATGCAGCTTCTCCCGCTTCATCATTTGCTTCAAAAACCGTAATAGGATCACCACTGCCATTGGATGTCCAAAGACGCTTCCCTTTTCTGCCAAGATTATGCGCAATAACGGAGTTCGCTGCATTCAAAATAGACTGTGTGGATCGGTAGTTTTGTTCCAAACGAATGGTTCTTGCGCCTCGATACTGATTTTCAAAGTCCAGAATGTTTTCGATCGTAGCACCACGAAAACGGTAGATACTCTGGTCATCATCACCGACCACGCAGATATTTTCATAGCCACCGGCAAGAAGCGATGTCAGCAAATACTGCATATGGTTGGTATCCTGATACTCGTCAACCAATACATAACGGAATTTCCGCTGGTAGTAAGTAAGAATATCCGGGTTCTGCTGCAACAGTTCAACAGTTTTGAATATAATGTCATCAAAATCCAATGCGTTATTTTCCCGAAGGCGGGTCTGATAGCGCTGATAGGCTTT
>JAZSRR010000066.1:0-15345 GCA_045538605.1 Faecousia sp.
TCCCTCTTTCTTGCTCAAAGGCAGAAATTTGGGCATCAATGTTTTCCGTCAATTTCATTCTTGATTTCCTCCTTCGTTATGGTGTACAATAGGAGTGGAAATGTTGGTCGGTAAACCTATTTCCACCTTTGGGCCGCCTTCGATGTTAGCCGCATCGGGGGCGGTTTCTTTGTCTTGACAATCGCAACGCTCCCCAGGGTCTAGTGTTGCTCCACACAGCGGACACTTTCGGTAATAGGGCATTATGCATCCTCCTTTGCTTGGATCTTTGGCAGCTTACTGGCCCGATCTGTTGCGTGATCCGCTACCTCTGCCATAATAGACACAGCACACCGCCCTTTTTCAGCATTCCACCATGAGCAAAGACTACGGCAGCACCGCCAATCCCTCGTTGCTCTATAAAATGCCATCATAAGGGGACATATTTTGTATTCCATTGTGGTTACCTCCTTTTTACATACCTAGCTCGCCGTCAGGCATCCATAAAGTGATAAAGTTAAAAAACAGCTTACTGCGGCAATGACTTTTTAACTTTCTCACTTGATAAAGTTAAAAACAAAAAGCCGTTTAACTTTATCAAATCGGTTTTAACTTTCTCACTTGATAAAGTTAAAAAACTGTTGAAACTCTAAGGAAATATTTTAACTTTATCATTTTTCTCAAGCTGACGGAACATCAAAGGGTGTGGATACTTCCATAGGCAACTGCTCAAAATCCTGTATATCCTTCTGCTTAAGCCTAATGTACCAAACGCGATCACCTTTTCTTGCACTACCTGTGGAATAGTTTTCCACAACACCGGCCTTTTTAAGATCTCCGCGAACGCGATTGATCGTCGAGAATGAATATCCGTATTCCTCTGCCTTTTTATTGAGATCATCCGTTTTCATGCACTGGCAAGGAGCGTCCTGCAGTGCATTGAGAATAAAGTCTTTGCAGTCCTCACGCTTAGGCGCCGATTTAGCTACCGTAGCATCAAGCATATACTCCTTGTCGCGCTTCCAGCTTGTGCCCTCTCTTCGGATCTGTCCGGCTTCGTCGATGGTGAACAGGATCGTTTCCTGCAGCTGGGTGTAGTTATTTTTCTCGTTGGATAAGTACCGCACGCCTTGGTTTTCTGTGTATCCTGCCATTATCACGGACCGGGCAATATCCCACAGGTCTGCACTATCCGCAATGCGGTCGCGGCCATAGGCTCCCTTACGCTTGTTGGTGTGGCAGACCACTAAAAAGGTGGTACCAACATCCTCACCCAGAACGATCAGCGGCGCCATACAATCGCGCATTTCGTTCCGGCTACCCATATTCACCTTGGGAGGAAGAAAGCCTTGTACCGGGTCGAATGCGCAGGCAATAGGCTTGAAGTACCTAACAAATCTATCCATTTTTGCAGATCCAAATTTAAAATCTCGCAAGGCACCGTCTTTATCTGCCGATAGATCTACGGTGATGATATTATCCATATTGGCACCGGCTTCACGGAGCTTCTTCCGGAGCTTCTTTTTTACGCTGTCCTCGGTACTGCAAAACGCTATTTTCATAGGCTCCCGGACATGATCAACAGGGTCTAAAATACATCTTGTGCCGGAACTGAGGGCGGCAATGATATTGCTCCACAGAGTGGTCTTGCCCACGCCACCATCAGCCGCTATCAGTGTTATTTGCCCTTCAGGAATCCATCCAGGAATCAACCATGTAGCTTCTTCTTCCTCAAATTCCGTCAACGGCTTAAACAGGGAAAGGAAGTTATCTGCCCTATCGGTATCTACCGCCAAGCGCCCAGCTTCCTCCTGTAGCCGTTCTGCAAGCTCTGCGGCGGATGAAACATCATCCATCTGTATTTGTGCAGCTAGCTCTTTAACCTTGCGTATCCGGGCATCCTCTACCACACGTTTGGCATATTCCCCAACATTACTTACCGTTGGCGTGCACTGCATGAGCTCAGCGGCAAACTGATGCGGTATATCAACACCGTTTTGCCTTGCCCTGGCCATTATTGCAGCAGGATCGATTATGCCACCCTCGTCCTTAATAGCTTTAGCAGCCACAAAGATTGCCCGGCAATATTCATTCTGGAAGTCAACGTCGGTCAGGATTTCGTCAAGTCCACAGATCGCATCGGCCTCCATCAGAATCGAACCGGCTACGTATTGTTCATTCCACGTCACAGGCATTAGCCTCCCGGTTATCCGGCTTTGAATCGGAGTGGGCTCTACCCCATGCCTGCATAGTCTGCTCCTGGTACAGCTTATTCAGATCCAGTGTAACCTCACACTTAGGAGTAATCTTCTCGATGCTGAAGGCCTTGTACCCGGCACGCTCGTACCTTGTCCTGATTGCATCCGTTATATCCAGGTGCAGCAGCCCCATAGCATCCGCCCAGTCCTTATCAATGGTGTAGGTCTCCTCTCTGGGTGTGCGGGGCTTTTCCTCCCTCAGATCCACGTACTGGACCTTATAGGCAGTAATAACGATACTCTTTGTGCATTTCATTGTGTTACCTCCACTCTGTTTTGTTCCTGGCTGCGCACCCATTCCCGGAGGCCCTCGCGGGATACTCTGGTGCGCCGTCCGATCTTGATTGTTGGGAAGTCTGCCCGGTGGGTCAGTTGGTATGCAATTTTCGTGCAGATCCCCAGCTGCTGAGCAGCTTCCTCTACGCTCATGGTTAAACATTCGATTTTTGACACTGTTTAATCCTCCTTAATGATTTCCGATACGTCTACGCCCAGACCCTTTGCCAGTTTGCCAGCTGTTGCAGGCTCACAGGTGCCACGACCCAGGATTGTACTAATGTTTTGCCGGGACACACCGCTACGCTCTGCAAACGCAGTCTTTGTCAACCCCTGCTCTGCAAGAATCAACGTAATCTTTTTTGTGTCAATTCTCATTCGCTCACCTCCTATTTGTATCCAATTTGGCTACCCGTTCATATAGTATCCTATTTGGACACTTTTGTCAAGTGTTTTCTTGAATAATGTTGACAAACAGGATACATTGTGTTATATTTCATGCTGAGGTGGTGTATGTGGAAGGCTTGTCCATGAAAGACCTTGGAAACAAGATCCGAGAAAAACGTAAAGAAAAAGGCATGAGTCAGGAAAAGTTGGCATCCATTCTGGGGGTAACCAAATCCACTATAAGCAAATATGAGCTAGGATTACGAGAACCTGGCTTAGACCAGTTATTTAAGATCGCAGATGCTTTGTCTCTTGGCCCATTTGCGTTAATACCAGAGAATATGCAAAATGCTTTTTTTGCTGGTTACAACAAACTGCTTCATACTAATCGCTACCATAATGCGCAAACAGATGAAGAAGCTGAGGCAGCTGAAGATGATACGTTTGATCTGCTCCAATACTTTAATGAGCTTGATGAACATGGCCAAAAACGTGCCATCGCCTGCGCAAGAGCACTGACCGGGCGTGCCCCTGTTATTGATATAGTTCCTCCAGATCCCATTGAATGTGCAGTAACGGCTATGTGCAAGCTCAACCCCGAAGGCCAGTCCAAAGCCGTCGAGCGTGTCGAGGAGCTGACAGAAATCCCCAAGTATAAAAAATAAAGCCCCGGATGCTACCAACATCCAGAGCTAAATAAAAATCCTCCCGGTGCTACCAACACCGAGAGGATCAGACACACAAATACCAAGACGACCAAATCATAGGCACCAGTGCGCCCTTTTATTATAACACCTCAGGGCCATGGTGTCAATCTGAAAGGAGAAAACACCATGGCAAGAAAAGCAGCAGCCGGCACCGGCACGATCCGCAAGAAGACCATAACCAGAGCAGGTAAGGAGTACACCTACTGGGAGGCAAGATACACCACCGGTCGAGATCCAGGCACCGGCAAGCAGATTCAGCGCAGCATTACCGGCAAAACGCAAAAAGAGGTTGCCCAAAAACTGAAGGCCGCCACCGCTGCCATCGATGCAGGGACGTATTCAGCACCCAGCAAGATGACCGTAGGGCAGTGGTTGGACATCTGGACCGCTGAATACCTGGGAGCAGTTAAACCCCGGACTGTTGACCTCTACAAGGGTGTTGCCAAGTCCAGGATCAAGCCGGGACTGGGAGCTGTAAAACTGGAAACCCTCACACCTCATACTGTCCAGAGCTATTATAATGGACTAAGCAAAGAGGGGCTTGCGCCTAAGACTGTAAAGAACATCCACGGAATACTTCACAAAGCCCTGCAGCAGGCGGTAGCTAATGGATATATCAAAACCAACCCAGCAGATTCATGTATCCTTCCCCGGCCAGTACGCAGAGGGCTAAAGCCGCTGGATGAAGATATGATCACAGCCTTCCTGAAGGCCATACAAGGCCATCAATTTGGCGATCTGTTCACCGTGACCCTGTTTACCGGAATGCGAGAAGGGGAAGCCCTGGGTCTGCTGTGGGACTGCGTAGACCTCACCAAGGGCACAATCACGGTAGACAAGCAGCTGCAGCTGATCCGTGGCAGCGGTGGCCAGTATCAAATGGTCCCCACAAAGAACAGCAAAAGCCGTTCGATCACCCTTGCTGCCTCCGTGGTGAAGGTGCTGCGTGATGTGAAACGACAGCAGCTGGAAAACCGGCTCCGGTACGGCCCTCTGTGGGAGGATAGCGGATTTGTCTTTACTGACGAGTTGGGACATCATCTCTCTGCATCCTCTGTGTATAAATCCTTCAAGAAGGTCATGGAACAAATCGGCAGCCCAGAGACCCGCTTCCACGATCTCCGGCATTCCTACGCGGTAGCCTCTATCAGATCTGGAAACGATATAAAGACCGTGCAGGAGAATCTTGGGCACGCCACAGCAGCCTTTACCCTAGACGTGTACGGTCATGTCACAGAGAAAATGAAGCAGGAAAGCGCCGCCCAGCTGGATCAATTCATAAAGGCAGTAAACGCATAAGGGAAAACAAAAGGGAAACAAAATAGACCGCCTCGGAATATCCCAACATTTCAAGCCTAAAACAACCATATACACAAGAAAAACCCAGTATCCATAACAGATACTGGGTAATTTCTTTGGTTGCGGAGGCAGGACTCGAACCTACGACCTCCGGG
This sequence comes from Faecousia sp., assembly GCA_045538605.1. GTDB lineage: Bacteria > Bacillota > Clostridia > Oscillospirales > Oscillospiraceae > Faecousia. The sequence goes on from JAZSRR010000066.1 coordinate 5,062, forward strand.
TTATGAGCCCGACGAGCTTCCAACTGCTCTACTCCGCGATATGGGCACTGCTCAAGTGCCCGGTTATTATATCATAGCCGCTATATCTTGTCAACCCTGTTTGACCGGGTATTTTTTAGGAAGCTTTGACAAAAGCCGTCTGCTTTTGTCAGCTTTATACTCCCAGCAGCAGTCGGGCGAACAAAAAATACACCAGAAGGGAAAGCGCGTCCACAATGGATGTGATGAAGGGACTTGCCATAACAGCAGGGTCTAATTTCAGCGCCTTTGCTCCGATGGGCAGCACCGCGCCTACCAGCTTTGCCAGCAGCACCGTTACCGCCAGCGCCAGGCACACCACCGCGTTGACAAGCAAAGTGATTTGGTCATTGCCCAACAAAATTCGGTCTATCAGCCAGATTTTCGCAAAGCAGACTACAGCCAGCGCGATACCGCACAAAACCGCAGTGCGGATCTCCTTCCAGATGACCCGGAACAGGTCATCGAAGTCCAATTCTCCCAGGCTCAGGGCGCGAATCACCGTAACTGAGGACTGAGAGCCGGAGTTACCGCCGGTACCCATCAGCATCGGGATAAACGCCGTCAGTGCCGCCTGTGCCGCCAAAGCACCCTCGAAGGAAGTGATGATCATTCCGGTAAAGGTGGCAGAAATCATCAAAAGCAGCAGCCAGGGAATCCGGTTTTTGAAAAGCTCCCACACAGAGCTACGCAAATAAGTCTTTTCACTGGGCAGCATACCGCCCATCAGTTCCATATCCTCGGTGGCCTCATCTTCCATAACGTCCATGGCGTCATCGAAGGTAACGATGCCCACCATCCGGTTTTCCATATCTACCACCGGCAGCGCCAGGAAATTATACCGGCTGAACATCCGCGCCACTTCTTCCTGGTCGGTGTGGGTATTGACGGAGATCAGGTTGGTTAACATAATATCCGAAACCTTGGCCTCGTCATCCGGACAAAGCAGCAGGTCCTTCACCGTTACCAGACCAACCAGCTTCCGCCCTTCCGTCACATAGCAGGTGTAGATGGTCTCTTTGTCCACGCCCTGCCGGCGGATCCGCAAAATGCTCTCCTCCACTGTCATTTGCGGACGGAGCGATACATATTCTGTTGTCATCATCGAGCCGGCGGAATTTTCCGGATAGCGCAAAATCTGGTTGATCGCCCGGCGCATTTCCGGCGTTGCCTGCCGCAAGATCCGCTTCACTACATTGGCGGGCATTTCCTCTACCAGGTCAGCCGCATCGTCATCATACAGCTCATCCAGCAGCTCTTTCAGCTCGGAATCGGAGAAGCCCTGAATCAGCACTTCCTGTTCTTCCGGCTCCATTTCCGCAAAGGCCTCTGCCGCCAATTCCTTAGGCAGCAGGCGGAACAACAGCGGAATCTGCCGCTGCTCCAGCTCAGAAAAAATTTCCGCAATATCGGCGGGGTTCATGGCATTCAGCACATCCCGCAAAACCGCGTACTTTTTTTCTTCCAGCATAGAAAGGATCGTCTTTTCCACGATCTCAAAGCGTTCTGTCATCGTGTTTCCTCCTTTTCAACCTTTTGAAAAGGCAAAACACCGGGGAACGGTATCAGCATCTGCACAGATGCTGTATTCTACTTCGACCCGGTATATTGCCGCTACTGCCAGCATCCACAGATGATACCCCCTTTTGTTTCACAATTATTTTTATTTTACCCCTAAGGCAGAAAAATGTCAATGAAAACTGTCAAAAAATACCCGGCTCGTCCCGTGAAAATTTCATTGACAAAGGGGGGATTTTAGGGTATATGTTATAGTATCAAAATCTGACAAAATTTATAAAAAGAAACGGGGGAGGATAATGTCCAAAGAACTGATCAAACTCCAGGATCTTGTTATGGAGTTCGACGGAGAAAAGGTACTTGACGGTATCAACCTCTATTTTAATGACCAGGAATTCCTCACACTGCTGGGCCCCTCCGGCTGCGGCAAAACCACCACGCTGCGGATCATCGGCGGTTTCTTGAACCCCACCTCCGGCAAGGTACTTTTTGACGGAAAGTGCATCAATGATGTGCCGGCTTATCAGCGGCAGATCTACACCGTTTTCCAGCGGTATGCCCTGTTCCCCCACCTGGATGTGTACGGCAACATTGCGTTCGGTCTGAAGGTGGCAAAGCTAAGCAAAGCAGAGATCCACGAACGGGTTCAGGATATCCTGAGCATCGTGGGTCTGAAGGGCTATGAGCACCGGCGGATCGATTCTCTTTCCGGCGGTCAGCAACAGCGGGTCGCCATCGCAAGAGCGCTGGTAAACCGACCCAAGGTGCTGCTTTTGGATGAGCCTTTGGCAGCGCTGGATCTGCGGCTGAAAAAGGATATGCAAAATGAGCTGAAGCGGATTCAACAGGCTATGGGCATTACCTTTATCTACGTAACCCACGACCAGGAGGAAGCCCTTTCTATGTCCGATACCGTGGTGGTTATGGATAAGGGCCGCATTCAGCAGATCGGCAGACCTGAGGATATTTATAATGAACCGAAAAACGCCTTTGTGGCGGATTTCATCGGCGAGAGTAACATTCTCGACGGCGTGATGCTTGCTGACTATAAGGTAAAGTTCTTTGGCCGGACCTTCCAGTGTCTGGACGCAGGCTTTGCGCCCAATGAGCCGGTAGATGTGGTGATCCGTCCGGAGGACATCGACTTTGTCCCCCCGGAAGAAGGCCACCTGACCGGCACGGTTACCAGCGTTACTTTCAAGGGTCTGAACTACGATATTATTGTGGATTTCAAAGGCTTTAAGTGGCTTATTCAGACCACCGACTACCAAAGTGAAGGCACTACGGTAGGCATTCGGCTGAACCCGGAAGATATTCACGTTATGCGCAAGAGCGAATATTCCGGTATGTTTGGTGATTACAGCTCCTACTCTGCTGAGTATGACGAGCTGGCGGAGGATGCCGACGATGAAGAAGAATAAGTCTTTGCTCCTCAGTGGGCCCTACATCCTGTTTATGGTGCTGTTCACCCTCATCCCCCTGGGGGTGGTGGCGTACTATGCCCTGACGGATGCGGATACCGGCGCGTTTACTTTGGGCAATCTGCAGAATTTAAGTCTGTACCTGCCCACGCTGGGCATTTCCGTTGGCTATGCTTTGATTTCTGCCTTTATCTGTCTGCTTCTGGGGTATCCGGTTGCGTATTTTATCGCCCACCAGAAGCCCCTGACCCAGAAATTTCTGTATATGCTGACTATGCTTCCGATGTGTATGAGCTTTTTGCTCCGCACCTTGGCTTGGGTCGGTATTTTGGAAACCAACGGCATTATCAACAGCCTGCTTGTAAAGCTCAGCCTGCCGGCTCTGGAGCTGATCGGCACTCCCGGCGCTGTGGTGCTGGGTATGGTGTATAACTACCTGCCCTATATGATCTTGCCTCTTTACGCGGTGATCGTAAAAATCGACCACCGGCTGATCGAAGCGGCAGAGGATCTGGGTTGTAACGGCAAGCAGGTGTTTGCCCGGGTTATTTTGCCCCTTTCCACCCCCGGTATTCTCTCCGGTCTTACGATGGTGTTTGTGCCGGCGGTGTCCACCTTCTATATTTCCCAGAAGCTGGGCGGCACCGAAACAATGCTCATCGGCGACATTATTGAACGGCAGTTTAAGTCCGGCAATAACCCCCACCTGGGCGCAGCACTTTCTCTGGTGCTGATGCTTCTGGTTTTGGTTTGCACCGGCCTTATGAACCGCTTCGGCGGCGATGAGGAAGGCGGTGTGGTGGTATGAAAAAGACGACCCGCCTGCTGACAGTCCTGATTTTTATTTTCCTGTATATCCCTATGGCAGTTCTGGTGGTAGCCTCCTTTAACACCGGCAAAAATTTATCGGTGTTTGAAGGCTTTACCTTAAACCAGTACGCCGAGCTGTTTAAGGATCAGGATTTATTGGGACTTTTGGGAAATTCCCTTTTGATTGCGGTTTTGTCCACGGCAATCGCCACCGCTTTCGGCACGTTTGCCTCTGTGGGTATCTACAACCTCAAGCCCCGGATGCGAAAAGTCATTATGAGCCTGACCAATATCCCCATGACCAATCCGGATATTGTTACAGGTATTTCCCTTTCGCTTTTATTTGTGTTTTTAGGCAGCAATCTGCTGGGGCAAAAAGAAAGCCTCAATTTCTGGACACTGCTTTTGGCCCACATCACCTTCAGCCTGCCCTACATCATTTTGAATGTGATGCCCAAGCTGCAGCAGATGAACCCAGCGCTGACCGATGCGGCTATGGACTTAGGCTGCACCCCGGTACAGTCCTTCTTTAAGGTAACCCTCCACGAGATTATGCCCGGTATCGTTTCCGGCGCCATTATGGCGTTTACTATGAGTCTGGATGACTTTGTCATCAGCTATTTTGTTACCGGCTCCGGCTTCGTAACCCTGCCTGTGGAGATCTACTCTTACACCAAAAAACCCATTCACCCCAAGGTCTACGCCATGTTTACCTTGCTGTTTGTGCTGATTTTTGCCCTGATGGTTACCATGAACCTGCTGCAGATCCGCACAGAGCGGAAAAAGCGGGAGACCTATGTAAAAAACGACCGGCCGGCAATGCGCATTTTCCGAAGAGTCTGCGCTGCTGTTTGCGCAATCGTCCTGATTGGCGGCTGTGTGTGGCTGGGCTTTGGTAACCGGCAGAAAACCGTTACCTTAAATGTGATGAACTGGGGTCAGAACATTGCCGACGGCAGCGACGGCACACTGGATATCGTCAAGGCTTTTGAGGAGGCCTATCCCCATATCGATGTCAACTACTCCACCTACGACTCCAATGAGACCTTGTATTCCAAGCTTAAAGGCGGCGGACTGACAGTGGATGTGATCATCCCCTCGGACTATATGATCGCCCGGATGATCAAAGAGGATATGCTTTTAGAGCTGGATTTTGACAATATCCCCAACTACCAATTCGTCCAGGAGAATTTCAAAAACACTGCCTACGACCCGGACAATCGCTACTCCGTCCCCTACACCTGGGGTACAGTTGGCATCATCTACAACACCAAATATGTGGATGAAGCGGATGTTACCGGCTGGGAGCTTTTGTGGAACGAAAAATACGCAAAGAAAATTCTGATGTTCGATAACTCCCGGGACGCCTTTGGTATTGCCCAATACAAGCTGGGAATCGATGTAAACACCACCGATGAAGCGCTGCTTCAGCAGTGCGCCCAGGAGCTTTCCGCCCAGCGGCCTGTGGTCCGGAAATATGTAATGGACCAGATCTACGCCGATATGGAAGGTGAAAACGCCTGGATCGGCGCATACTACGCCGGCGACTGTATGATGATGATGGGAAACAACCCCAATCTGCAGTTTTATCTGCCGGAAAATCAGGGCTTCAACCTGTTTATCGACGCCATGTGCGTTCCCAACTGCGCGGAAAACAAGAAGGAAGCCGAGCTGTTTATCAATTTCCTCAGCTCCCCGGAAATTTCCGGCGCCAATATGGACTATATCTGTTACGGCTCCCCCATCGAGGGTGCTAAGGACTATATGGATCCGGAGCTGGCAGAAAACCCGGTGGTATATCCGGACGCGGAAATTCTGAAAAACGGCACCAGCTACGCCTACCTGCCGGAAAACATCACCCGGTATGTGGAAGAACTGTTTATGAAGTTCCGCATTGAATAATCAAAAATCAGCTATCCACCCGGATAGCTGATTTTTTATAGAATAATTTTCTTGACATTTAATACTATGCGTTGTATAGTATTATGCGAGAGGAGGTATTTTATGGATATTCAGCTCAAACGCGGACTGTTGGACATTTGCGTCCTTGCCGCCATTAAGAATAAGGATTCCTACGGCTATCAGATCATTAAGGATATGAAGCCTTATGTGGAAATCTCTGAGTCCACCCTGTATCCCATTTTGCGGCGGCTGGAAGCTTCGGAGCTGCTGACCGTCCGCTCTGCCGAGCATAACGGCAGACTGCGGAAATACTACCGCATTACCGAAAAAGGACTGGCAAGAATTGCCGATTTCCGGGAGGAATGGAGGCAGATCCTTGCGATCTATGATTTTGTGGTAAAGGAGGATGACCATGGATAAGAATACCTTTTTAACCGAACTCCAAAAGCGGCTGAAGGGACTTCCGGAGGAAGATCTTCAGCACACTTTGGAATATTACAGAGAAATGATCGAAGACCGTATGGAAGAAGGTCTTTCCGAAGAAGAGGCAGTTGCGGAGATTGGTCCTGTGGAAGAAATCGCAGAGCCCTTGCTGCCCCAAACTGTCCGGCGGAAAATGAAGGCTTGGGAAATCGTGCTGCTGATCTTGGGCTTTCCCGTATGGTTTTCATTGTTAGTGGCGGCTGCAGCAGTGATCATTTCCCTGGTTGCGACCATTTACGCCGTGGATGCAGCTCTTGCCGCCGGTGGCGTGGGTGGTGTTTTGTGTACTTTGGCGTATCTGGCGCAGCGGAACTGGGCAGGCGCTGCCTTTATTCTTGGCTGCGGCCTTGTTTGCGGCGGACTTGCGATCCTATGCTTTATGGGCAGCAACGCCCTTATGAAAATGTGCGTTGATGCTGTGAAGAAATCAATCAGAAGGGGGAAGGAACTATGAAAAAATCGAAAATTATTCTGCTTGCCGTTATTCTGATTGCTGCCGGTCTTGTGCTGGGTACGGTGGGACTTTGGGATGCCGACTTTGATTTTACCAAGCTGAGCGCTCAGCAGCTAACCGCCAATATCCACAATATAGACGAAGATTTTACCAAAATCTCCATTGACACGGACATCAGCAATGTGGAGCTTGCTCTGTCCAAAGACGGCACCTGTCAGGTGTGGTGTCTGGAAGAGGTGAACTATTTCCATAAGGTTTCCGTGGAAGAGGGTGCTCTGACCATCACCACCCAGGATGACAGAAAGTGGTACGAGCATATCGGCGTTCGTTTTGCAGATTACCACAGTATCACCCTGTGGCTGCCCGAGGAGGTATATGAGGAGCTTGCCATTACCTGCAGTACCGCGGACGTAAAAGTAGCCAAAGATTTTCATTTTGACTGGGCAGATATCCGGACTTCTACCGGCGACATACGGTGGCTGGGCAGTTGGGTCGACACCCTTTCCTTAGAGGTTTCCACCGGAAATATCACCGTGAAGGATACGCTTTGCAATAACCTGGACGCAAAAACCACTACCGGAGATATCCGCCTATATACAGGCGGCGCGTCGAAACAATTGCTGGCAAAGACCGGCACCGGCGATGTGATTTTTAATCGCTTCAATGCCAGGTATATGAAAGTAAAAACCGGCACCGGTGATGTGACGGGAACACTGCTTTCCAAGCACCAATTTTTTACGCATACCAACACAGGAGATATCCGTGTTCCCGCCTCGTCTAGTGAGCCAACAACCACAATGGTATATTCTTCCACCGGGGAGCTTCTGGCAACCTCCACGATATACCCCGGCATTTGCGAGATTACCACCGACACCGGGGATATCCGCATAGATCTTTCCGAATAAAACGCAAAGAGAAAGGATGGTTGAGCAAATGCTCAACCATCCTTTTTTTCTTGTTTTCTTTTCTGTATAGCGCTTTTGGCTTTGCGGTACATATTCTGCAACACCGCAAGGGTTTTTTCGTCCTTGGGAAACAGCCATTTCAGAAGTGCCAAGGCAATGGCACAGGTAACCACCTTTTCCGGAGAGATGGGCAGCCACAAAAACGCCAGATATGCGCCGGAGATCCCGATCATCCAGCTGATTTCAAAGTAAGTGCCGAAAGCAAACAGCACATAAGACCAGCCGTTTGTGATCATCCAAGCCACCGCAATACAAACCAGCAGCCGGGGATTTAAGAAAAACTGCACTATCTTTTTCAGCTTTTGTTTCATCTGGCTACCTCGCGGGTGGTTTTCCTTTCTTACTGCAGGTGGCTTTCGTTGATCAGGATATGCACATCGTCCAGCTGCTTCTGGGAGACAGTGGTGGGCGCGTCCATCATCAGATCCTGAGCAGTCTTGTTCATGGGGAAGGTGATAACCTCCCGGATGCTCTCCTCGCCGCACAGCAGCATAACCAAACGGTCAATACCGGGGGCTGCGCCGGCGTGGGGAGGCGCGCCATAGGTAAAGGCATTGTACATTGCCGGGAACTTGGCTTTCACATCCTCTTCGCCTAAGCCAACCATCTGGAAGGCCTTGACCATAATCTCCGGATCGTGGTTTCGCACCGCGCCGGAGGCAGACTCATAGCCATTGATAACCAGGTCATACTGATCGGCATTGATAGCCAAGAGCTTTTCAGTATCGCCCTCGGCATCCAGCAGGGTCTGCATACCGCCCTGGGGCATAGAGAAGGGATTGTGGCAGAATTCCAGCTCGCCGGATTCTTCGCCCATTTCATACATGGGGAAATCCACGATCCAGCACATTGCGTACTGCTCTTCGTCGAAGTGGCCGGGGATGCGCTTACCCATCATATTCCGGATGACACCGGCGGTTTTCTGGGCGGCAGTCTTTTTGCCTGCTGCCATACACACAAAGCTGCCGGGCTTCAAGTCAAGCTTTTCAGTCAAAGCTGCCTTCTGCTCTGTCAGGAACTTGGAAATGCCGCCGGTGAGCTCACCGGCTTCGTCCATCTTAAACCAGCAGCACTTGTTACCGGTCTGGACTTCCACATCGTTTAACAGCTTATCGATCCACTTTCTGCCCTGGTCGAAATCGTCAACCTTGACGGCCTTCACGACCGCATTCTGGAAAGGACCAAACTCACTGCCGGAAACCGCATCGGTAATATCCTGAATTTCCAGATCAATTCGCAGATCCGGCTTGTCAGAGCCATAGCGCTCCATCGCTTCATTAAAGGGAATCCGGCGGAAGGGCGCTTGAGAAACACGGGAGTATTTGCCAAACTGGCAGAACAGGGGCTGCAGTACATCTTCCAGCGTCTCCAGCACATCGTCCTGAGAGGCAAAAGCCATTTCCATATCCAGCTGGTAGAACTCACCGGGGGTCCGGTCTGCCCGGGCATCCTCATCCCGGAAGCAGGGGGCGATCTGGAAATACTTATCAAAGCCGGAGGTCATCAAAAGCTGCTTAAACTGCTGGGGCGCTTGGGGCAGCGCATAGAACTTGCCGGGATGATTTCGCGCCGGCACCAGATAGTCCCGGGCGCCCTCCGGAGAGGAGGCGGTCAGGATAGGCGTGGTGATCTCCAAAAAGCCCTTTTGGGTCATGGCTGCCCGCAGAGCAGATACCACCTGGCAGCGCAGAACGATATTCTGCTTCACAGCCGGATTACGCAGATCCAGATACCGGTACTTTAGCCGGGTGTTTTCGTCTGCGTCCTTACTTTTATTGATTTCAAAGGGCAGCTGGTTATGCCGGCATTTGCCCAAAATCTTAATCTCGGAAGGAACGACCTCCACTTCGCCGGTGGCCTGCTTGGGATTTTTGCTCTCCCGCTCCCGGACAGTGCCGGTAACCTGCAAGGTGGTTTCCTTGTTGATACCCTTGATGATGCGCATCATTTCCTCGGTTTCCACAACCACCTGGGTTGTGCCGTAATAATCCCGGAGGACCAAGAATGCAAAGTTTGCGCCTACCTCCCGGACATTTTCCAGCCAGCCGGCCAGGGTTACCTGTTTTCCTGCATCGCACAGCCGCAGCTCGCCGCAGGTATTGGTTCTGGATTGGAACATATTACCTATCCCCTTACTCATTTATAATCGCCTTATTTTCTCACAAATACGAAAAAAAGTCAATGACTACCGGAGGGAAAAACCGCTTTTCCCCTGTGGCGTTCGTAATTTTTCACAAAATCGGAGACTTTTTGAAGTAGTTTATGGAAATTCTAAGAAAAATTGAAAAAAATCCTGAAATTTTGATTGATTTTACTCCCGTTTTGTCATACAATAGACATCGACTATGAATTTGGGGTGTGAGGCTTCCGTGCTGAATATTGTTTTGGTAGAACCGGAAATCCCCCAAAACTGCGGTAACATCGCCCGCACCTGCGCCGCCACCGGCGCAAGGCTGCATCTGATCCGCCCTCTGGGCTTTGACATCTCTGAAAAAGCGGTCAAGCGCGCCGGTCTGGATTACTGGAATCTGGTGGAGGTTTTCGATTATGAAAATCTCGCAGATTTCTTTCAGAAAAACGATGTGAAGCAAATGTGGTGTCTTTCCACCAAAGCCCCCCGGTGCTACACCGAGGCAAATTTTGAGGATGGCTGCTACCTGTTCTTCGGCAAGGAGACCAAGGGTCTGCCGGAGGATTTTCTGGAGCAGCACCG
>JAZSRR010000124.1:0-4587 GCA_045538605.1 Faecousia sp.
TCCCTCTTTCTTGCTCAAAGGCAGAAATTTGGGCATCAATGTTTTCCGTCAATTTCATTCTTGATTTCCTCCTTCGTTATGGTGTACAATAGGAGTGGAAATGTTGGTCGGTAAACCTATTTCCACCTTTGGGCCGCCTTCAGTGTTCGCTGCACTGGGGGCGGTTTCTTTGTCCTGGCAGTCGCATATCTCTCCCGGATCTAAATACGCCCTACAAATTGGGCATCGTCTAAAGTGATACATTTGTACCAATCCTTTCTTTTTTGGGTTAAGGTGGGTTAGACCTAAATACTAAAGTTCGCATAAGCAGAAAATAATTGTATATGGAAAAAGTTGCTACACTGCCCTAACCTTGCTTAACCCCATCAATTCTTCAAGTTGCAATTTAAGACCTACATAATGTTTTTTGTTTTTGGGCCTTATACTTAAGTACCCAAGCCTATCCATTTCAGCAGCGAATTCTTTTTCGCATCGTATATACTCCCCTGCATTTCCTGCCCATGTCCTATATTCTGCATATAAGATACTTGCCTGCACCCGGAAATTCGGGCCAACTTCGCAGAACTCCTCAATGAAGTTCTTTAACCAGTGTTCACTCTGCCGGTATTTCTCTGTTGCATCCTTGACGCATTGGGGAATATCCAGGTGAAAACTGTTGGCAGCGAACCGCTGAGCACCCTCCACAGCCCAAGCAAGAATGGCACCGCCTGCATTTTTTGCGAGAATATCTCCGAAATTCTGAACGGATTGTTTTGGGTCAATGACTGCATTAAATGGAACATTAAGTATTCTGCGCCATGTGCCCGAATCTGTGGAACCAACTCGGGGTAAGTGGTTTGTAAACAGAAACAGCGTGTGTGAAGGTTTTATGATCTCCGGCTGTTTGTATTTTTCTTCCACCTGAAAGGGGTCAGTACTGGCCAACTTCTTCACCGTTGCAGCGGACAGACGGCGGCCTTCTTCCAGCTCACCGGCGATCACCATGCGCTTACCCCGGAGTGTGGCAAGAGATGCTTTGTCATTAGATCCCCTGGTTGTAATCACATCGATATTGATATACCCGGTATAATCGCCCAGGACAGCGCCCACGGCATTGAAAAAGGTGCTCTTGCCGTTTCTGCCATCTCCCACAGCAAAGACAATTCCCTCATGGTAAACCTTTCCAAACAGAGCCATACCGACAACCATTTGCAGAAAATCCTTTAATTCCTTGTTATTGCAGGTAATCACATCAAGGAAAGTTTGCCAGTCCTCCGCAGCTCCGTCTGCATCCTCTCCTTCAGCTGTAATCATGGTGCAGTAACTTGCCTGCCGGTGATATTTTCGTTCACCTGTAACAAGGTCAATAATGCCGTCCTGGGTATTCAGTTCTGCAGGAATGGCATCCATTGCGCTGCCGGGCATGTGTAAGCCGGGCTTGCTTAAATCTAGGATTGCTTTGATTCGGGCAGCTCGCCGAGTGATATTAGCATGGGAGAGGTATGCCTTTGCCTGTTTGGTTGCTTCTGCGGCTTTTTTTACATCTTCACCCCCATCGGGGTTGTTGGCCTTTACCGCTGCTTCTTTGTGCAAGGCCGTTGTATACTCCTCCATAGCTTCTATCCGCATTCGCTCAGAAAATTCCAGAGCCAGCATCAACGCTTTATGTTCGCTTCGTTCCCATCGCTTGCCATCCCAAAAGAGCCAGCCCATAGAATCCACAAATATCAAATAAGAGGAATACTCCCGAACAAAAATCTCTGCGTTGCCTGCGTCCGAAAAATCCGCAGGCTTTACGCTCTGAGCGTCGGAATTAACTGCCTCACGGCGGGAAGTAAGACCTTGCACCGCTGCAACCAGTTCGTCCATGGTTATGCCATCACTCAGGTAACGGGAAATCTCGTCCGAGCTCAGGCCATTTTCCATCAGGTAAGAAAGTGCATCGTTATTCTGCGTCACAGGGCTCAACCTCCTGATCAGCTCGCAATATCTGTAGGTAATAGGCCTTTCTAAGGTCAATTGTCAGTTCGACCTTTTGAGGCTTTTCGATCTCCATTACCCGATAGCCCTGTCGGTTGTAGATACGGTAGATAATATCTTCGTCGCCCAGGTCAAACAATGCACCGGCCTGAAGGCGACTTTTTTCCAGAACGATTTCATCTTTCTTAACCTTGCCGGTGCGAGTATCTTTCAGTGTTACCGGGTAAACCCGGACAGGGATCTTGATTTCTGTTATCATTGTGTTACCTCCACTCTGTTCTGTTCCTGGCTGCGCACCCATTCCCGGAGACCTTCACGAGACACCCGGGTACGCCGTCCGATCTTGATTGTTGGGAAGTCTGCCCGGTGGGTCAACTGGTATGCGATCTTAGTACATATCCCCAGCTGCTGGGCGGCTTCCTCTACGCTCATGGTTAAACTTTCGACTGCTGACATAATTACTCCTCCTTTACGATTTCGGTTACAGGTACGCCCAGACCTTCAGCGATCTTTCCCGCACTGACCGGGGTACATGTCTCCTTTGCCACGATAACGCTTAACTGCTGCCTAGACATACCGCTTGCTGCCGCTAAACTAGTCATGGTCATTTTCTTTCCTGCCATGAGATACTGGATCTTCTGTTTGCTAATGTTCATTCCGCCACCTCCTTTTAGTGCGTTTGCACTTGTTATGCCTTAATTAAAGCACTAATTAGGGCGTTTGTCAAGTAGTGAAATTAAAAAAACAAAAAAATACTTGCAAAACGCACCAATCTGTGCTTTAATTAGTGCGGAGGTGATAGGCGTGGGAGTTGGAACTAAAATTAAGGAGCTTATCAAAGAACGCAAAATTACGATTAAACAACTTGCGGAATTAACAGACATCCCGGTAAATACTCTATACTCGATCATTAAGAGAGATAGCGAAAGGGTACGGGCTGACACTGTGCAGATCTTGGCTGACAAACTAGGCGTTACTCCGACTTATCTTATCGGATTCGATGATCAGATTTTCAAGCCGGAGCAATACAGTCACGAAGAGTTGGCCGAAATCAAAGCAGGAGCCTGGGCTGCATATAAAGGTACCGCAGAGCAGTCGCTTCTTTCTGCTTTTGGCAAACTCAACGACGAAGGCCAGTCCAAAGCCGTCGAGCGTGTCGAAGAGCTGACCGAGATTCCCAAATATAAAAAAGAACCGCCCCAGGACTAACCTGGAGCGACAATCTACAAAATTCCTCACAATTCTTCATAAAACTACAAAAAAATTTGACAAATTTCTACAAAGCGGTTATACTATAATAAACGAGGGCACTACCGGTAGACGGTCCCCCGGACAGTTACAAAGAAGTAACCGCTTGTTTTGTCAGGACAGGGCGGTTACTTCTTTTTATCTTTTGCCTGGATAACCAGGGAGATAAGTGCGATAAGGAACAAGCTAAACTGTAATAAGTCCTGCCATGTAAGCATATCGACCACCCCCTTTCGTACGATTGGGGGCAAGAAGTACCCCCGAAGAGGGGGAAACCGCCTACCGTTACTGGTAGTGCCACAGACAGCATACCACAGTATTCCTAAAAAAGCAACATAAAAAACCACCACAGCGGCGGCAACCACTGTGGCGGCGATACAGAAAACACCCACCCATCACGATAGGGGTAGTCTGCCCTTTTATTATAGCAGACTTGCCCCGGAAAGGCAAGAAAAAAATGGCAAGAAAAGCAGCAGCCGGCACCGGCACGATCCGGAAGAAGACTATTGCCCGCAATGGTAAAGAGTACACCTACTGGGAGGCCCGCTATACATCTGGCCGAGATCCTGGTACCGGTAAGCAGATTCAGCGCAGCATCACCGGCAAGACACAAAAGGAAGTTGCACAGAAGCTGAAGGCAGCCACCGCTGCCATCGATGCAGGGACGTATTCAGCACCCAGCAGGATGACCGTAGGGCAGTGGTTGGACATCTGGACCGCGGAATACCTGGGAGCCGTGAAGCCCCGAACAGTTGACCTTTATAAGGGCGTTGTCAAGTCTAGGATCAAGCCAGGGCTGGGAGCTGTTAAGCTGGAAACCCTCTCCCCTCACACCGTGCAAAGCTTCTACAACGCCATCAGCAAGCCCCAGAACGGCAAAGAGGGACTAGCACCCAAAACCATAAGGAACATTCACGGAATACTCCACAAGGCCCTGCAGCAGGCAGTATCCAACGGATATATCAAAACCAACCCGGCAGATTCCTGCATCCTGCCCCGGGCGATCCGCAAAGAATTAAAGCCCCTGGACGAGGATATGATCACAGCATTCCTGAAGGCCATCCAAGACCACCAATTCGGCGATCTGTTCACCGTTACCCTGTTCACCGGAATGCGTGAAGGTGAAGCCCTGGGCTTGCTGTGGGACTGCGTAGACCTCACCAAAGGCACGATCACGGTAGACAAACAGCTGCAGCTGATCCGTGGCAGCGGTGGACAGTATCAAATGGTCCCCACAAAGAACAGCAAAAGCCGTTCCATCACCCTTGCTGCCTCCGTGGTGAAGGTGCTGCGTGATGTGAAACGACAGCAGCTGGAAAACCGGCTCCGGTACGGCCCAAGTCGGAGGCCAGCGGTCTTAGGAAGACAAATTGGCAACTC
>JAZSRR010000004.1:0-17546 GCA_045538605.1 Faecousia sp.
CCGTTGGTGCCAACATAGACAAAGCCCTTGGAATCTTTAACCCAAGCTTCCGTGGCCATTGCGCCATCTTCACCAAGATAAACCCAACCCTTGGAGTCTTTCCGCCAACTATTTTTTACAAGCTGACCTTTTTCAACAAAGTACCACTTGCCGGCAATCTCATTCCAGCCCTCTTTCATCGGTGCCTGGGCAGTTGCCTTCATGGTAAATGTAACCGGCGCTCCCTCATCATTGACAACAGCAATCAGCAAGGCGTTATTGGCAAGCGGAACTGTGTCAAAGAGCAATGCGCTGTTATCTAAGCTGATGCGCATATCTGCAATCTCGTAGGACACAAACAGATATACGCCGGTGGGCATATTCTGCAATTCAACCGTTGCTTCTGTTTTGCTGGCATTCCATTGCCAATAATCGTCCAGCAAAATCGCAGACAGACCGCTGAACATAGCCTCTGCTGCCTTTGCGGAAGTTTCGTATACCTGAATAACCACATAGTCCCCGGTCTTTACCGGCAAAACTGCCATATCATTCACGCTGTCAACAGTCTCACTGCTGCCACGGATGCTCAGCTTAAAAGCAACCTGCGTGTCAGCAGTTTTGTTTTCCAAACCAACAACCAGCTGACCGGTCATAGTTGACTGCCACAGGTAGAAATTACCGTCGGCATCTCCCGCTTCCAAAACCGCATTACAACCATCAGACAACTGTTGGCTGGTAATTCGGGTCAGCTCGCCGTTTAATTCGCCAAAATCCACCTCATCCGAGGCAAATACGCTGGGGACTGCCGCCATAATAAGTACAAGCGCCAAAAGTAAAACTGCAATACGTTTCATTTTTGCATCCTCCATATTTTTAATACACATATACAGTACCATATATTTCGGTTTTTTGCAAGGGGCAAAGCCACGGGAAGTCAAAAAGACGCACTGTATGAAACAGTGCGTCTTTTATTTACAGCATTCGGTAGCTCTCCTGGAAATTCTGGTGAAATTCTTCGGTTACCGATATATTTTGGGAGCGCAGAGCTTCCACGCAGGCACCGTACACCGGTGGCAGCTCCTGCACCGTCAGCTCTACGCCTGCTGCCTTCTGCACAAGCCTGCGGAACGCCTCCTCTTTTAGAAAATGCCCCGCTGCCACAACCTGACTGGGTTTTCCGTGGCGCTCTACTGCTGTTTGAATGAGCAAAGCCAATCGCTTAGCATTTTCCTGCAAGATTTGTTTGGCGCAGTCGTCCCCAGCCTCTGCCGCCTGCAGGACCACCTGGGCAAAACCGGCAATATAAGGACTACCCTTTTTATAGATATTGGAAATATTATCAAAGGCGCTGCCACCGAGGGCATCCAGCATACGCCGGGTCAGGCTGTTATGGGCAATCAGACCATCCTCCGCCGCTAGAGTGCAGCGGATGGCATCTTTACCCACATCATAGGCAGAGCCAGCCTGGTCAAAAAGCTGTCCCCAGCCGCCGTAATGATACTGTTTGCTTCCCTTGCGGACAAAGACGCAAGAGCCGGTGCCGCAGACCACCGCCACGGAATTTTCCGGATCTGTTCCCATAGACAACACATTTGCCGCATCCCAATCCACATAAACCTGAGTGTGAAACCGGTCTGCCAGCCGGGCAGCGATGGCTTTGCGGTAATTTTCCTGTGAGGTACCGGCAATACCGGCAAAAATAGCTACAGGCACAAGGTTGCCCAGCAACTGTTCCAGTCCCCGGGTCAACAGCGCCACACTATAATCCAGATCCCGGTCGTTGGGATTGGCGCCGGGCAGCCGCTCTACCCGTTTGACCGTGCCGTTCTTTTCAAACAGGACCATTTCGGTCTTGGTGCTGTCGCCATCGATGCCTACAAAATAAGCCTGTTCTGCAGAATTGAGCAGTGTATCCACTGACACACCGAAAAACTGGGCAAGGCGCACCGCGTTTTCCAGATCCGGAACACTTAATCCCCGTTCCCAGGCGCTGATTGCCTGGAAGCTGACCAGCACGCCATCTGCCAGCGCCCGTTGGGTCAGTCCCTTCTTCTCCCGTAGCAGCCGAATGTTTCTGCCAATTTGGTTGATATCTGCCATAAGCCCTCACCTCGTCTATTATTATACGACATTTGACAAAAAAATCAATATTTTTCTGGTTGTTTTCTTGATAAATTCAACCAGCGATTGAAATCGCTTCAATAAAAATCCGGGGTGGAAACATCCACCCCGGTTCATCAATCGGATAATTTATGGATAAACAAACCGCTGCGCAGCTTCGGCTCAAACCAAGTGGATTTGGGCGGCATAATTGCGCCGGCATCGGCAATGTTCATCAGGTCTTCCATTGTGGTCGGATACATAGAAAAAGCGACCGCCATTTCACCGGCATCTACCCGGTCAGCCAGCGTTTGCAGACCCCGGATTCCGCCGACAAAGTCAATCCGCTTGTCGGTACGGGGATCGCCAATGCCCAAAATCGGCTGCAGCAGGTTATTTTGCAAAATGGACACATCCAGCTGCGCCACCGGGTCGGCAGGGTCATAAGTCCCCTCTTTTGCCTCCAGTAAGTACCACTTTTTATTCAGGTACATACCGTAGGTATGCTTTTTTTCCGGCTTCAGCACACCGGCGTTTTCATAGGGTATAACGGTGAACTTTTGGGAAACCGCATTCATAAACGCTGCTTCGTCCAGACCGTTCAAATCCTTAACCACCCGGTTATAGTCCATAATGTACAGCTGGTCATCCGGGAACAGCACAGACAAAAAGTAGTTAAATTCCTCTGTTCCGTTATAGCCGGGATTTTCCTGTCGGCGCTTGACACCCACCCGGACTGCAGAAGCAGAGCGATGGTGTCCGTCAGCAATGTACAAATTGGGAATATCGGCAAAGCTCTGGCAGATTGCCTGCACAGTCGCTTCGTCATCTACTACATATACCGTATGCCCTATGCCATCTTCACTGACAAAATCGTACACCGGAGGCTTTTCCATTGCCTGCGCAACCAGATGGTTAATTTCCTCCTTTGCCCGGTAGGTCAGGAAAATCGGGCCGGTGTTGGCATCGCAGTAATCCACGTGGTTGATCCGGTCCTGCTCCTTATCGGCGCGAGTCAACTCGTGCTTGCGGATCACATTATTCATATACTCGTCAATGGAGGTGCAAGCCACAATGCCGATTTGGGCACGTCCTTGCATCACCTGCTTGTAGATATACAGGCAAGGGGCTGCATCCTGAATAAGCACGCCCTTTTGGATCATTTCATTCAAATTATCCCGGGCTTTTTCATAGACCCTCTTGTCATACAAGTCAACAGCTGGGTCTAAATCAATTTCTGCTTTGTCCACGTGAAGGAAGGAATAGGGATTGCCCTCCACCATGCGCCGGGCTTCATCGCTGCTCATTACATCATAGGGCAGCGCCGCCACCTGGGAGGCGAGCTCCGGTGTGGGACGGACTGCACGAAATGCTCTTACAATTGCCATCGCTTATCCTCTGTACTCTGCTTCAAATTTCTGCAAAAATGCCACCAATGCTTCTACACCCTCTTTGGGCATTGCGTTGTAGATCGAAGCTCGCAGACCGCCTACAGACTTATGACCCTTCAGGTTATCAAAGCCTGCTGCCTTGGTTGCAGCTACCACTTGGGCATCCAATTCTTTGGACTCGGTAACAAAGGGAACATTCATTAGGCTACGCACTTCCTTGTCCACCGTGCCGTTAAACATTTTGGAGCTATCCAGGAAATCGTACAGCACCTTGGCCTTTTCGATGTTGCGCTGATTGACCGCCTCCAGACCGCCCAGCTTTTTCAGGTGCTTGAACACCTTGCCGCAGCAATAAATCGCCCAGCAGTTGGGGGTGTTGTACATAGAGCCGGAGTCCGCGTGGGTCTTATACTGCAGGTAAACAGGCAGCTTTTCCACATCCTCCCGAATCAGATCCTCCCGGATGATGACCACCGCCATACCGGCAGGACCTACATTTTTCTGCACGCCGGCATAGATAATGCCATAGTCAGAAACATTGCAAGGCTTGGACAGGAACATAGAAGACTGGTCGGACACCAGAATATGACCCTTGGTGTTGGGCAGTGTCTGGTAGGTAGTGCCGTGGATAGTTTCATTTTCACAGATATAGATGTAGTCTGTGTCCTCCGGAATATCCAGATCGAAGCAATCGGGTATGTAGCTATAGTTCCGGTCTTTAGAAGAAATGACGGTAACCTCGCCGACCTTCTTGGCTTCTGTCGCCGCCTTTTTGGACCAAGCGCCAGTTTCAATATACAGCGCCCTGCCGTTTTTCATCAGGTTCATAGGAATCATGGAAAACTGCAAGGTTGCGCCGCCCTGAATGAACAAAATCTTATAATTATCCGGAATGTTCATCAGCTCCCGCAGGTCCCGCTCTGCCTCATCCACAATCTGCTGGAACACACCGCTGCGGTGGGACATCTCCATTACGGACATACCGCTTCCCCGGTAGTTGAGCACCTCATCCCGGATTTCCTCCAGAACCTCTTCCGGCATCATGGCAGGGCCGGCAGAAAAGTTAAAACTACGGTCATATTTCATTTTTCTTTCCTCCCAAAAAAGTATTGCTAACAGTATACCACCATCTTTTTTATTTCGCAAGATAAAATGTTAGCAATTGTTGACAGTCTCTGCTCCTTGGGCTAAAATATAGGTGTACAGGAGGTATTAGCTATGAACGAGACCTTGAATACCTTGAAAAATCGCTGCAGCACCAAGAAATATTCCTCTAAGGCAGTGCCGGAGGCGCTTCTGGACAAAATTTTAGAGGCAGGTCTGTATGCGCCGACAGGAATGAACAACCAGAAAGCCATTATGGTTGCCGTCCGGGACAAGGAAATCCGGGACAAGCTCTCTAAAATGAACGCCCAGGTTATGGGCGCAGATACCGACCCCTTCTACGGTGCGCCCTGTGTGATTGTGGTGCTTTCCGACCCGGAGCGCAGTACTTGGGTGGAGGATGGCTCTTTGGTAATGGGTAACCTGATGAACGCCGCCACCGCTTTGGGCGTGGGCAGCTGCTGGATTCACCGGGCAAAAGAGATGTTTGATACCGAAGAAGGCAAGACTCTTCTGCGTGCCTGGGGCATTCCGGAAACCTACCGGGGCATCGGCAACTGTATTCTCGGCTACCCGGAGGGTGAGCCGGTCCGAAAACCCCGGGCAGAGGGACGGATTATAAAGGTAGACTGATTATTGCAGCTGTACTTTATGGGAACAATCTCCCTCCACAGTATATTTATATCCTGCGCAAAAGTCTTTGGAGGTCATAGATGCTCCAAAGACTTTTGCCTTTTTATCTGCAATTGTAACCAAACCTGTTTTTTTACGAGTATATAGGTGAAGGGAGTGTGGTGCTATGGAAGACAGCCGGATCGTCGCGCTGTACTGGATGCGGGACGAAACAGCGATAGCCTGTACAGAGAAAAAGTACGGGCAGTATCTGGCGAAAATCGCCTATAACATTCTGGCAGACCGGGAAGATACCAAAGAAAGCGTAAATGATACCTTATTTGCCGCTTGGAATTCCATACCGCCCCACAAGCCCCAAGTCCTATCTGCCTATCTGGGTAAATTGACCCGAAGGATCTCCATCGATATTTACCGTAAAAAGAACACCAAAAAAAGAGCTACCGGTGAATATGCCCTGTCTTTGGAGGAACTGTCCGAGTGCCTTAGTGCCGGTGATACCACCCAGCAGGAAGCAGATTGTCAAATACTCTCCCAAGCAATCGCCACCTACTTAAAAGCCCTGCCTCGGGAAGCAAGGAACGTCTTTTTAGGCAGATATTACTACTTAGACCCGGTAGCTAAAATCGCCCAGTATTGCCACATCTCCCAAGCAAAAGTAAAAATACTTTTGTACCGCACCCGGCAGGAGCTGGGTCAATACCTGAAAGAGGAGGGATTTTTATGATGGATGCCGAGTGTCTTCAGGACGCGATCACCATACTTCCGGAGGAGCTGCTGGCACCGGTGGACGCCCTCCGGCAGCAAAAAAGAGACTTTTGGAAGCCCATTGCCGCCGTTGCCGCAAGTCTTTTACTGGTAGTGGGACTTTATCATCTGCAGCCTCTGCAGAAAACCGCAGAAAACGGAGCATTTCTGGAAGATGCCGCAGAAGGGGCGCAGGTGGAGGATCATAGAGGTAGTCATGCGGAATATTCTACAAACCTGGCTGCCTATTCCCTCACCGCCAAGGTCAAAAAAACAGAAAAAGATCATCTGGTCGTTAGCCTTCCCAATGGGGAAACCGCAAAAGTCTTTTTCGACAATTTGGAAGAGCTGAAGGAACTCTCTCCCGGCGCAGAAATCACACTGTGCTTTGACCAAAAACCGAAAGATCTCAAGCAGTTATATCCGAACGGTATCTTTATAAAATAATAAGGAGGAAATCAAAATGAAAAAATGTTTGGTATGGGTACTGGTTATCACCCTTTGTATGGGGCTTCTGGCTGCCTGCGGCGGAAAAAGCGCCGCAACGGAGCAATATAGAGGAAACGCATTGGAGGATGCTGCCGAAGGTTATGTAGAATACAGCACAGAAAACGGCAGCACATCCCTTTCCGGCTCCGCTGCCGGCGGCACCCAGCCCGCCGCCACCAACCAAAAACTGATCCGCAAAGTTTATCTGGAAGCAGAGACCGAGGATCTGGATGCTTTGCTGGATGCGGTAATGAAAAAAATCAGCCAGCTAGGCGGCTATGTGGAGCAGCAGGAGGTATATTACGGCTCTCCCTCTGCCCAACGCCGCTACCGCCGGGGCACTCTGACACTTCGCATTCCGGCAGAAAAGCTGGATGACTTTGTTGCCAAGGTAACAGAGTCCTCCAACATCGTTTCCTCCAACGAAACAACAGAAAATGTTACCCTAACTTATGTGGCAACCCAAAGCCGGATCAAGGCTTTGGAAACCGAGCAGACAAGACTTTTGGAGCTGCTTGCCAAAGCAGAGACCACCAAGGATCTGCTGGAGATCGAGTCCCGGCTTACCGAGGTACGGACAGAGCTGGAAAAGGTAACCTCCCAGCTCCGGGCGCTGGACAACCAAGTGGACTACGGCACGGTTAACCTGACCATTTCTGAGGTGAAGGAATACACCGTGGTAGAAGAGCCGGAGAGCATCTGGCAGCGTATCGGCACCGGTTTTATGGACAGCCTTAAGAATTTAGGTAACTTCTTTACAGAGCTGTTTGTGTTCGTTGTGGTGGCGTTCCCCTATCTTCTGCTCATTGGTGGAATTGCAGTAGCAGTTATTCTTATCATTCGCTTCCGCCGCAAAAGATCAAAAAAAGCGTCCAACCAAAACTTTAAAACAGAATAACCGTTCCTAAAAAAAGCGGCTGGTTTGAAACCAGCCGCTTGAGAAAACCACGCGTCTGACGCGTGGTTTTCTGCATATCCATTATTTCTTTACAATCGCTCTTTGCGTGAGTTTGACCAGCTCCACAACCGGAATGACCAGAACAGCCAGACCTATTGCGATTGCGTACTCATTAAAGCCGATGGGTGTAAAGCCAAAGGCGCCGGCAATAAAGGGCACTTCAATAACCAAAGTGGTCAGCACCAGGCTTCCCAGCATTGCTGCCCAAAGAATCTTGTTTTGTCCCTTCAGGGAGAAGACACTTTTTCTCTGGGAACGCATATTGAAGCTGTGGAAAATCTCACACATAGACATTGTGAGGAATGCCATGGTCATACCGTGTCCGGACGCGCCTGCTGCCCGCAGCTGGTTAAACCAGTCTGCACCTGCAAACTCCATAGCTGCGCCAATCAGATAGGCAACAACGGTAATCACTGTTACCAGCAGGCCTTGGTAAACCACATCAAAGCCCAAACCGCCGGCAAAAATGCCGTCCTTGGAGTTTCTGGGTGCCCGACGCATGGTGTCCGGCTCTGCCTCCTCCATACCCAGCGCCAAAGCCGGGAAGCAGTCGGTAACCAAGTTGATAAATAGTAAATGCACCGGATTTAACAGAGTGAAGCCCATTAGTGTCGCACCGAACACGCCCAAAACCTCCGACATATTGGAGGCAAGCAAAAATTGAATCGCCTTGCGGATATTGTCATAAATCCGTCTGCCCTCACCTACCGCCGCAACGATGGTGGCAAAGTTATCGTCTGCCAGGACCATATCTGCCACATTCTTGGTAACGTCTGTGCCGGTGATGCCCATTCCCACGCCGATATCGGCGGACTTAATAGAGGGAGCATCGTTAACACCGTCTCCGGTCATTGCGGTAATATAACCTTTGCTTCTCCAGGCGTTGACGATACGGGTCTTATGCTCCGGCTGCACCCGGGCATACACACCGTATTGCATAACCGCCTCGCTCAGCTCCTCATCGGAAATGCCGTCCAGCTCCGCGCCAGTGATCGCCTGGGTGCTGTCTGTGATAATGCCCAATTCCTTAGCAATGGCAACGGCGGTATCCTTATGGTCGCCGGTGATCATCACCGGGCGGATGCCGGCAGAGCGGCACTCCTCAATAGCCTGCTTTACCTCAGGGCGGACCGGGTCGATCATACCGGTCAGACCGATGAACACCAGCTCCTGCTCCAGATATTCCGGGGTATTGTCGCCGGGTTTTTCGTCCCAGGAGCGCATAGCTGCCGCCAGAACACGCAGCGCCTTGTCCGCCATTGCTTTGTTGGCAGCCATAATTTCGGTCCGCTTTTCTTCGGTCAGAGGAAGGGTCTTGCCGCCTTCGTAGTAATAGGCACAGCGAGCCAATACCACATCCGGGCCGCCCTTGGTGTACTGGATATACTTGCCGCCCAGATCGTGGACAGTGGACATCATTTTCCGTCCGGAGTCAAAGGGCGCTTCGTCCACCCGGGGTGTCTTGGCTTCCAAGTCCTGCTTTTTAAGACCCACAGAGTAAGCAAAATTCACAAGGGCGCACTCCGTCGGCTCGCCTTCTGCCTGATTATTTTCGTTCAGGTTTGCATCGGAGCAAAGGGCCATAGCGGTAGCAAGAAGCTCTGTTTCGCCGATGTGGTCCACCACCGTCATTTTGTTTTGGGTCAGTGTACCGGTTTTATCCGAGCAGATCACCTGGGTGCAGCCCAGGGTTTCCACGGCAGTCAGCCGGCGGATCACCGCATTGCGCTGGGACATCTTGGTAACGCCAATAGAAAGGACAACTGTAACCACCGTTGCCAGACCCTCCGGAATGGCAGCGACCGCCAAAGAAACTGCCACCATAAAGGTACTTAAAATGCCGGTGATAGAAAAGTCTTGCTTCATCAGCAGATTGAAAGCAAAGATGAATATGCAAATACCCAGGACGATATAAGAAAGCGTCTTACCCAGCTGGTCCAGCCGCTTCTGCAGGGGTGTTTGCTCCTCCCCGGCAGCTGCCAGAGCGCCGGCGATTTTGCCCATTTCCGTATCCATACCGGTTTGGGTGATGACCACCTTGCCCCGTCCGTATACCACGGTAGAGCCCATATAGCACATATTTTTCCGGTCGCCCAGCGGAACATCCTCCTGACCGGCTGTCAGGTTCAACGCGTCGATCAGCTTGTTGACCGGGACGGATTCGCCGGTCAGAGCCGCTTCTTCGATCTTCAAAGAAGCGTTCTCAATGATACGGCCGTCGGCAGGAACGGCATCGCCGGCTTCCAGAAGCACCACATCGCCGGGGACCAACTCCGTGCTGTGCAAGACGACCATCTTGCCGTCCCGCAGCACCTTACAGGTTGCCGCTGTCATAGTTTGCAACGCCTCAATGGCTGCCTCCGCCTTACTCTCCTGAATGACACCCAATATCGCATTCAGCAGCACCACGATCACGATGATACCTACTTCCACCAGACCTTCCATCAGCTCGCCGGTGTGTCCAGGATTTTGCAGGTAGGAGATCACCGTGGTTGCCGCAGAAACCACCGCCGCAATCATCAGGATAATCAGCATCGGGTCTTTCAGCTGCGCCATAAATTTCTGCAGCCAGGTATCCTTTTCGGCCTCCTTCAGCTTATTCGGGCCGTACTTTTCCGATCGCTTGGTCGCTTCCTGGGAAGAAAGACCGGCTTGGCTGGTTTTTAGGTTCTGCAGCACTTCTTCACTTGACAGTCTGTACTCTGCTTTCATAGGCATACTCCTTTACTTTTTTTAGGGAAACAAAAAACCCATACGGGAACACCTTTTATGTTCGCGTATGAGTCTCATTCTCTAGAGGTCTTCCGGGCAAAAGCCGTTTTGACGAAAGACCCAGCGCTCACGCGCCGAATTACTCCCTCAATATTACTGTAATTTTAACCAACACTGGAAATATTGTCAAGTTATTTCTGTCGAAACAGGGGAAGGGGCTGTTTCCAGCCCCTTTTCTCGCTTATTTCTTGGGCTTTTTGATTTTGTTCAGCTTGGCGTTAATGTCCAGCAGCTGCTCCTTGGTGAACTTCACATCCATCATACCGCCCATCAGAGTAAACAGACGCAGCACGGTAAAGCCGTTCATCATACTCATCATATCGGCATTGATCTCGAAGCCCATAGCCTCCATCGGCTTGCCTTCCTTGCCGCCCATCATCTTGGCAAACATACCCATAAACAGGAGCTTGCCCTTGACGGTAGAAATGACATCACCCATCTTGTCATTCAGCGACAAGTAGCCCTCCGGGGCTTCGATGTCGAACCAGTTGAGGATCGCACCCTCCTCCACCAGGCGGTACTTCTCATTGAAGGTATCCACCTTACGGATAAAGCTCTCGTCGGTGCAGTCGCCGGCAACTGCCTTCAGCACGGTTTCCCCAACGTTGGGCACATCAAAGTAGAAGAAGTGATCGCTTGCTTCCTTCACGCCCAGGGAAATACCGTTGGCAAACAGCTCCACAGTGGGCTGGTTGGAGTAGACAGTAACCTTGGTTACGCCCTCCACCCGGTCGGTGTAGCGCTTGCCACACAGGTGGACAAACGGCTCGTCGGACAGCCATGCCTTGTAAGCATAGAAGGAGTCCTTCTTGTACTTACGGTCCATGGTTACCAGACCCTTGTGATTCTGACCGTTTTCGCCGCCCTCGTTCCGGGCATCGGCGCCAAAGTCAAACATATTCCACACGTGGGTTGCCCACATATACTTCCGGGTGAACAGCTGCTTAATCAGCTCCTCGTGGTAGTATGCCTGATATTCCTCGGTGTAGTCGCCCTGACGGGGGTCGGAGGTGTGCCAGTTCAGCGCCTCACAGCCATACTCGGAGCAACCGATGGGAATGTTGGGGTGGGTTGCGTGGAACTTATCAAACCAAGGACCGTTCATAGAGGTATCGCCGCCGTACCAACCGAAGTAGTGGTTATAAGAAACCACATCGGGAATCTGCAAATAGGGGTCGTCCATTTTGCACATCGAAACCGCCGCAATGGTGGTCAGTCTGGTCTTGTCCATCTCGTGGCACAGGTCATTGGGGATACGGTGGTTCTCCAGCAGGTCCTCATCGCTGCCGCCAATGGAGATCTCGTTGGACAGACCCCAAACCACGATACTGGGATGGTTGTAATTCTGGGAAATCAATTCCTTCATCTGGGAAATGGTGTTCTCCCGACCGGTGGGCATATGCTTGGAAATATAGGGAATTTCCGCCCAGATGACCAGACCTTTTTCGTCGCAAAGATCATAGAAATACTGATCATGCTGATAGTGGGCAAGGCGGATGGTGGTTGCGCCCATTTCACAAATCAGGTCAATATCCTCTTCGTGGTGCTCAGGAAGCAACGCGTTACCCAGACCCCAGCGGTCCTGATGCCGGGATACGCCACGCAGAGGGTACTCCTCGCCATTGAGAATAAAGCCATCGTTGGGGTCAATCCGGAATGTGCGGCAGCCAAAACGGGTGCACACATTATCAATCACAACACCGTCTTCCAAAAGCTCCGCTTCGCAGCAGTACAGGTAGGGGTCCTTACGTCCGTTCCACAGGTGCACATTTTCCAAGGTGAAATTGGCAGTGGTGTCGGAAATTTCGGTCTGTGCCACCACATTCTCCTGGGCATCGTAAATGGTGTAACGAACGCTCTGACCCAGCTTGCCGTTGGTGATATAGGTATCAACCTTCACATTGGCATTTGCGCCTTCCACTGTGGGTGTTACCGCAATGCCGGGAGCGCCGTAGTAGTCCAGATCAAAGTGGCTCTCGTTTACGCAAATCAGGTTTACATCCCGGTACAGACCGCCGTAGAAGGTAAAGTCTGCCATTTGGGGATAAACCGTCTCGTTGGCGGAGTTATCCACCGCGATCACCAGCAGGCTGTTCACTCCCAGCTCTTCGGTGATATCCACACGCCAGGTGGAGTAGCCGCCGTCGTGATGGGCAAGCTTCTTGCCGTTCATATAGACATCGGCAGAGGAGTTTGCGCCGCAAATCTCCAGATAGTACCGGTCTGCCTGGGGCAGACTGGTTTTGTTCAGGGTCTTGGCATAGTAGCCGGTGCCACGGAAATAGTCGTTATCGCCGTCCTGTCCGTCAATGGCATTCCAGCAGTGGGGCACATTGACAAAATCCCACTTATTGTCAATAGCGGTCGGAATGGTGTCTGCCAGCTTGGTAAACGCCCATTTCCGGTTTAAGTTTACAATATTTCTCAAGGTCGTTCCTCCTGTTGCTGTTATACCGGTATTATAGCAGTTTCCGGATAACAATGTATAAATACTTTGTAAATTGTTTAAGGACACCCTGCCGAAACCGGCAGGGTGTATTGGTTCTATCTGATTACTCCTGAGCAGCCTTGCGGGCAGCAAGCTCCTCGTTCATTTTTGCCAGGGTCTTCTTGTCCAGGTTGTAAACAAGAGCCAGACCAATGAACTGCATAACTGCAGAGACCAGGAACAAAGCCGCAACCAGTGTGCGCAGGTTCACAGCTACTTCCCAGCTCAGCAGGGTTACATCGATCATCTCCGCGCCGGTAGCGGGGTCGATAGCATTGTTTACATAGCCCAGACCGTTCATAATGACCAGAGCAACAGCGGGACCGACACCCTGTGCCAGTTTCCGGAAGAAGGAGTGCAGAGAGTAAACTGTACCTTCTTCGCGATTGCCGGTCTTCCACTCATTATAGTCGATAGCATCGCCCATCATTGCCCAGGAAACGGTGGAGTAAATACCCAGGCCCAGGGAATATACCAACTGGCAAAGAATGTAGATAATCAAATCCAGACCGGTATTATTGGGGGTAATGATAAACAGACCCAAGCCGCCGATTATAGAAGCAATTGCACCCACAACGGACAATTCCTTCTTGCCGTATTTTACAACCATCTTACGGGCCAAGGGGGTGAATACCACAATGGGAATCATAGCAAACAGCTGCACGATACCGGATATCTGGGGATTTTTGAAATAAATCTGGAATACTACAGAAACGGCGGTTGTTGCGCCCTGCATACCGATAAACATACCCATAGCAGCCAGAGTAGCGCCAACCGCAGGACGGTTGCGCAGGAAGTTACCCATAGCCTTGATCACATTGAACTTAGGCTGCTCCTCCGAGACAGTCAGCTCAGTATCAACACGAATTTCGGTGTTCTTGATCATGAACTGGAAGCAAAGGAAGCCCAGAACACCCATAACCAGTGCAGCAACAAACACCATAGGGCCGTTGAGGGACTTGTCGGGGTTGTAGATCAGGAAGGGCAGGATTACCATGGGCAGCATATTGCCGATCATAGAACCGATGGACCGCCAAGCGGAAAGGCTGGCGCGGTCAGCAGGCTCATTGGAGATCAGGGAAAGCAAAGAGCCGTAAGGCACATTTGCCACAGTATAAAAAGCATCCCAAATTACATAGCCGGCAACGAAAATGATCGCCTTTGCCAGAGTAGGAGCCTGGGGCAGCGGGATGAAACAGCAGGCGCCGCCAACAATCAGACCGATAGAGCCTGCCCAGATGTACTGCAGGAACTTATTTCTTTTATACTTGCGCTTGTCGGCATCGATCATAGAGCCGATTAGCGGATCGTTGATGGCATCCCATACCTGCACGATAACCAGCAGCAGAGAATACCATAGACCCATACCCATAACTTGGGTCCAAAACAGTGCCATAGTGCCCTTCAGGGCAAAGCTCATATTACAGCCAAGGTCGCCGGCTGCGTATGCCACGCTGTCGCGTATACCGAATTTACGATGACCGGTGGCATCCAATTGGGGTGCTTTCGCCATACTATATCCTCCTTATTCTCGCGCAGAGGGCAGCTCTGCACAAATACTATCCTTATTATAGAGCATTTCTTATTTTGGCGTGAGTACTTTTTTATTGCATTCTTGTATTATTTTTATATTTGTCCGCTTTTTTTCATTGCTTTTCTAAAAAAACTATACTATAATCAGATTAATTCTAAAACTCATTTTGTAAAATATGTCCAATTTCGGGAGGTGGAAGCTAATGTATTACGAAGCGCAGCTGCAGCTGCTGCGAAACACATTTCGCAAATGCCGTATCCAGACCGTGCTTGCGAACCTCTCGCTACCCTTCCGGGCGTATCCGGAGCTGAACCCCTACAGTCATCTGCCGGAATATCTGCAGTCCGGCCACAGCTTGCAGGATTTTATTCCCAAACTGCAGCCGGAAACCATTTATCGGCTGTCTGATCACTTCGGCTTCCGCTATATTTGCCTGCTCCTGCCGGAGCTTACCAACGGACTGTGCCTCATTGTCGGTCCATTCATAAGCCGCATACCCACCAAGCAGCAGCTTATGGAGTGGTCAGAGGAACGGAACATCACCCCCCAGCAGCAGCGGCATTTGGAGCGACTGTATACAGAGGTCCCTCTTCTTTCAGAAAACAGCCATTTGTTTGTGTTGCTGGATGCCTTTGCCGAGCATCTCTGGGGACACGATAACTACGCATCCGAGGATATCAGCTTTCACATTGCAAACAGCTTTGAGTCAGTAAACGAAGCAAAGGCATCCTCCGATGAGAAGAATGCCCTGCAGGATATGAAAATAATGGAACAGCGCTACGATTTCGAAAACCAGCTGATGGATGCTGTGTCCAAAGGGCAGACCCACAAAGCAGACGTACTGTTGGGAGGACTTTCCTCCTTCTCGCTGGAACAGCGGGTTGCCGACCCGGTAAAAAATGTGAAAAATTACTGTATTATTATGAACACCCTTTTGCGAAAGGCCGCAGAAAAAGGCGGTGTCCATCCTTTACATCTGGACAACGTCTCTTCCTCCTTTGCGCTGCAAATCGAGCAGCTGCCCACAGTGGATGCCGCCACCGCGCTGATGACTCAAATGTACCGGGCCTACTGCAAGCTGGTCCGGCAGCACACCATGCAGCACTACTCCCCCACAATCCAGAAGGCCCTTGTTTACATTGACGCAGATTTGTCAAATCATTTATCCTTACACGTGCTGGCAGATAACCTGAATATCAGCAGCAGCTATTTATCTTCCCTTTTCAAAAAGGAAACCGGGCAAACCCTGACGGATTATATCAATACCAAGCGGATGGACCTTGCCAGGCATCTGCTGAAAACCACACGGCTGCAAATCCAGACCGTCGCCCAGCATTGCGGTATTATGGATGTGCAGTACTTTTCCAAGGTATTCAAGCGCAGCACCGGTCTTAGTCCCAAGCAGTACCGGGATTCCCGATACCCTTAACAAACACGCGGGGACTGATGCCATACTCGGATTTGAAAGCCCTGTAAAAGCTGGTGTAATCAGCAAAGCCGCAGCTGCGGCAAACCTGACCTGCCGGCTCACCGGCAGAAAGAAGCTGCCTTGCCATCAAAAGCCGACGAAGCAAAATATAACGGTAAACGCTCACCCCGACTTCCCGGCTGAACGCATGGGAAAGGTAATATTTGCTGACAAAAAACCGCTCCCCGATATGCTCCAGTGTCAGGGGCTCGGATAAATTCTCCGCAATATAGTTTAATACCTTCTCCACCAGCGCTGACAGATTTTTACCTTCCTGCTCCTGCGCGATCTCCCGCCCGGCAAGTCGGTTCAGCTGCACCATAAATTGCAGAAAGAGACCGTAGGCGCACAGACCGCTCCCCAGCTCGGTGCTGTAATGCTCCCTGACAATTTCTCCCAGCCGGCTGGTAAGTAAAGAGCGTTCGGCATAGGTAGGGTGCAGCAAATGGGTGTGATTGGGCAGACGGGTGTTGAAGCATCGGCTCAAATCCATCTCTTCAACAAACAAACCATCTAAATATTCTTTATTGATCCACAAAACAATACGCTCATAAACTGGGCTGTCCTTGGATATGATAGGGCGGTGCAGCTCCATGGGGTTGATCAGCAGCAGATCCCCTGCCTGCATCCTGAGGACCCGGCCGTCTACCCAATATTCCACCT
Organism: Faecousia sp.; assembly: GCA_045538605.1. Classification (GTDB taxonomy): domain Bacteria; phylum Bacillota; class Clostridia; order Oscillospirales; family Oscillospiraceae; genus Faecousia. The sequence continues at coordinate 16,324 of JAZSRR010000004.1, forward strand.
CTCCCCGAAGCAAATAATAAACCTCGTAGAAATCGTGATGGTGGACCTCAACCGTGTTGGGTTTCGGTTCCCGATAGTGAAAAATTTCAAAGGTTTCCCGCTGCATCGTCTGCCGCGGATCAAAACTTTGGGAACGTTCTCGCATGCTTCTCACCTCCTAATCAGTATATGGCAACTTTCACAATATTTCAAGCAATAAATACAATTTATATTGCATTTAAATTGTGGTACACTAATGTCATAAAAAAGATATCAGGAGGACTGAATATGCCAATGCAAATGGGCTTCCGTTGGTTCGGCGAAGGCAACGACAACATTAAGCTCAGTGATATTAAACAAATCCCCGGTGTTACCAGCATTGTCTGGGCGCTGCACCACAAAAACCCCGGCGAAATCTGGGAGGAAGCAGAAATCGTTGCGGTAAAGCGGCAGTGCGCAGAGTACGGCTTTAATATTGATGTTGTGGAATCGGTCAATGTCCACGACGATATTAAGATCGGCCTGCCCACCAGGGACAAATATATTGAGAACTACAAAATCACCATCAAAAATTTAGCAAAACACGGTGTTAAGGTTATCTGCTACAACTTTATGCCCGTTTTTGACTGGACCCGGACAGATTTGTTCCATCCCGTAGGCGACGGCTCCACCGCACTGTTTTACGAAAAGAATATGATCCACGATGACTACAAAGCAATGGCCGAGTATATTCTGGATTTCACCGAGAAATACAATATGTCCTTCCCCGGCTGGGAGCCGGAACGTATGGCCAAGCTGGATGAGCTGTTCCAAGCCTACAAGGGTGTGGATCACGAAACTCTGTGGGGTAACCTGAAGTATTTCCTGGAAGCTCTGATGCCCACCTGCGAGGATACCGGCATTAAAATGGCCATTCATATGGATGATCCTCCCTGGGATATCTTCGGTCTGCCCCGTCTGATGACCTGTGAAGCCAACATTGACCGCTTCCTGAAAATGGTGGACAACCCCCATAACTGCCTGGCTCTGTGCTCCGGCAGTCTGAACGCTGACCCCAATAACAATGTGGCAGAGATCGTCCGCAAGCACCACAAGCGGATCGCATTTGCCCACATCCGGAACATCAAGCATTTTGAGAACGGCGATTTCAGCGAAGCCAGCCACCGGGATCGTGAAGGCGAGACCGGCATTCTGGATATCCTGAAGGCTTATCACGACTGTGGCTACGAAGGCTACATCCGTCC
>JAZSRR010000002.1:0-6806 GCA_045538605.1 Faecousia sp.
GCGCGTCTGTTTGGTTTGGCAGACAAAGACCGATTTGCACGCTGGCAGGGTCAGATTCTTCCCCGCTTTTCGTGGGGGTGGCGCTTTGCTGGGCACAGCCCCACAAGCTGAGCAGCAAACCAAAACAAAGCAGCCAAACAATCTGCTTTTTCATACTGTTTCCTCAATTATCGTTTGTTTTTTCGGTAAATAATGGCAAGCCCCCGCAAAAGCAAATGCTCATCATAAACGATCTTATGGCGGCAGTGGGGAACGATTTTGGCGGCAATACCGCCGGTGGCAACCAGACTGACCGGGCAGCCCAGCTCGGTTTCAAACCGGTCGATCATTCCATCCATTAAAGCAGCAGTACCGAACACGGCGCCGCTTTGCATGCTTTCTGTAGTCGTGGTGTTAATGCACTTTTTTGGCGCTTCAATGGGCACTTTTTGCAACAATGAGGTGCCGGAAGACAGGGCGTTCATAGAAAGGGCAACACCGGGAACAATGGCGCCGCCAATGTAGCGGTTTCCTTTGTCCACTACGGTAATTGTGGTAGCTGTGCCCATATCAAACACGATCACCGGCAGCGGGAATTCTGCCATAGCTGCAACACTGGCGGCAACAATATCGCTGCCCAAAGAGGCAGGATTTTCAATTATAATATTCAGGCCTGTTTTTATGCCCGTGCCCACCACCAGCGCCCGAACGCCGATGATTTCCTCCACGGCGCTACGGAAAATCTCTGTCAGAGGCGGAACAACCGAGCAAATAATCGCTCCTTCAAAGGCGGAGCAGTCCAAGCCGCTGTAGAGCAAAATCGTTTTTATTCCTGCGGCATATTCATCTTCGGTTTTTTTCAAATCCGTAACCATACGGAACTGCCGCACCACTTGGTCATCCTTATCCAGACAGCCGATGACCACGTTGGAATTGCCAATGTCAATTGCAAGAAGCATTTTTGCCTCCTTATCTTTTGCCTAATTTAATTAAACGAATACATACCGGGGCCAGCAAAATATTCACACCCAGCTCTATAAGAAAATTTGTACCCACAAGGCCAACGATCATATAGCTGCCTGTGCTGCCAAAGCCGGCTGCAGCACCCCACTGGGCAATGGTAGGCATAAAGAAAGCCAGACAGCCCAGCAGAAACACGCCGGTATTTACTACCGGGCAGGCGATCGCAGCTAATACCACAGCTGCTGTCCGGCTGTGCTTTTCCAAAAGCTTGTAGACAAGGCCCGCTGCCAGACCGCAGCAAGTGCCCTTCAAAAGCACCACCAGCACCGTTGCCAGAGGGTCCACAGCCATAAAGGCAGCGGCATCTCCTGTGAGCAGTACAGCACAGCCAAAGACAAAGCCCAATATGGCGCCGGATTTCCAGCTGTACACCGCAGCACCTACCACGATGGGCACCAACGTCAGGGTAATGGAGAACATCGCAAAACGCAATTGCATACTCACCAGCTGCAGCACCACCACAATAGCGGCAAACAGTCCCACCCCTACCATGTTTCTTGTTTTTGTGTTCATTTGTCATTCCTCCTGCTGCCGCTCCGGATATCCCGGATACAGCGCAATATTCGTGAGCATAGCTCATGCCTATTATAACGGAAGATTTTGCCGGTTGCAAGGGAAAAATATACACTTTCCCCGATTGACAAAAGGTGCTATAATAGTGGTATCCAATAAAAAGAACCGAGGAAATACCTATGCCCAAAGCAAGCACCCTGCAGCAGGAGCAGCGAAAAAACCTGATGGTCAACGAGCCGATTCCCCGATTGATCTTCAAAATGGCTGTTCCTACTATCATTGCTTTTTTGATCAACTCCATTTATTCTCTGGCGGATACCTATTTCGTCAGCGGTTTGGGAACCAATGCCACCGCCGCCGTGAGCGTCAATGCGTCGTTAGACCAGCTGATTATGATGTGCGGATCTATGCTGGCAGTGGGCGCCAATAGCTATATTGCCCGGCTTTTGGGGCAGAACAATGAGAAAAAGGCAAGCCAGGTGCTGTCCACTGCCTTTTTCCTGGCGCTGGCAATTGGCACGGTTTTGCTGATTTTCGGCAGTATTTTTATGATGCCCATGGTCCGGCTGCTGGGCGCGACGCCCACCTGCGAGCAATATGCGGCGGATTATGCCCGGTATGTGCTGCTGGTTGCACCGTTAATGGCAGCAAGCTTTGTGATGAACCAATGTCTGCGCAGTGAGGGCAGCGCCACTCTTTCTATGATCGGTATGGGTTTTGGCGGTGTACTGAACTGCTTTTTAGATCCTCTGTTTATTCAGGGCTTCGCGCCCTTGGGTATCCCGGCAATGGGCGTTCTGGGCGCATCCTTGGCAACAGCCATTTCCAAAGTGGTCAGCTTTGCAATTTTGCTGTTCCCCTACCTGACCCGGCGTAGTTTGCTCCGGCTGTCTATCCGGAATTTCCATTGTTCGAAGGATATCATCGGTCAAATCGTCAGCGTCGGCTCCTCTTCTATGTTCCGCAGCGGTCTGGCGGTGGTGTCTGCCATTTTGCTCAATGACCTGGCGGGCAATATTTCTGACTCGGTTCTGGCGGGTATCGGTGTTTCCACCAAGATTATGATGTTCCCCTTCAGTATTATTTTGGGCTTTGGTACTGGTTTTCAGCCGGTGGCAGGCTTCAACTGGGGCGCGAAACGCTACGACCGGGTGCAGGAAAGCTATCGGTTTTCCGCCATTACGGCGATTATCGGCGGCGTAGTTATGGCAGCGGTGCTGATTGCGCTGGCAGATCCCATAATCGTTGCCTTTGCAGGGGATGATCCCCAGATGCGGGAGCTGGGCGCACTGTGCATCCGGCTGCAGTGCATCGCGCTGCCGGTCCACGGCTGGGTGGCGGTCGTGAATATGCTGTGCGCAGGTCTGGGCAATGCCGGCGGCGCGTTCTTGCTGGCAACCTCCCGGCAGGGCAGCTGCATGCTGCCGATTTTGTACCCCCTTGCCCATTTCTTTGGCGCTTACGGTATCGTTTCAGTGCAGGCAATTGCGGATGTACTGAGTTTGGCGTTGGCGATTCCGATCGCTGTGTATATGCTGCGAAAAATTAAAACAGCCCGACAAGGGCAATTGGTTAAAGGAGTATAAGTATGGAGATTACCAAAGATATTTTGTATGTAGGCGTCAATGACCATCAGGTGGATCTGTTTGAGGGTCAGTATGTAGTTCCCAACGGAATGTCCTATAATTCCTATGTGATTATGGACGAGAAGGTTGCGGTTATGGACACTGTGGACCGGAATTTCGGTGAGCAGTGGCTGGAAAATGTGAAAACCGCCCTTGCCGGACGGACACCGGATTATTTGATCGTACAGCATATGGAGCCGGACCATTCGGCAAATGTGGCAGCCTTCCTGGAAGTGTATCCCCAGGCTACGGTGGTGGCATCTGCCAAGGCTTTTACTATGATGGGTCAGTTTTTTGGAAGTGATTATGCCGACCGCCGTCTGGTGGTGGGCGAGGGGGATACCCTCTGCCTGGGCAAGCATAATCTGACTTTTGTTACTGCGCCCATGGTCCATTGGCCGGAGGTCATTGTTACCTATGATTCCTATGACAAGGTGCTGTTCTCTGCTGACGGCTTCGGCAAGTTCGGCGCGTTGGATGCCCAGGAAGATTGGGCATGCGAGGCACGTCGGTACTACATCGGCATCGTGGGCAAATACGGCGCCCAGGTGCAGGCGCTGCTGAAAAAGGCAGCCGGTTTGGATATTTCCATCATCTGCCCCTTGCACGGACCGGTGCTCACGGAAAATCTGGGATATTATGTAAACCTCTATGATATCTGGTCTTCCTACCGTCCGGAGGAAGAGGGCGTACTGATTGCCTACACGTCGGTTTATGGCCACACCAAGGAAGCGGTGGAGCTGTTTGCCAGCGAACTGGAGAAAAACGGCTGTCCCAAGGTAACGGTTACGGACCTTGCCCGGGACGATATGGCAGAAGCGGTGGAGGATGCCTTCCGGTATAATAAGCTGGTACTGGCAACCACCACCTACAACGGCGATGTGTTCCCCTTTATGAAGACCTTTATCCACCATTTAACAGAGCGCAGCTACCAGAACCGCACCGTCGCCTTTGTGGAAAACGGAAGCTGGGCGCCCACCGCAGCCAAGGTAATGGCAAAAATGCTGGAGGGCAGCAAAAATCTGACCATTGCGGAGAACAAGGTCAAGATCCTTTCCACCCTGAACGACGAAAGCCGTGCGCAGATCGCCGCCCTGGCAAAGGAACTGGCATAAAACCGCTGTCATTCCCAGGAGGGCGATAGCCCGACGTGGGAATCTCTCGATGATTGCAGGAGATTGCCACGCACCTACGGTGCTCGCAATGACAACATAGAACGGAAAATATCCATAAAAAACGAGCCACCGGTGCAAACCGGTGGCTCTGTTTATCCATGTATTATTGGGCGCGATAGTCGCGAGACAGGCCGAAGGTAAGCTGCGTTAAGACAACGGTTTTACCGTCTTCCACTACCGGGTAGACAGTCTCCAGCGCTCCGGTTACGCAGGTGGGCGGATCGCCCCAAAGAGACAGGGCTTCCTTAGGAAGGTTGCTGACATCGGTGGACAGCAGCCACTGCAGGCTTTCGCTGTAGCCGCCGTCAGCTGTGAATTGCTCCAGAAGCGTCGCCTTATCCATCGTGTTTAAAGGACTGGGTTCTCTGGTTTTTTCCTCGCCGTAATTGCCGTCTGCATACTTGGGCGCGTTATAGGCAGCACCATAGCCCTTCAAAAGCTGATCCCGAAGGTCCGTAACGGTTTGCGCTCCGGCTTCCAGACTTTCCTCCCGGAGGGAATATACAAGCGCTTGAACATACCGCGCGCCGTCCTTACCGGCAGTGGTGGCAAGCCGCATTTCAAAGGTGTGCCCCAGATATTCTACCTTTTGATTGAGAATAAACCACCCGCCGGTTTGGGTTTCGTCCCGGAAATCCTCCGCAGTCAGACCCAGCGCTGGGAGTACCTCCTTTAGATCCTTACCCACTACCTTGAGAAACTCTCCGCAGTAGGGCGGATAGTCAATAGTAGGCTTTGCCACCTTGGCTTCAGTGCTGGAGCAGCCTGCACAGAGCAAGAGGACAAGCGCCCAGATCAAAATAACTCTTGCTTTTTTCATTTTTACACCTCCTGAATAAATACGCCTTTACAAACAAGGAACGCACATAAGCGGATACCGAGACCGGTACGGCTTATGTGCGTTACTTGCTTTTAAAGCTTTTCTCTCCTGAAAAAGGGAGGTCTGCAGGAAAGCGCAGAAGCTGCCGTGCCGGCTTTTGTGTGGCTTATCATTGGGCAGCACCTCCTTATGTTTTCTAGGAATATTATGGCATAGAGGGCTACTTTTGTCAACAACTATTTTTATTACAAAGGTATTGAAAGTAAAAAATATCTATGTTATATATAATATGAAAGGTAAAGGGGGTGCGTTCCGATGGTTTCAGATCATTCCCAGAACAGTTTTCGCCGGGGAGTCATGTCTCTGGTAATTCTGGCGCTGCTAAAAAAAGAGGATATGTACGGTTATCAGCTTGTACAGGAAACAATGAATGCCACCGGCGGACGAATCGTAACCCAGGAGGGGTCCTTGTACCCGGTGTTATACAAGCTGTTAGACCAGGGACTTATCTCAGATAAGAAGGTTTTGGTAGGCCGTCGGATGACCCGTATCTATTATCATCTGGAGCCGGCAGGAGAGAACCGGCTGCAAGAGCTGATACAAGAATATGACACCATTACCCAGGGAATTCGGATGCTTCTGGAGCAAAGAGAGGAAGAATAATGGAAAAGGCGTTAAGTAAGTATTACCGGAGCATTTCCAAATGTCTGCCGGTAGAGAAAAAGCACAAAAAACAGATTCTGGAGCAAATCCGCCACTCTGTGGAGGATTATCGGGCAGAAAATCCTGCAGCAGATATCCAAGGCATTTTGGAGCATTTTGGAACACCGCAGGAAATCGCCGCGGCGTACATAGATGAAATGACCACAACGGAGATCCAGAAAAAATTCAAAATTACCAAAAGGGTTATTGTAATTGTTTGTACAGCGATTGCCCTTGCCCTCATACTATGGGCAACAGTGTTAGTTGCTGCGTGGGTTGATGCACAAAAGTCCTTTGATGGTTTCTACGATGTTGGTCCTGTTATTGAATCAGATATGGGGGAGTACGAATGAAACACTTTTTGAAAATCCTAGTTTTGACATTGTTGATTGTGTCGTTACTGCCGTTCAGTACATTGGCAGCGACCGATATTCGGGAAGAAGACGGTATTATCTATCTGGATGATGGCAGTTATATTACAATTGAGCTTTTATGCGTGGAGACTCGAGCATCTGGCACAAAAACAGGTAGCAAAACTTACACCTATCGCGACAGCGATGGTGCAGAAGAATGGCGAGCTGTCCTCAGCGGGACCTTTACATACACGGGAACTTCTGCGACTTGCACAGCATCCAGTTGTAATGTTGCCATTACAGATACAGCATGGCATACCATTTCCAAAACCGCAAGCAAGAGCGGTAGTTCTGCTCTAGGAGAACTGGTTATGGGAAGGAAATTCTTGGGTATCACCATTGTTAAGGAAACCGTTAATATGCGCATTACCTGCGATGCCAACGGCAATTTGAGTTAAAAAAGAAGGACGCCCCGGTGAAGTGAACCCCAAAGTTTAGACAAAATTTAATATTAACTTGCTTGTGAATGAGTTCGGTATTGCACCGGACTCATTCCTTTTAATTTTAGAGATATTCGTTCGTTGTTGTAGTAATAGATATAGTTATCTAATGCTTG
>JAZSRR010000029.1:0-11348 GCA_045538605.1 Faecousia sp.
CGGCGTTCGCCACTGTACCGTATACTTCTTAGACTGATGTTGAAAAATCGCCTTTTTCCTGCTATAATAGCTGCAAAAGCGGCTGTGAGGCAGAGAAGAGGCGATTTTTTGTTAGATGTCTGTAATATTTCGGTAATGAAACCCTTACTGGCAGAGCAGGGCTTTCATTTTTCTAAGGCGAAGGGACAAAACTTTTTGATTGCCGGTTGGGTCCCGGAGCGGATTGCGGAGGATTCCGGTGTGAACACCAATACCGGCGTTCTGGAAATCGGTCCGGGTATCGGCCCGCTGACCCAGCAGCTTGCCCTCCGGGCAGGAAAGGTCTGCGCGGTAGAGGTGGACAATCGGCTAAAGCCGATTTTGGCGCAGACGGTAGGGGAGTTTTCTAATCTGGAAATCCTTTGGAACGATGTGCTGAAGCTGGATATTCCAGAATTGGTAGCGGAGAAATTTTTTGGTCTGAGGCCAGTTGCCTGTGCCAATTTGCCCTATTACATCACTTCGCCGATCTTGACCGCGCTTTTAGAGGCGGAGTGCTTTGATGCGGTAACGGTTATGGTGCAAAAGGAAGTGGCGTTACGGATTGCCGCTAAGCCGGGAACCGCCGACTACAGCGCCTTTACCATTTTCTGTCAGTACTATGCAGTGCCGGAAATTTTGTTTGATGTGCCGCCCCATTGCTTTATGCCCCAACCCAAGGTAACCTCGGCGGTGATCACCCTGAAGGTGCGTAAGGAACGCCCCTGGAAAATCGACAGTCCGGAAATCTTTTTCCGCGCAGTGCGGGCGAGCTTTGCTATGCGCCGGAAAACCCTGCAAAACGGTTTGGCCTCCGGTTTCCCGGAGCTGGGAAAGACCGGGGCAGGGGAGGTGCTGGAAAGCTGCGGCTTTGCTCTCAATGTCCGGGGGGAGACCTTGGATGTTGCGCAATTTGCCGAAATTGCCAATGAGATCAACAGGAGAAAACAAAATGATTGAATTTTTGCTTTTGGATATGGATGACACCATATTGGATTTTAAAAAGGCGGAAGAAAAGGCGATCAAGCGGACCTTATCCTCCTTTGGCGTAGAGCCTACCGAGGCGGTCTGCAGCCGCTACAGCTACATTAACCAGCTGCACTGGGAAGCTTTGGAGCGCAAGGAAATCACCCGGGAGCAGGTGCTCACCGGGCGGTTTGCAGTGCTATTTGGGGAGCTGGGTGTGTCTGTTGACCCTCAGGAGTGCGCCGGTCGGTATACCAAAAATCTGGCGTTGGGAAGTGATATCATCCCCGGCGCGGAGGATGTGCTGAAAGCGCTGCAGAAAAAGTACAAGCTATACCTTGCCAGCAACGGCACGACCTGGGTACAAAAGGAGCGAATCAAGGCTTCCGGTATCGGAAAATATTTTGAAGATATTTTCATTTCCCAGGAGGTGGGCGCGCATAAGCCTGACCCGGCGTTTTTTGCCCATTGCTTTGCCGCAATTCCTGGCTTTGAGAAAAGCCGGGCAATGATTGCAGGGGATAGTTTGACCTCCGATATTCTGGGCGGCAACAAAGCCGGGATTGCTACCTGTTGGGTAAACCGAAAGGGAAAGCCCCAAAATCCGGACATCGTGCCCACCTACGAAATCCGGGAGCTTTCCCAGCTGGAAGCTCTTTTGGAAGCCCCTTATAGTTCTACCGGCACGAAGGTCTGAATTTCCATTGTGTCCGGGGTTACGGCGCAGTCTACTGCCAATATCTCCACGCCGGCTTTTGCCGCTTGCCGCAAGGCTTCGCCAAAAGCCGGGTCGGTAGTGTCGTTGGGGTGCAGATATCGGACATCGTCCATTTGAATTACAAACAGCACATAGCACCCGTATCCAGCCTTGACAAGCTCGGTCAGCCCTTGCAGGTGCTTCACGCCCCGGGCAGTAGGTGCATCCGGAAAGGCGCAGACACCGTCCTTTTCCAGGGTAACACCCTTAACCTCCAGAAAGCAGGTCTTGCCGTCCTTTTGAAAGGAAAAATCGAACCGGGAATCTCCCTGAGAGACCTCTCCACGCAAATTGGAGATCTCACCTAATCCGCCCTGCACCAACCACTTTTTGGCAGCTGCGTTAGGCGCTTGGGAATCCACATTGATGAGTCGCTCGCCTTTTTGCACGACGATCAGGTCATATTTTGTTTTTCGTGTGGCACTGTCAAATTTCTGACACCAGACCCTTGCTCCCGGGGTGAGCAGCTCCCGGCATCTGCCGGTATTTTTTACATGGCAGACTGTTTCCTGCCCGTCTATTTCAATATGGGCAATAAACCGATTGGGTCTTGCCAGAAATCGCCCTGGGACCATGTTGGAATATTTCATAAATGCGCACCCCGTCAGCATAAAATATCGGTAGTAAAAAACGACAATTTCCATTCGGAAATTGTCGTTTTTGGTGGAGACTACGGGACTCGAACCTGTGACCTCATGCGTGTGAAGCATGCGCTCTAACCAGCTGAGCTAAGCCTCCATAGCAAGGGAAATTATACCATACATATTTCAAAAGTCAAGAGTAGAATTCTGGGAATACCAAAATTTTGGGTCAACGATCCGGACGGAATTTTGAAAAAGGTCATATTTTGGCGAAAAAATATTCTATTATTTCGAATCCTTAGGAAAAAAAGTGAAAAACAGTTGAAATAAAGGCGGTTTTGGTATATTATTTACAATAGTAAGGTATGCGACTAAACCGATTGGAGAGTTGTATGGTAAATATCTTAAAACGGTTTCCGAAGATCGAACGGTGGCACATTATTTCTATGATCTTGTGCGCTTACGATGCTATTATGGTCAATTTTTCCTATTTTTTGGCGTTGTGGCTTCGGTTCGATTGCGCTTTTTCTGAAATCACTCCGGAATATCTGGATGCGTTCCTGCGCTACATACCCATTCATACGGTTGTTTGTCTTGGCGTTTTTCTGTGGATGCGGATGTATAACAGTCTGTGGCGCTTCGCCAGCTTCTATGAATTGGCGCGTGTGAGCTTTGCAACGGTGATCACCGGCATTATTAACACGGTGGCGATCACGGCGATGTTTCAGCGGATGCCTTTTTCCTATTACATATTCGGTCTCGGCTTTCAGTTTGTATTTGTGCTGGGCGTTCGGTTTTCCTACCGTTTTCTGCTCTTTGAACGGGAACGAATGCGCAAAAGCGGCAGCGGTGATGTAAAGAGGGCGATGCTCATCGGTGCCGGCAATGCTGGGCAGATGATTTTGCGGGATGTCATTCAGACCGATAAAGAGAATTTGAAAATTTGCTGCATTATTGACGATGATGCCAATAAATGGGGCCGGGATATCGGTGGCGTGCCCGTTGTGGGTGGCAGCAAGGATATTTTACACTATGTGCGTAAGTACAGTATTGACATTATTTTGGTAGCGATTCCCAGTGCTACGGTAGAAGAGAAAAGCCGCATTCTGAATGTCTGCAAGGAGACCGGCTGTGAAATGAAAAATCTCCCCGGTATCTACCAGCTGGTGAACGGGCAGGTTACCCTCAGCGATATGAGGGATGTGGCAGTAGAGGATCTTTTGGGCAGAGAGCCGATTCGGGTGGATATTGAACAGATTGGCGACCACATCCGAAATAAGACGGTGCTGGTTACCGGCGGTGGCGGCTCTATCGGCAGTGAGCTTTGCCGGCAGGTGGCAGCCCATGATCCCAAATGTCTGGTTGTTTTCGATGTGTACGAAAACAATGCCTACGATATTGAACAGGAGCTGAAAACCAAGTACCCGGAGCTGAATTTGAAGGTCTTGATTGGCTCAGTGCGGGACAGCCGTTGTATGGAGCGGGTGTTTTCTGCCTATCAGCCGGAGATCGTGTATCACGCAGCGGCTCATAAGCATGTACCGCTGATGGAGGCAAGCCCCTGCGAGGCGATTAAGAACAATGTAATCGGAACTTACAAGACGGCTTATGCCGCAATGCTCCACGGCTGTCAGCGGTTTGTGCTGATCTCAACGGATAAGGCTGTGAACCCCACCAACATTATGGGCGCCAGTAAGCGGCTGTGCGAGATGGTCGTGCAGTCCTTTGACCGGGCGGTCAAGACCGGTACAGCCAAGAATTTGCCTCAGCTGTTTACCCACCGGGAGGCATCGGAAACGCCGATGCCCGCTATAGATGCGGTACAGACGGAATTTGTGGCGGTGCGGTTCGGAAATGTTCTGGGCAGCAACGGCTCGGTTATTCCGTTGTTCAAGAAGCAAATTCAGGAGGGTGGCCCCGTTACGGTAACCCATCCGGATGTTATCCGGTATTTTATGACCATTCCGGAAGCGGTCAGCCTGGTCATGCAGGCAGGTATTTATGCCAAGGGCGGCGAAATCTTTGTTCTGGATATGGGCGCCCCGGTGCGCATTGATGAGCTGGCAAGAAACCTGATCAAGCTCTCCGGACATACACCGGATGTGGATATCCCCATCGTGTATACGGGTCTTCGCCCCGGTGAAAAGCTGTACGAGGAAAAGCTGATGGCGGAGGAGGGTCTGCAAAAGACCGCCAATGCTCTTATTCACATTGGAAATCCCGTTCCCTTCGATACCGACATTTTCTTAGGTCAGCTGAAAAAGCTGATGGACGCCGCTTACGAAAACGATGACGCGATTTGTGGTGCGGTGGAAAAGATGGTTCCCACCTATCATCCTGCACTGGCTGGCCAGCAGAACAAAGATGACACTTTTGAAGCCTTGTACCGGCAGGCGGTGCAATAATTGTCAGGGCAAAATGTTTGACTTTACCTGGGCTATATGGTAAAATTCACTCATAGAACGAATAATATTCTGTTATTTTCTGCCGCTGCAGCGGTATTGTTGCCGGTTGCGGTATCTTAGGAGGCTGTTTATGAACAAAAATATGGAGATCAACATAGTGGAGCTGTTAAAGGTCCTTGTGAGGCGTATTTGGATCGTGGTTTTGTGCGCAGTTCTTGCAGGCAGCGCTATGTTTGCCTATACGATGAACTTTGTTGCGCCCCAGTATTCGGCCAGCGTGTCGATTTACGTCAATAATAAAACAACTTTGGATAAAGCAGCGATCTCTTCCGGAGATCTGGCGGTTGCACTGCGACTGGTGGATACATATGTGAATATCATCCAGAGTAACCGCGTGCTGGAGAAGGTTCTGGAGGAGACAAATATTGCTTTGTCTGCCGGCCAGCTGCGGGGCATGATCTCTGCCGGCGCTATCGGAGAGACGGAAATGTTCCGGGTGAGGGTAACCTCTCCCAATCCTCAAATGTCGGCCGATTTGGCAAATGCCGTCGCCCGGGTCGCACCCGGTGTTATTTCTGATATCATCGAGGGAAGCACAGCAAAGGTAATTGACTATGCCAATGTTCCCGGCGGTCCCAGCTCTCCTGACTACAAAAGAAGCGCTATGATGGGCGCACTGATTGGCGCAGTTTTGGCTATCTTCGGAATCATTGCCAGTGTGCAGCTGGATACCCGGATCAAAAACGAAGAGGATCTTTTGCGTATATGCAGTGTGCCGGTGATCGGTGTGATTCCGGATCTGGCTGTAATGAATAAAAATTCCGGCAAGAAAGGGGGACGGTAACGATGGGAAAATTCACTAAAAAATCGAGAAACCGCGTTGCGGCAGCCAATAGCGTGAACCGTCAATTCTTGCTGCACAGCAACAGCTTCGAGGTTCAGGAAGCTTACAAGACGCTGCGTACCAACCTCCGGTTTTTAAATGATTGCAAACGGATCTGCATGACCAGCGGTATGGCAGGTGAGGGAAAGAGTATCACCTTGCTGAATTTAGCAATTACCATTGCCGAAGCCGGTCAAAGAGTTCTGTTGATTGATGCGGATCTGCGCCGTCCGGCAATTTGCCGCCTGATCAATAAAAAGGCAGCGCCCGGGTTGTCCAACTATCTGGTGGGTTATGCCCAAATAGACGAAATTGTCCACAAGAATGTATATGAAAACCTGGATATTATTTTATCAGGAGATACACCCCCCAATCCTTCGGAGTTGTTGAGCACAGAAATACTGCCGGGCCTGATCGAAAAACTGTCTTCGGAATATGACTATATTTTGATAGACACACCGCCGGTAAATGTGGTTTCCGATGCTTCTATTGTTGCCGGTTATCTGGATGGCGTTTTAATGCTGGTTCGTCAGGGTCAAGCCAGAAAAGATACGGTAAAACGTGCCATTGCAAACCTGCAGCTCACCGGCGCGAAGGTTTTAGGTCTTGTTTTGACCGGTGTGCCGCTGGAAGACAAAAGAGGGTACGGATACTATAACTATACTTCGAGGAAAACCTATGAAGCGGAGTGAGAATTTTCTATTGCGGGAAGTAGCCGGAACGTTGGTGGTTGTCCCGGTAGGGGCAGCGGTATCGGCTTTTCCTGGGATGATTACCCTAAACGCCGTCGGTGCGTATATATGGGAGCTTTTGGAAACGGAGCAGACGACCGAGTCTATTGTAGACGCCATTATGGCTCGCTATGATGTGGAAGAAACCCAGGCACGGTCAGATGTGGAGAAGTTTCTGAATAAGCTTCGACCTACCGGTGCCCTTGTGTAAAATTTGGAAGGAATTGCAGCAGGCGGCAATATGCCGCCTGTTGCTGTTTAGAGTGTATGAAGCATTATCGAATTGCCGGACTGACGGTGGCTATGGAAGCCACCGGCCGTACCGAGCTGCAGGCAAGACCTTATGAAATCGCGGTAACGGGGGAGGCAGATATTACCCTGCAGTGTAATGCCGCCAGGATTTTAGAGCTGAATCCGGAGCTGGGAAACCTGGATGATGCGCTGTATGTGGGTCTGGGCGCTGCCTTTGCCAAAGCGATTCTTCCCTTTGACGGGCTGTTTCTTCATTCTTCCGCTGTGATTTTGGAAGGAAAAGCATACTTGTTTTCTGCCCATAGCGGCGTGGGGAAATCCACCCATACGGAAAAATGGTGCCGTTTGTTTGGCGCAACCTACTTAAACGATGACAAGCCGGTTCTGCGACTGGAAAACGGCTGTTGGATTGCCTACGGTGCACCCTGGTCCGGAAAGCACGACCTTTCCCAACCTACCGGAGTTCCGCTGGGCGGTATTGCGTTTTTGCGCCGGGGAGAGCACAACGAAATCAACCCGCTGCCGCCGGAAAAGGCAGTTTATTTGTTTATGAGCCAGTCCCTGCGGCGGCTGAATCATGATCAAATGGACAAGCAGCTGGCACTGACCGATTGCTTGCTGCGGCAAGTTCCTCTTTGGGAGCTGATTTGCGGCAATAATGATGAAGCTGCCCGATTGTCTCACGATGTGATGACCCGGTAGGAAGGAGGCACTCGTTTGCAGACGAAGAATGTTCCGATGGAAACTCTGGCAGATGTCATTGCTTTGCAGCTGCAAAACGGCGGCAGAGCCAATTTGACAGTAACCGGCAACAGTATGCTGCCGCTGCTGCGCCACCGCCGGGATTGCGTAACCTTAATCCCACCGGGGAAAGAAATCGCTGGAGATATTTTGCTATACCGTCGGGAAAACGGCCAGTATATTCTCCACCGTTTTTTGGCGGTCCGGGCAGAGCAGTATATCTGCTGCGGCGATAACCAGTATCAAGAAGAAACCATCAACCGGGAGCAGGTGCTGGCGGTTGTGGACGGTTTTACCAGAAAAGGAAAAACTTATACCTTGCAGCATCCGATTTACCGGCTATACTGTTTTGTGTGGGTAAAGCTGTTTACACTGCGTCCACTCTATATTTTTATGCGACGGCTTGCGGGAAGGATATATCGGAAAATCAGGAGGAAACAAAAATGAAAAACAAGAAAATGATCATTGCGGCAATTATTGCGGCGGTCTTGCTGATCGGCGTACTGTTGGCGGTTTTGCTTGCCGGCGGAAATCAGAAACCCAGCGCAGGTTCGGAAACCGGAGAAAACACCTCTCAGACTGCCGGCAGCCAGGAAGGAACCAGCGAACAGGGCGGCTCGAACAACCAGTTGGAGGGAGACAATGCCGAAGATACAACCGGCGAAAGTCCTTCCGTACAGGTTGGCATTATCGTTGACGATGACACAGTAGAAGAGGGTGGCTCTGCCGGTAATAACGATCCGGATACCCCCGGTGGAAAAGTCAACAAAACGGAAATTGACTTTCAAGACTTGCTGAATATGTCAGGAAAGTAAGTAAATGATAGGAAAAATCAAGAAACTGAAAAACAGCAGCTTGGCTTCTCTGGTGCGGCCTTACCGCCGGGCGACGGTAGGACTGGCGGCGCTGACGGTTGTGCAGTCGGTTTTGCAGGTGGCGCTAGCATTTTTTACAAAATCTGTGATCGATGCAGCGTTGGCAAATTCTGAAAAGCTTGTGCTTTGGGGCGCTCTGCTGCTGGCAGATATGCTGGCAATGGTGCTGACCCATATGGCAATTAGCTGGTATTCCGGCAGTGCGGCAGATACAATGGTTGCGGGCTTGCGGCAGAAGGTGCTGCGCAGCGCCCTGTATAGCCGGGACAGAGAAATGCTTTCCCACCACAGCGGCCAGCTTCTCAGCCGCGGGCTGGAGGATGCTCAGGCGATAACCGAGGGCATTCTGGGCGTATTCCCCAGTCTTGTGGGGCAGATCACCCGTTTGGTTGCGGTGTTTGCTGCGGTGCTGGTATTGTCGCCGCCGGTGGCAGGCGTGTTGTTTGTGGCGGCGGTGGTGATCGGAGTCGGTGCAGCTTTTCTGCGGCCGGTTTTGAAGGAAAAGCACCGGAAGGTCCGGGAAACCGATGAGAAGACGCTGGCAGCTATGCAGGAGAGTTTGCAGCAGTTAGAGCTGCTGCAAAGCCTGGATGCCCAGGAAACAGCACTGGCTCGGTTTGGCCGGCGGCTCCGCAAAGGGCTCAATGCCCGGTTTGGTAGACGCCTATGGTCAGTTGGCAGCAACGGTTTGATCAATGCTGTGGCGCAGCTTAGCACTGGTATCTTGCTGCTTTGGGGCGCCGGCTGCGTGGCAGACAAAACAATGAGCTACGGCGCTTTGGCGGCGATGCTGCAGTTGCTTTCGCTGGCAAGAGGTCCGGTACTGGGCTTGTCCGGACTATGGACGCGGCTTGCAGGCTTGGAGGTTGCGGCAGAACGGTTGCTGCTGCTTCTGCATAAAGAGCTGCGTTCAGAGCCTATAGAAGCCTCGGTGCAGGTAGAGGCGGTGGTTTTTGAAAAGGTTACCTTTACCTATCCCGGTGATGAAGTGCCGGTACTGCAGGACTTCAGTGTCCGTTTTTCTCTTAACAACTGGGCTTGTCTGACCGGCTTATCCGGAAAAGGAAAAACTACGATTTTCAAGCTTATTTTGGGCTTGCACACACCGCAAAAGGGAAGATTATACTTAGAGACTGACCGGGGAATCCTTCCCTGCACAGAGGCAACCAGAAGCCTGTTTGCCTATGTACCCCAGGATTATACCTTGCTTTCCGGTACGGTTTTGGATAACCTGAAGCTGGTTGCGCCGAAGCTGGAGGAGGAACAGCTGCGACAGGCACTGACCGTTGCGGATGCTGACTTTATCTGGGACTTGTCCGATAAGGAAAAAACCCAGGTTCGGGAGAATAACGCAGGTCTGTCCAAGGGTCAGCTGCAGCGTCTGGCAATTGCCCGGGCGGTACTGATGGAGCGTCCGATTTTTCTGATGGATGAATGCACCTCCGCGCTGGATGCTGCCGCGGAGGAAGCGGTTTTGTATAACCTGGCAGCCATGGGAAAGCAGGCGATCGTGGTAACCCACCGTCCTGCGGCGTTGGAGCAGCTCCCTGGTGTTGCGTGGGTATCTATGGAACAATAAAAGAACCTGATATGGAAATGCTCCATATCAGGTTCTCTTTTTGGGAAGCTCACTGTATAGGGCGCTGCCCAATATGAGGCAAGAGCCCAGAATTTGTACCCAGTTCATAGGCTCTTTCAGAAGCAACGCCGAAAGCGCGACCGCGATCACCGGGTCTAAGTAGCACAAAACGCCAATGGTTTTGGCGCTTAATTTTTCAATAGAGCCAAAATACAAGGTGTAAGCAACACCGGTGTGGACAATGCCTACTACCGCCAGAATTACCCACTGCAGCCCGGTCAGGGAATAGTTGCTGATATTTTCTGTCAGCAGCACATAGGGCAGCAAAACAACGGACGCGCCGAGCAGCTGCAAAACGGTTTTGTCATAGGACTGCATCGAGGGCAATTTTTTGTTCAAAAACATAACGCTTGCGTAAAGGGTGGCTGCGCCCAAGGCAAGACCGATGCCGGTCAGCTCAGTAATCTGGGGAAGATTTCCTTCTGTAACCCCGGAAACGCACACCAAACCCAATAGGGCAGCTGCAACACACAGAAGTTTTTCGGCGGTCAGTTTTTCGTTCAGCAGGGGACTGGCAAGGAGCAAAAGCAGGGGCGCAAAGTAGTAGCATACGGTGGCAGTGGCGATGGTGGTGTAGCGGTAGCTTTCAAAAAGTAAGATCCAGTTAAAGCCCATAGCCGCACCGGAAAGGATCAAAAGTGGCAGGTTTTTGATAATTGCTGCTTTCGCTGGTTTTATGCCGGTCAGCGCAATTACCAAAAACAAAAAGAGAAGACCCAAAACTGCCCGACACAGGGCAATCACAGAAGAGGGCAGGGGTATTAACCTTACAAAGATGCCGATGGTTCCAAAGATGCTCATAGAACCCAAAAGCATTCCTTTTGCCTTATTCAAAATAATCCCTCCCTTTTTTCAACAGCCAAAGCATAGCAAATTCTGCGCAGAATGTCAAATGTACGCGTGGCAAAGACAAAAATCTTGTACAAAAAGACAAAAAACAGAAAAAGGGGTTGACAGTCAGGCTTTTGCGTGCTAGTATAAGGAAAAATTGAACCGCTCAGATAGAGGCGCGGGTTTCATCAGTAGCCCTCGGCAAGGTCAGGCAGCCGCCGGGGACGAAAGGGGAAACCGCCGAAGTGAGGAAAATGCCTGGATTTTCCAAGCTGGGTCGGCAGAGAATATCTGCCGGACTGTCACAACTTTGTGAAGCGCTATCGGTGCAGTGTGGCATACAACTTTTTTGTATGATTACAACTGTCGGACCGCTTGACGAAGCGGTCCGATTTTTACATTATTCAAATTTGAAAGGTGAGAAACAAAAATGAGAAGAATTATTGCGATCCTGATGGCAGCTATGATGCTGCTGGGCCTGGCAGCCTGCGCCCCCTCTACAACTGCAGGCAAGAACCCGGATGCCCCCACTGCCAACATTCCCCCTGTAGAAGACCTGACTGCCACAGATACCAGCACCATCATCGGCCTGGAGGACGGTGTGCTGACGGTTGGTATGGAATGTGCTTACGCACCCTACAACTGGACACAGATGGACGACAGCAACGG
>JAZSRR010000134.1:0-2992 GCA_045538605.1 Faecousia sp.
CTTCGTACTTGATGCCTGCCCGGGCAGGGTCCCACTGACTGAAGCGGAAGGAGCAGTCTTCCAGCATGCCCACGGTGTCCAGACAGTATTTGGCAAGCTCCAGACAGCCCTTGAACTCTTCTTCCAGCTGATCCGGACGCAGCACCAGGTGGCCCTCGGAAATGGTAAACTGGCGGACACGGATCAAACCGTGCATCTCGCCGGAATCTTCATTACGGAACAAAGTAGAGGTCTCACCCAAACGCATAGGCAGATCCCGGTAGGAACGGGCGCGGTTCAGATATACCTGATACTGGAAAGGACAAGTCATAGGCCGTAGGGCGAAGCATTCCTTTGTCTCGTCGGTGGGGTCGCCCAGCACAAACATACCGTCCAAATAGTGATCCCAGTGGCCGGAGATTTTGTAAAGGTCGGATTTTGCCATCAGGGGAGTTTTGGTCAGCAGATAGCCGCGCTTTTGCTCTTCGTCCTCGATCCAGCGCTGCAGGGTTTGGATAACTCTGGCGCCCTTGGGCAGCAAAATGGGCAGACCCTGACCGATTTCTTCAACGGTGGTGAAAAATTCCAGCTCACGCCCCAGCTTGTTGTGATCTCGCTTCAGCGCCTCTGCCTGCTTTTCAAGAAAAACTTCCAGCTCCTCCTTGCTGGGGAAGCCGATGCCGTAGATCCGCTGTAGCATCTTCCGGCTGCTGTCGCCCCGCCAGTAAGCACCGCAGGACTTGGTCAGCTTAAAGCCGTTATGCCGGACTCTGCCGGTGTGATCCAGGTGGGGACCGGCGCACAGGTCGGTGAAATCGCCCTGGGTATAGAAGCTGATGACTGCATCCTCCGGCAGGTCCTCAATCAGTTCTACCTTATACGGCTCATTCTTTTCCTGCATATAAGCGATAGCCTCGGCACGAGGCTTTTCGCTCCGCTCCAGACGAATCCGCTCCTTGCAGATCTTCTTCATTTCACCCTCGATTTGCGCCAGATGCTCCGGGGTGAAGGAGAAGGGGGCATCAAAGTCATAGTACCAGCCTTCGTCGATGGCAGGACCGATGGCAAGCTGCACCTCCGGCCACAAGCGTTTCACAGCCTGCGCCATAATGTGGGAGCAGGTGTGCCAGTAGGTTTTGCGGTATTCGGGGTTTTCAAAGGTATACAGATTTTCTTCGGACATAAGGTTTTCCTCCTTCATAATAGGGGGGGTAGAAAAATAAAATATGCCACCCCCTGACATAATCAGGGGTGGCATACATAATATAAAATGTACTCCACGGTTCCACCCTGGTTGCGGACAAGTCCGCCACTCATTGACGCGATAACGGGCGTGCCCGGAAGGACATTTCCTGCCTTCAGCTCAGAAGTGGTATCGTTTCGGAAAAAGGACAAAGCCTTGCACCAACCGGCTCTTCTCTGGGTCTTTTGCCAAAACGCGTGTCTTCATCACAGCATTTAACTAGGCTAAATATACCACGGTTTTAAGGCTGTGTCAATTGTCAAGTGGAGGAAAATCCTTGAAAACAGCGGAAAAAATCGGTCAAAGTGGTTTACCATAACAAAAAACAGTTGACATTTCGTCAAATGTTACATAATTCGGTGCGTTATGTCAACAAATGTTACCGAATCCACCAGTTGTTGTGGTAGAATTGCCCAAAATATACCATATTTTGGAAACGAGTTTACATAATATTTTTACAAAAAAGCGTTAAAATGTTGTCGAAATGCCGTGTTTTACCCAAAAGGCTTGACTTTTTCGGAATATTTGCTATAATTGGCATAACTCCTTAAGGGAGTTGTATTTTTGTAACTATTTGATACCATTTGTTTTTGGTAAAGTTTGGAGCCTTGCGGAAGGAGGTTTATTCCGTGCAAGCGATCACAGCCTTTATTGAAAAGAAAAAGAATATGCTTATTCGTGTAGCAGCTGCTGTACTGCCGGTCGTCATTTTGCTGATCATGCTGGCGCCTACGGTTTTTGCCCAGACCACCTACGTTATCACCGATGGCGATCAGGTTAAGGTTTACACCACCTATGCATCCAGCCCTGCAACGGTTTTGGACAGAGCTGGTTTTCAGCTGAGTGAGGAAGATACCTACACAACCCAGGTTGGCGACGGTGTGTCGGAGATCACCGTGCAGCGCAATCAGCAAATTACCATCAACTACCGGGGTCAGCAAATTCTGGCAGACAGTTACGGTGAGCGTCTGGATGCGCTTTTGACCCGTTTGGGCATTCCCACCACCGCTGAGTACGCGGTGTCCCTGCCGCTGGAAACAGAAACCTACGATGGTATGGAGGTCAAGGTAGACTGCGTTCTGGAACGGGAACAGACCTACACCGAGGATATTCCCTATGAAACTGTGGAGTGCTTAGATCCCAATCTGCCGGCAGGTGTCCGTCAGGTGCGGGTGGCCGGTGTGAACGGCCAGCTGCAGAAGACCGCCAATGTGGTCTATGTAAATTCTCAGCAGACAAGCAATACCGTGATCAAGGAAACGGTTGTTCAGCAGCCTGTTAATGAAGTGATTTCTGTGGGCACCGGTGAAAATGTGAACACCGGTAAGAAAGTGCCGGTTATTGGCGACGGTGTGATCATCACCGCTGATGGCGAAGTGCTGACCTACTCCCACACAGATCAGTTCCGGACCACTGCCTACACCCATCTGGATGCCGGCTGCAATATGATCACCGCCACCGGCACGACCGTCCGGGTGGGCACAGTTGCTGTCGACCCCAAAGTGGTGTCTTACGGCACTCGTATGTTCATCGTATGTAACGATGGCTCTTACATTTACGGCTTGGCCACCGCAGAGGACTGCGGCGGCGGCATCAAAGGAAAAGAAATTGACCTGTATATGCCCACCAGAAAGGAAGCGTTTCAGTACGGCGTTCGCCACTGTACCGTATACTTCTTAGACTGATGTTGAAAAATCGCCTTTTTCCTGCTATAATAGCTGCAAAAGCGGCTGTGAGGCAGAGAAGAGGCGATTTTTTGTTAGATGTCTG
>JAZSRR010000082.1:0-6870 GCA_045538605.1 Faecousia sp.
ACGTTGAGATGATGGGCTTCCTGGGCGCAGGTAACAACCCCATGGTCGGTATGACCGTATCTGTTGCTGTAGCAGTAGAAGAATCCTTGAAGTAATACTAGTATACAAAATTTCGGGCATCTGCAAATGCAGATGCCCGCTTACTTTTTAAGCGATTAGCGATTCGAAAAATCCATAATCGTCTTACATAAAACGACCTTCCGATTATTATCGGGAGGTCGTATTTATGACATTTTTGTCCTCTTGCCAGCAACTATTAAGAATGAAATCTAATCATTTCTCGCAGTTGCCGTATGGGATAGAAATTAAGCAGAATACGAATAAATCTTACACCCAAGCCTCTTATACGAAACTTTAATACAAATAACTTTTTATTATTTCTTAGTAGGGCTAATTTTACTTGTTCCGATTCCTTCAGTCTTGAAGGTTCCAACTCATTTAGATACACCGCCAAAGGATCCTCAAAAACAATCTCTTGGATTTGGCTACTTGAGAACCCATTCTCCGCTAACACTTGCGTTGCCTCCAACATTGCCGGGCCAAGGATTGCAGAACATTTATCTTCCCATTTTCTCTTTTCTTCCGATGTAAAATGCTCGACGGATTTAGCCCATTCTTTTGCTTTGTCCCACGCACGTGGAACATTTAATATGTTGTCCTGTTTTTTTATGGTGTGTGTAACAGAAGCAGGGTTCATTCGCCATTGATACAGAGGAGCTGTGAAAAAAGCAATTGCTTTGGCGCAAAAGCATGCCTGATTCCAGAAAATAACATCCTCACTAAACCGTACCCCCGGCATAAAATGCAAATCATACTTGCGCATCATTTTTGCACTGTAAAAACAACAACCAAAGTGTCCACGACAATACCACCCCACATTGGCTCCAGGCAAAAACAACAGTTCATCCTTTTGCTTATACAAGTACTTTTTGCGGGTTCCTTTTTCATCCATTAGTAAAGTGGAGAATGCATAAATATCCGCATCTATGGTTTCAAGCGCATCAAAAGAGCTTTCCGCCGACCAAGTATCATCGGCATCCAAAAACGCAAAATAATCCTCTTCTGACACATTTTCCTTCAGTACATATTCAATGCCAGCATTTCTGGCTCTGGATACACCACCATTTTCCTGATGTAGTACAGTAATTTGTGGATACTCTGCGCCCAGCTTGTCGCAAAGAGCGCCAGATGCATCCGTAGAACCATCATCTACTAATATGATTGAAACATTGCTTCCCTTACACAAAACAGAGTGAACTGCATCGGCAAGAAATTCTTCGCCATTATAGACAGGAATGATCACGTGTATATGTTTCATTACAGTTCCCTTTCTTTAACTTAAGTGGAATAGACCTTGTTTTACGACCGAACTCCAGTGGTTCTCTACTATTTCTTGTAGGCAATGGGTGTGTTCAAGTATTGCTCCCAGGGGAAGGCTTCCGTGTTTCGTTTTTCCCGCCAGGCGTCCCGAATGGCAACACAAAGCATTTTCAGTTTTTTCTGCATTGCTTCTGAAGCAAACATCTCTTTGTTGTCCGGCAGCATCGCCTGTTGGAAAATCCGCGCCCGGTCCTCTACTGACGATTGCATCGACGCTTCCTCTACAAAAGCACGGCTTTCTCCGGCGAGATATTCCTGCTTTGCCTCCTGCTTGCCGTAGGCAAAGCCTTCCGGATTGCAGGTATGCCAATAATCATAGTCGGAGCTGTTGCCCAGCACGTGGCTGTCCACAACATAACCCACACAGCGCAGCAGTTCAGAACGGATATCCAAACCGTCGCACAAAGCGACATAGGCATTTCCGCCTGCCCAATACTGCACTGCTTTGGTTTCACCGTCTATAGAACGCACCAGGCAAATACGGACGCCGCCGGAAATTGTATTTTTCAGGAATTTAGAAGGAAATTCCTTACAAAATGCCTCAACGCTATCTAAAAGCCGGTTAATTGCATCGGTCTGATACTCCGGCTGCAGATTATAAGAACCGGGGTTTGCCACAGCGTTTTTCCAAAGACGCAGAGAGATCCCGTATTTCTTGTTCATTGCTTTTGCCCGGGTACTGCAGGCTTCCAAGCCTGCCTCATCCGGTGTTTGGGCGGTAAACAATGTACCGATATAGTTGGTTTCCTCTGTAACCGGCGACTGCTTTATATTCCAGCGCAGAAGGGTCTGTCCGTCCGCAAGCAAAAGATATATACTGCTACTCCAGCGGTCTGCATAAAAATCAGCAGGTGTGTCCACACCGGGCAAGGTTACAGAAGCGGTCTTTTTGCCGGATGCTGTTTCGTAGAAATTCAGCAGCAAGTTTTTGCTTTCATCCACACTCCAACCCAGTGTGCCGCCCAAAGCCAACGCATTTTCTGTATTGGGGTCGCTTATATTCAGCTGTTGCGCAGCGCCATTTTGTTTACCTAAAATCTTTTGACGGGTGGTTCCGTCATTTCTCAAAAGATAATAATTATCCTGATCGGTGTAAAAGCTCGTTATATCGCTGCCCTGATAAACCGTCTGCCCCGTTGCAGAGGAAAGGTACACCGTCTTTTCCTTTCCTTGGGCATCTGCCACATAGCAAGAGATCAGACCGCCGTTAAAATAGCAATCCAGCAGTATAAGGGATGTGTAGGAATGGCTACGTAAGAGGCGGTTGATGCCGTGTTCCGTTTCGGTTACCCAAATCTCCTGCCCTATACAGTAGAAAATCATTCCACCATCAGCGGATATCACCGGCTTACCTATGGTCTCCTTAGGCAACTGCAAGCGACTGGATTCCTTCAGCTGCATATCCAGGAAAATGATTTCCTTATTCATTTCCTCATAGAAGGCATAGCCACCCAAAAGAGGCCATCCGGAAACCGGCAAATTAATATTTGCCTCCGGCACACCGGAATTACCGCCAAGCAGAAGCAACTCCAGCTCGGTGTCTCCCGTTGTGAGCAAAAGCCGGTCGCCAACCCCGGACAGTGCGGTAAAGCCATCCCGGGGCAGCTGATATACATAGACCGCACCATTTGTGGTGGTTTCCAGCTCACTTCCGGCAATATAATAACCCGCAGGCTGTGTCTCCTGGGTCGTGGCATCCGGATCAATGGGTTCTGCCCCACATCCGGACAAAAGCAACACTGCACCCAGTAGGGTTATCAGTAGTTTCTTCATATTACTGTCTCCTTGCCAAGGTGTAGTCATCTCCCTGGCGGTAAAACGGGCAATGATTACTCGGTGATGTGATCATGCGGTAATACTCGTCCTCGTCCAGGTCCATCATGCAAAAATACTCCTGGTATTCCTCATCATAATCGAAATACCAGCAGGTATCGCATTCTGTACTTGCCATACTACTCACCTATTTTCTGCAAATATGCCTGCATATTAAAATCCTGAAGCTTTTCATCCTTACGCAGGTACAACGGATGATGGGGATGTCCCTTTTTGCTCACCTTTCCGGCGCAATACCAACCGGCGTCAAATTCCTCCCCTACTGCCACGAAATCCCGCAGGCAGGAAACCAGATAGTCCCGTTTCTCTACGATCGTACCCCAGGCCGCCCAAATTGCCGGCTTTGGAGATAAGGATAAGATATAGCGAAAAGCTTTTAAGTTTTCGTTATGCAGGGTAAGATTGCATTGCTGTTCCATCGTATCCGGATCTGTTGCCCGCTGGGCATAAACATTGAACATCAAAAAGCTGTCAAAGCCATTTCCCAGAGCGATCCGCTCCACCGACTTTAAGGTGTTGTCCAAATCATCCGGCTGCGCTGTTGAAGGATTGATACCAATGCAGATCAGCGGCGATTTTCCACGAGTACCCAATATGTAACGGTACTCGGAATAAAAATTAGGCGCATAGAGCCACTTTTTAACATCATACTGCCCATTGGGTGTGTCTGCTGCAGCCAAAGCCTGTTCAAAGGTAAGCAGCTCCAGCTGTGCAGTTGTACCACTTGGAATATGCATACCTACATCCTTTCACACCCAGAAAACGCAATCGACCGGAATGTCAAATTCCTCGGTTTCCAGGCTTGGAAATACTTGAAACCCATAGCAAAGGGCGATTGTGGGGTGGCTTGGCTCGGCAGAAAGGAATTTATCGTAAAATCCGCCGCCGTAACCGATCCGGTGTCCTGCCGGGTCAAAGGCCAATCCGGGCATCAGCACCAAAGCCGTCGGGTCATCTGCCACAGGTTCGTCGCGAATCGGCTCAGGAATACCGGAATAACCCTTTTCCACCTGCTGTAAGTCCTTCAGGTAAATAAAGCGCATTTCATCCCCGTAGACCTTAGGAACTGCCACCTGCTTGCCGTCATCCAGTGCCCTTTGCAAAAGCTCCCATGTGCGGACCTCCTGATTGTAGGGCAAATAGCCATAGATGGTTTTGGCATTTTGGTATTGGGGTGTTTCCAGAAACATCTGGGTCAGGCGGCGGCTGGCTGCAAGAATTTCTTCCTGCGTCATCGCGCGCTTTTTGTCTTTTATGCTCTGCCGCAAAGCCTTTTTATCCATCTGTCTCCTCCCTAGGAACCTTGCGATACAGCCGAAACCAAAGCAAAATAGCGATTTGCCCGGGAACGCCCAGCAAGAACAGCTTCCAGATATTGAGACTTACCAAAACCCAAAGCGTAATATACAAGCTGGCAAGTCCGCCCCACATGATCGTAGAAATCAGCGCCTGATTCCACCGAAAATCCTTCCAGGCAGAACGCAGGCTCAGAAGCACGATGGCATCCGCCGGGACTGCGTAAATCAACGCAAGCCAAGTGTGCGGAATATCCAGTGAGGATAGCACCACAAATAAAAGAAGCGCAACAAACCATACCAAGCTGGAAGAAAGCCCCAGAATAATCCGTTTGTCCGCCTTTCGCTTCAGGGTTTTTTCCACTGCCTTTCCCATTGCCCGCTCTACCGCGCCGGGGTTTTCCGGCAGGGCATTGGGGTCTTCCAAAAGTGCATTGACTGTAATATCAAACAGCTCTGCAAGCTGAACCAATGTAGAGACATCCGGGGCAGATTCTCCCCGCTCCCACTTGGATACCGCTTTGTCGGAATAATTCAGCTTTTCTGCCAGACCGACCTGCGTCAAATGCAGACGTTTCCGATAAGCTGCAATATTTTTTCCGATCTGCTTTTTCAGCTTTTCCTCGTCCATAATTGTCCTCCAAAATACAGTTACAAATATTCTAGCAGAAAAGCCAAACAAATGCAAGAAAACCCGCCTCACCACGGCATTTGCCATAGTGAGGCAGGGTTTAATCCTCCGGAAATAGCTGCTGAATACAATACCGGATGATAGCGCTTCTGGTTACAATTCCAATGAAAGCATCCTTATCATCCACCACCGGAACAAAATTCTGTGTACTGGCTCGCTGCACCAGATCGTGCATACTCATGGTTACACGAACGGCTATGTTATCCTTTCTGCGGGTGATCTCCATAATTCGCCGCGCCTCCGCTTGGCGCATATCCATATAACACATATTTTTCAGTGCCCACAACAGATCGCCTTCCGTAAGCGTTCCCCGGTATTCTCCGTGCTTACTTAAAATCGGCAAGGCGGCATAGCCGGATGCCTCCATTTTCTCAAGAGCTTGTCGAACGGTATAGTCATCGTACACAAAAGCGCACATTGCCTTTGGTGTCAAAAAAAACAAAATGTTATTCATAGTTGCTCCTTTACTGCGCTGCATTGACGGGTTCTGCCGTCAATACTATTATAGCATAATTTTTCCGGAACAGGATGAAAATTTATTGTTAATTTTCCAATAGGACGCCAAAAAACAGCCTCCTATTTTGTGCATATTGCACAATTCTACCCAGGGTGGAACGTAATCTATTCATTCGAGAGGTGTTTTTCAGCACGGTAGGATGACTTTTTGCCGGCAAGCATTATACTAAAAGCAGGAAAGGCGGCGATTATATGGCAAGAAGATTAAAACTATCTCAACGCGTGCTTCCTCCTTACTCCCGGGGCGAAGAAATTATGAATATGGTTACCCACATCGCAGGCGGCGGCTTGGGCATTCTTTTTCTGGTGCTTTGTGTGGTAAGGGCTGCGCTGAAAGAAAATATAGCCGGTGTGGTCGGCTCTGCCATTTACGGTGGCAGTATGGTTGCGCTTTATGCTGTGTCCAGTGTTTACCACGGACTGCTCCCCTGCACCGGTAAAAAGGTGATGCAAATCATTGATCATTGTACCATTTATTTTCTCATTGCCGGCACCTATACCCCTTTGATGTTATCTGCTTTTATTCCGGCATATCCGCTCATCGGCTGGAGTATTTTGCTGGCGCAATGGGGTCTTACCGCTTTGGCGGTAACCTTGACCGCTATTGACCTGAAGAAATATTCGGCTTTTTCTATGGTTTGTTATATTTTGATGGGCTGGGGTATTATCTTTTTCCTGCCTCAGGCAATTCAAGTTTTTACCAAGACCGGATTTTATTGGCTGCTCGCCGGAGGACTGTCCTACACATTTGGTGCGGTATTATACGGCATCGGTTCAAAAAAGGCATGGTTTCACAGTGTGTTTCATATTTTTGTTGTGCTGGGCAGCATTTTGCAGTTTGTCTGCATCTTCTGCTACACATTATAAAAGACAGCCTGAAGCGAATGCTTCAGGCTGCTCTTTATTCTTCTGTCTGGAATGCATCCAGAAGCGCCGTGTCGCTGGCTTTTTCGATGTCTTTTCCTTCCATACACTGAACAAACTGCTTTCCGGACATTGTCTCGTTTTTCAGCAAAAACTCCACAACCTGATTGAGCTTTTCCCCGTCCCGGCGTAGGATTTCACTGCACCGGTCGTAGGCATATCGATAATTGCTTTGACCTCATCATCTATGGTACCGGCAATCTTTTCCGAATAGCTCTTGGTGCTTTGATA
>JAZSRR010000126.1:0-8720 GCA_045538605.1 Faecousia sp.
GCGCCTACCTGCAGAATTCGTCCGCTGTTTTTATCCACCGCCACGATCGACGGTTCCCGGATCACAACACCGGCATTTTCTACGCTGATCAGCACATTGGATGTACCCAGGTCAATGCCCAGGTCGGTAGAGAAAAATTGAAAACGCATACGGTTCACCTACATCAATTCTTGTTATCGTTTTGCGCCGCAGCAATTGCGGCGAATATTACTTTTTCAGCGCCGGCAGTGAGCAGCGTCTTGGCGCATTCGGAAGCGGTTGCCCCGGTGGTTACCACATCATCTACCAGCAAGACGGTTTTGCCCTGAAAGGCTTCCGGCTTTACGGCGCGGTAAGCGCCTAAAACATTTGCCCGCCGGTGAGCCGCATCCCGGATGCCGGATTGGGGCGGTGTGTGTCGGATTTTGCGAAGGGTTTGCATTGCTTGCAGGGAAAGCTCTTTACTCAGTGCCTGTGCCAGCAGAGCCGATTGATCATAACCCCGCTGGAATTGGCGCAAGGGAGAAATGGGGACCCAGGTAAGCAAATCTGCTTGCGTTGCCAGAGTTTTTTCCAGCTTCATAGCCAAAAGTCTTGCATAGGAGCTTGCGCGATTGCGGGCGTGTCCGAACTTATAACGGTGAATGCTGCTTCGCACATCATCCTTATAATACCACAAAGCTGTCCATTGTGCAACAAAAGGAATGCGACTTTTTGCCCGGCGAAATTCCGGCGCTTTTTCCCGGCAGCTATGGCACAGATCGCTTTGCTCCCGGGAAAGCAGCTTGTGGCACAAAATGCACTTGGGCGGAAAAACAAGACGAAGCATGCTTTAAGTGTCCCTTCCTTGAAGCCGCAGCTTCAGACCGGTATAGCGCCTGCCAACCTTGGCGTTCTGGGTCATAACCGCCACCGTGTCCTCCCGGCCCACCAGGATCAAAAGCTCCTTTGCCCGGGTAACGGCAGTATAAAGCAGGCTGCGGTTCAAAAGGTATTGGGAGCCGTTCCAGACGGAAAGTACCACCGCCCGGTACTCACTGCCCTGACTTTTATGGACAGTCATAGCGTAGGCAGGCTCCAATTCGGATAACTGGGAAAATTCATATTCCACCTCCCGGTCATCATACACAACTTTCACCAGTTCACTGCTCGGGTCGATGCTGCGAATAATACCCACATCCCCGTTAAAAACGCCGCTGCCTACGGCACTGCCGTCAGTCTTTTTCCAAAGGATGTCATAATTGTTCTTGATCTGCATTACCCGGTCGCCTTCCCGAAAACAGACATCGCCGTAATTCCGTTCCCTTTTATTGGGGGCAGAGGGATTGAGAACGCTTTGCAGAAGCTTGTTTAAAAAAACCGTTCCGGCGCCGCCCTTTTTGGTGGGGGACAGCACCTGAATCTGGTCAGAGGGGATGCCCATATTTTGGGGCAGCCGCCGGACGCACAGGTCGGCAATGGTCTGGGAAACCTGCTCCTCAGACCGACAGGAAAGGAAAAAGAAGTCGCTTTTTACATTCCGAAGCTCCGGCATCTCTCCGCGATTGATTCGGTGGGCATTTATAACGATCAGGCTTTCCTGCGCCTGTCGGAAAATCTCCGACAGATGCACACCGGGCAGGCACTGACTGCGCAGCATATCCCGAAAGGGGAAACCCGGGCCTACCGGAGGTAACTGATCCGGATCGCCTACCAAAATCAGCCGGGTGCTTTCCGGTGTTGCCTGCAGTAACGCGTGGAAAAGAGAAATATCCACCATCGACATCTCATCGATAATCAAAGCATCTGCTTTTAAGGGGTTGCTTTCCTCCCGGGCAAAAAACATTTTGCCGGTGTGGGAGTCGATAGTGGCTTCCAGAAGCCGGTGTATGGTGGCTGCCTCCCGCCCGGTTACCTCCGTCATCCGCTTGGCGGCACGACCGGTTGGGGCAGCCAAAAGGCAGGAAAGTCCCATTTTATCGTATAGCGCCAAAACACCGTTGACCAGCGTTGTCTTACCGGTACCGGGACCGCCGGTGATCATCAGAAGTCCACTTTGGGCAGCAGCGGTGATTGCCTGCAGCTGCTGCACAGAATAAGAAATACCGCTATTTTGGCTAATGTCCGATACCCAAGCCTCCAACTCCTTGGGTGCAGGGAAG
Organism: Faecousia sp.; assembly: GCA_045538605.1. Classification (GTDB taxonomy): domain Bacteria; phylum Bacillota; class Clostridia; order Oscillospirales; family Oscillospiraceae; genus Faecousia. The sequence continues at coordinate 2,121 of JAZSRR010000126.1, forward strand.
GTGCGAGCGCAGCGGTTTTTCAGGCTCTGGACGGTGTATACCTCCGCCTCAAACAAAGAAGGCAAATAAACGATTTCCGTATTGCTCAGCCGGTCGCACACCAATCTTGTGCATTCCACCAGCCGTGTGATGCTGTCCATGACACAGTCAATAGAAACACTCAGCAGCTGCGCTGTGGCAGCAACCAGCTTTTCCAGTGGTAAAAAGCTATGTCCTGCGGTGCGGTTATACTGCAGTTCAAACAAAATTCCGGCTTCAACCCGGCGGTTATCCTCGGCGGAAACTCCTAAGTCAATGGCAAATTGGTCCACTGCGGCAAAAGGCGCATCCAGCTCCTCGTCCATTAAAAGATACGGGTCATCATAAAGCATATCCAAAGTGCTTTGCCCGTACAGCCGATAGGTTTTTACCGCCAGCTCCGCTGGCAGATGATGCAATGTGAAAAATTCCATCAGATGCCGGATGCCCACCTGGGTCAAAAATTCCTCGCCAATGGCACGGGCTTTTCCTAACGAAATGCCGGGAACCTCCGCAAGACGCTCCGGCTCCTGCTCCATAATCTGCAAGGTGTTTTCGCCAAACCGCTCCACGATCCGGGCTGCCATCTTCGGGCCGATTCCCTTGATGACCCGACCGGATAAATAGCCCATAATATCCGCCTTGGTCTGGGGCATCAGCCGCTCCAGAAATTCTGCTTCAAACTGCTTTCCGTAGCTGGAATGGCTGCTCCATTTTCCGGTAACCAAAAGCTGTTCACCAACCACCGGCAATGGGATCGTTCCTACGACCGTAACCGTTTGCCGGTCTTGGCTTTGCAGACGCAGGACGGCGTAGCCATTTTCATAATTCTGATATACAACAGCGGTGATAACACCCTGCAAAACGTTCATTTCTGCCACAGTACCGACATCCTTTCTTTTTTACATTTTACTATATTTCAAGTAAAATGAAAAGACTTTTTTCGTCCGCTTTGGGCAAGATAATCCCAAACAGAAACTTTTGTGGCAACAGGTAAGTTTTTCTTGAAATACCTGACAAAATGCCGTATAATGAGTGTAATGATTATACTGGGGGATAGGCAGAATGAAAAATGTGAAAATGCTTGTCTGGCTGACGCAGTTGGGGTTGAGCGTTGCCTTGCCTCCCTTGGGTTTTATTTATCTGGCTGTCCGGTTGCAGAATAATTACGGCTGGGGCAATTGGGTAATTTGGGCAGGTATTGCCTTGGGAATTTTGTGCGCCGTTGAGGGACTTAGAAGCAGTCTTAAGACAATGGCGTTTATGAGCCAAAAGGAGCAGGAAGAAAAACCGCCTGTGTCCTTTAATGATCACGATTAGTGAGGATGTATGTATGCGATCCCGGAAAGTAGTATTTCAGGAAACGGCCCTTGTGTTGGTCGGCGAACTCATTTGCGTAGGCGCTATGCTTGGCATCTATGGACTTTTGGGTTACTTTGGTTCCAAAGTCCTTTTGGGCGGCATCGTGGGCCTTTTACTGGCAACCTTAAATTTCTTTTTTATGGCTGTGGGAACTTCCCTTGCAGCGGATAAAGCAGAAAAGCAGGATGTAAAAGGCGGAAAAGCGGTGCTTCAGATGTCCCGGACCATTCGCTATATCCTTTTGTTTGTGCTCTTGATTGCTTTTGGCAAAAGCGGTTTGTGTGATATTCTGGCCCTGGCTTTGCCGCTGGTTTTTGTCCGCCCTATATTGACCTTTGGCGAGTTTTTCCGTAAGAAAGGGGATGAAAAACCGTGAATTTAGAAGTTACCGGCGCATACGTGTACTTTACCATTCCTATTTTCGGTGGGATCCCCATCACCCAGACCACGGTTTCCTTTTTCATCGTTACCGTGATGCTGTGCTGGGCGAGTGTGTATTTTGGCAAGCGGCTTACGAAACGCCCGGATGGGAAGCAGGTTCTGGTGGAAAAGGGCGTTATGATGCTGCAGAATATGGTAACGGAAACGATGGGCGCCCACAATGCCCATTGGACGCCGTTCATCGGAACAATTTTCCTTTCTTCCATCTGTTCCACACTCATTGGTCTGACCGGTTTTTTGCGGTCCGCAACGGCGGATTTAAGCTGTGTTGTGGTATGGGCTGTGATGGTCAGCGTGATCATTTGGTACAACAATATCAAGTATAAGGGTTTTCTTGGCTGGCTCAAGGGCTTCACAGAGCCGATTGTTGTGATGACACCGATGAACATTGTTTCAGAGATTGCCCAGCCGGTTTCAATGGCATTTCGTCATTTCGGCAATGTGGCAGGCGGCGGCGTTATTACCAGTATTATCTACGCAGCCCTCAGTGCTGCATCTGTGGCGGTGCTGAATTTGATAACCGGAAGCGGCTGGCTGGTCGCAGCTGTTATGATTGCCGCAGGCGCAGGACTGGTGCTGATTTGGAAGAAAACCGGAAAAAAGGTTGCTCTTTTATTTGGTATGATCACCGCGGTCCTGGGTTTATTCGGACTACTTCAGGCCGCAGATGTTTTGCCGGGAGTCCCGATTCTTTCCCTTGGCCTTCCTGCGGTCCTGTCGTGCTATTTTGACCTGTTCTCCGGATTTGTGCAGGCTTATGTATTCAGTCTGCTGACGATGGTTTATATCGCATCTTCTTTGCCCGAGCCTGCAGAAGGCGCAGCTTGATAACGGAAATTCTTAAATTTCAAATATAAAGTATGATTAATTGGAGGAAATTAATATGGAATTAGCATCTGCAATTGCAATCGCCGGTAAAGCAATCGGCGCAGGACTGTGTATGGGAATCGGCGCTGTGGGTCCTGGAATTGGTGAAGGTAATGCTGTTGGCAAGGCACTGGAGGGTATGGCTCGGCAGCCGGAAGCCTCCGGCACACTTCGCGGCACGATGATTATGGGCTGCGCCATCGCAGAGACCACCGGTATCTATTCTCTGGTCGTTGCTCTGCTGATTTTGTTCCTGCTGTAAGACTCTGACAAAATTCTTTAGAAAGGAGTCCTGCAAGTGGGATATTTTGAAGAGTTTATCGGCGTCAATTTTTGGACAGCTCTGTTTATTCTCCTCAACACCCTGATAATCTTTTTTGTTGCCAAAAAGCGCTTGTTTAAGCCTGTGATGAAGATAATACAGGACCGTCAGCAGGAAATCGACGATATGTATGATGCTGCTGACAAGGCAAAAGAGAATGCCAGTGCGCTGGAGGCGGAGTACCAGCAAAAAATGCAGATGGCGGCTCAGACTAGTGAGCGTCTTGTGAAAGAGGCCACCGCCCGGGGACAGGCGCGGCAGGAGGAGCTTCTCCGTCAGGCAAACCTGGAGGTAGATGCCATTCGCGCCAAAGCAGAGGCAGATATTCAGCGGGAAAAGAAAAAAGCGCTGAATGATGCCAAAAATGAATTGGCAGACCTTGCGGTGGACATTGCCGGCAAGGTCGTGGGGCACAGCTTGACTGCCGATGATCAGTCCGCTTTGGTGGACCGGTTTATCGAGGAATTGGGTGATCGCCGATGACGGATATTGCGGCAACCTATGCCCAGGCTCTGTATACCCTGGCAAAGGACGAAGGTCTGACGGAAGCCATACTGCGGCAGCTGCAGGATTTGCAGGGGGTATTTTCCGGTGAGCCGGATTTTCTGCGTCTTTTGGCAAATCCGGGTATCAGCAAGCAGGAGCGCTGCACCCTTATTCAGGATTGTCTGGGGGAGCAGGTGCATCCATATCTGTTGAATTTTTTGAAGATTCTGACAGAAAAGGGCGGTATCCGGCACTTTGACGGCTGCGTCAAGTCTTACCGGGAGCAGTACAATTCCGATAACGGCATCATTCCGGTTCTGGCGGTAACGGCAGTGGCATTAACCTCGGAGCAAAGCAGTCGTCTGCGGCAAAAGTTGGAGCAGATCACGGGGAAAATCGTGGAGCTGACCAACCGGGTAGACCCCGGGTGTCTTGGCGGTGTGCGTCTGGACTTTGACGGTAAGCGGATGGACGGTACGGTGAAAAACCGACTGGACACCCTTCGCAGTCAATTAAACAATACGGTACTTTGAAAGCAGGTACACTATGGAATTAAGACCGGAAGAATTGACGAAGATCATTCGTCAGAAAATTAAAAATTATGAAGCCAAGCTGGAAACCAGCGAGACCGGCGTGGTCATTCTGGTTGGTGACGGCATTGCCAAGGTCTCCGGACTGGATAACTGTATGGCAGGCGAGCTGGTGGAATTTCCCAATGGCTCGTTTGGTATGGCGCAGAACTTAGAAGAGGATTCGGTGTCGGTTGTTATTTTGGGCACCGACAGCGGTATCCGGGAAGGGGACAGCGTCAAGCGCACCGGACGGGTGGTATCCGTACCGGTAGGCGAAAGCTTGATTGGCAGGGTTGTCAATGCCCTGGGTGAGCCGATCGACGGAAAAGGCCTTATTACGGCAGCGGGCTACCGGCCCATCGAAAGTCCTGCCCCCGGCATCATTGACCGGGAGCCGGTCAATCAGCCGCTCCAGACCGGTATCAAGGCGATCGATTCGATGATTCCCATCGGCAGAGGTCAGCGCGAGCTGATCATCGGCGACCGCCAGACCGGTAAGACCACCATTGCCACCGACACCATTTTGAACCAAAAGGGCAAAAATGTGATTTGCATCTATGTAGCCATTGGTCAAAAGCGGTCTACTGTGGCGCAGATCGTGGAGGATCTGACCCTTGGCGGCGCGATGGATTACTCCATCGTGGTTTCCGCGACAGCTTCGGAATTGGCGCCGATGCAGTACATCGCCCCCTATACCGGCTGCACAATGGGTGAGTACTTTATGCATCAGGGCAAGGATGTTCTGGTGATTTATGACGATCTAAGTAAGCACGCAGTGGCATACCGCGCCATATCCTTGCTGATCCGCCGTCCCCCCGGACGGGAAGCCTATCCCGGCGATGTGTTTTACCTTCACAGCCGCCTTTTGGAACGGGCTGCCCATTTGTCGAAAGCGTTAGGCGGCGGCAGCTTGACGGCGCTGCCCATTATTGAGACCCAGGCAGGCGACGTGTCTGCTTATATTCCCACCAACGTCATTTCCATTACCGACGGTCAGATTTTCCTGGAGTCGGAGCTGTTTAACGCCGGCGTTATGCCTGCGGTAAACCCGGGTATTTCTGTATCCCGTGTTGGCGGCGCTGCGCAGATCAAGGCAATGAAAAAGGTGGCAGGCTCATTAAAACTGCTGTACTCCCAGTACCGGGAGCTGCAAAGCTTTGCTCAGTTTGGTTCTGACCTGGATGCTGACACCAAATCCCGTCTGGCTCTGGGTGAACGGATCGTGGCGGTGCTGAAGCAGAAAAACAAAGAGCCGGTAGAGGTTGCCCACCAGGTGTGCATTATCTATGCGGTTACAAACGGCTATTTGAAGGATATTTCCGTAGCGGCAGTCCCGGAATTTGAGCTGCGGCTGCGGGAGTTTATGGAAAACCGCTATCCCGCTGTTTTGGAAGCGATCCGCACAACCGGAAAGCTGGAGCAGGAGACAGAGGATGCCTTGAGATCCGCCATTACCCAGCTGCTTGCAGAACTGGGAAAGGAGAACTAGCCTATGGCAGGGGTTTCAACGAAGGAAATTAAAACCCGCATCCGCAGTATGCAGGCGACCCGCCAGATCACTAAGGCTATGGAAATGGTGGCGGCATCCAAGCTTCGCCGCGCCCAAAGTCAGGTTTTATCCTCCCGGCCCTATTTTGAAACACTGTATTCGGTGCTTCACGAAATCGTGGATACGAACAGTGATTTTTCCTCTCCCTACCTGTGTGATCCCACCGGCAACAAGTCCCTCTATGTGGTCATTGCCGGCGACCGGGGGTTGGCAGGCGGCTATAACAGCAATGTTTTGAAGCTGGTTATGGCGGCGCTGGAGGGAAAGGAAGCCACGGTTTTGCCCATCGGCAAGAAAGCGGTGGAATTTTTTAAGTACCGAAATGTTTCGGCACTGACAGCCCGTTATGCCGATGCGGCGGAGGTTTCTTTGGGGGATTGCTTTACCATTGCCAAAGAATTGTGTAAGCAATTTCTCAAGGGAAGCTATGACGAAATTTATATCGCGTATACCAATTTTGTCTCGGTGCTTTCCCAGACGCCTACTATTTTGCGGCTGCTTCCTCTTGTGCGGCAAACCACCGGACGGGAAGGGCAGAAGGTAAGTGATATTGTCTATGAACCGGATAGCGTTCGGGTTTTTGAAGAGATTATCCCGGAATATCTTGCCGGATTGCTTTACGGCGCACTGTGCGAAAGCCGGGCATCCGAGCAGGCGGCCCGTCGGACGGCAATGGATTCTGCTACATCCAATGCGGACGAGATGATCGATAAATTGAGTTTAGAGTTTAACCGTGCCCGTCAAGCGGCGATCACCCAGGAGATTACCGAAATTGTGGCCGGTTCGTAAAGGAGTTGAGTCCTGTGAACAAAATGAAAGGAACAGTTACCCAGATCATGGCTCCTGTTTTGGATATCCGCTTTCCGGAAGGACAGCTGCCGGAGCTGCTCAGCGCCATTGAAGTTCCCAATGGGGACGGCTGTGTGGTAGCGGAGGTTGCCCAGCACATTGGCGACAATGTGGTGCGCTGTATTGCCATGAGC
>JAZSRR010000120.1:0-6089 GCA_045538605.1 Faecousia sp.
ACGGTGGCGGTTTTGGGCTGCGGTGTGAATGTGGTATATCCCAAGACCAACCGATTTTTATTTGAACGAATTTCCCAAAGCGGCTGTATTCTTTCGGAATATCTGCCGGACGCAGAACCCAAACCTTGGCAGTTTCCGGAGCGTAACCGGATCATCAGCGGTCTTGCCAACGGCGTGCTGGTGGTGGAAGCGCCGGAAAAAAGCGGCGCACTGATCACCGCTCGGGATGCCTTTGACCAGGGACGGGATGTATTTGCAGTACCCGGGAATATCGGCGTGGAAACCTGTGTCGGCAGCAATGCTCTTCTGCAGGAATACGCGGCACCGGCTTTTTCCGGTTGGGATGTGATGAAGCAATATGCCGGTGCGTATCCGGATGTGGTAGAAATACACGAAAATAATCCCGTCCATCATTCTGTGCCTCGGGTTGCCCAAATCCGGGATTTCCCGGCAAAGGGTACAGGTGTTCAGAAAAAATTCGTTGACAATCCCTCAAAGAACGCGTATATTGACCAGGATAACAACCTATCCCAGCAGGAACAGGCGGTACTTGCTCGCCTGAGCCGGGAGCCGAAGTCTGTGGATGCGGTCATTGCCGAAGCGCAATTGCCGGCAGCAACGGTATTACGTATCCTGACGGCTCTGGCACTGAAGGGTGTTGTAAATAATCACCCGGGCAGGCTTGTGTCTGCCAATTATCGATGATGGAGGAAATTATGGCAAGCGGAGCGAATTTGGTAATTGTAGAATCTCCCTCCAAGGCAAAAACCATTGGAAAATACTTGGGTTCGGATTACGTCGTGAAGGCAAGTATGGGCCACCTGCGGGATCTGCCCAAGAGTACAATGGGTGTGGATATAGAAAAAGGCTTCCAGCCGGAATATGTACCGATGGACAGCAAAACCGATGTAATCGCCGACCTGCGCAAGGCCGCCCAAAAGGCGGAAAATGTGTATCTGGCAACCGACCCGGACCGGGAGGGTGAAGCTATTTCCTGGCATTTGAAGGAGCTTTTGAACCTGCCGGAGGAAAAGACCTACCGGGTTACCTTTAATGAAATTACCCAAAAGGTAGTTACTCAGTCCATCGAAAACCCCAGAGGAATCGATTATTCTCTGGTAGATGCCCAGCAGGCCCGCCGGGTTTTGGACCGAATCGTGGGCTATCAGCTTTCTCCGCTTTTGTGGAAGAAGGTTCGCCGGGGCCTTTCTGCCGGTCGTGTGCAGTCGGTAGCAACCCGCTTGGTGGTAGACCGGGAAAATGAAATTCGCGCCTTCCAGCCCAAGGAATACTGGACGTTGGAAGTGAAACTGAACCGGCTTTCCAAGCCTGGCAGCTTTTTGGCGCAGTATTATGGCGACAGTAAAAAGCGGGAGCTGCAAAACGAGGCGCAGGCAGACGAGATCATCCGGGATATCACCGGCAAGGAATTTACGGTTTCCAATGTCAAGCGGGCAGAGAAAAAGCGCAGCGCTGCGCCTCCCTTTACAACCTCTACCTTGCAGCAGGAGGCTTCCCGGAAGCTGAATATGACCCCCAAACGCACAATGGCAATCGCGCAGCAGCTGTATGAGGGTATTGATGTTGCCGGTGAGGGTACGCTGGGTCTGATCACCTATATGCGTACCGATTCTCTGCGGCTGTCCAACGATGCAATGTCTGCGGCGGCGGATTATATCTGCAGCCGTTACGGTAAGGAATACTACTACGGAAAATTCCATACCTATAAAACCAAAAGCGGCGCACAGGATGCCCACGAAGCTATTCGCCCCACCCATGTGGAGCTGGACCCGGAGCGTCTGCAGAGCAGCCTGACCCGGGAGCAGTATCGGCTTTATAAGCTGATCTGGAGCCGTTTCCTGGCTTCTCAGATGGCAAATGCGGTGTACGATACCGTATCCATTGACACCCAGTGCGCCGGACACACCTTCCGTTCTACTCACCAGAGCCTGAAATTTGCCGGCTTTATTGGTCTTTATGAGGAAGGTAAGGACGAGGATACTGAAACAGCAGATACACCCTTGCCGGATTTGCAGGAAGGGGATCAGGCGATCGCTGCGGATATGAAAAAGCAGCAGCATTTCACCCAACCCCCTGCCCGATATACCGAGGCAACGTTGGTGAAGGCTATGGAAGAAAAGGGAGTCGGCAGACCTTCTACCTATGCCGGTATCGTCTCCACTATTCAGGATCGGGAATATGTCCAGAAGGTAGATAAGCGCCTTTCTCCCACTGCCCTGGGAGAGGTGGTAAACAGCTTGATGCTGGAGCGCTTCCAGGATATTATCGATGTGGAATTTACCGCCAATATGGAAAACCAGCTGGATGATGTGGAAGCCGGCAAACGCAACTGGAAGGATGTTTTGAGCCAGTTCTATGAAAATTTCCACAAGGAAATGACCGAGGCAGAAGCTGCCCTGGAGGGCGTGCGGCTGAAGGTGCCGGATGAAGTCAGCGACGAGATCTGCGAGGAATGCGGTCGGAATATGGTGGTCAAAATCGGCCGATTCGGCAAGTTTTTGGCTTGCCCCGGCTTCCCGGAATGTAAGAACACCAAGCCGATCGTGGAAAAAATGCCCGGTCGGTGTCCCAAATGCGGCAGCACCATTTTGAAACGCACCTCCAAGCGCGGCTTTGCCTATTACGCCTGCCAGCAGGGGGCGGAGTGCGGCTTTATGAGCTGGGATGTCCCCACGGCAGAGGATTGCCCCAAATGCGGACAAACCCTGTTCAAAAAGTCCGGCAGAGGCCGTATGAAGAGCTTCTGTATCAACGAAAGCTGCGAAAATTTCCTTCCGGAGGACAAACGGGGCTACTATAAAAAGTCCACCGATGGGGAAGAAAAGAAGTCGGCAAAGAAAACCGCGAAAAAGACAAGGAGCAAATAATTGTGAACAAAGTGAAGGTGATCGGCGCCGGTCTGGCCGGTGCGGAAGCTGCCTGGCAGCTGGCACAACGCAGTATTGCGGTGGAGCTTTATGATATGAAGCCCGGCAAAAAATCCCCGGCTCACCACGCGGATACCTTTGCAGAATTGGTTTGCTCCAATTCTCTGAGGGGCGACCGGCTGGAAAATGCGGTGGGTCTGCTGAAGGAGGAACTGCGGCGGCTGGGGAGCTTAATTCTTGCCTGCGCGGAGGAAACCCGGGTAGAAGCCGGCGGCTGTCTGGCGGTGGACCGGGAGCAATTCTCTCGATTGGTTACCCAAAAGCTGGAGAGCCACCCCAATATTACGATCGTGTCCCAGGAGCTGACCCAAGTTCCGGAAGGACCTGTGATCATCGCCACCGGTCCTTTGACCTCCGATGCTTTATCCGAGGCGATCGGCGCCTATTTCGGTCAGGAACATCTACACTTTTTTGATGCGGCAGCGCCCTTGGTAACTGCCGAATCTGTGGATATGACCAAGGCGTGGTGGCAGTCCCGGTATGACCGGGGTACGCCGGATTATGTAAATTGTGCCATGAATAAAGAGGAGTACGAAGCTTTTCTGCAGGAGCTGATCGGGGCCCAGGAGGCGGAGGTCCACGGCTTTGAGGATGCCAAGGTTTTTGAGGGCTGTATGCCGGTGGAGGTTATGGGTCGCAGAGGTAAAGACACCCTGCGGTTTGGACCGCTGAAGCCGGTTGGCCTGACAGACCCTGCCACCGGGAAAGAACCCTACGCAGTAGTCCAGCTTCGGCAGGATAATGCGGCAAAAAGCGTGTTCAATCTGGTAGGCTTTCAGACCCACCTGAAATTTCCGGAGCAAAAGCGGGTATTTTCTATGATACCGGCACTCAAAAATGCGGAATTTGTCCGTTACGGTGTGATGCACCGCAATACCTTCCTGCAGTCTCCCAAGCTTTTGGATCGGTACTATGCCGACCGGCGCAATCCTTTAGTTGCCTTTGCCGGGCAGATGACCGGCGTGGAGGGCTATGTGGAAAGCGCCGCCTCCGGCTATCTGGCGGCAGTGGCTATGGCTGCGAAGGTACAGGGAAGACCCTTGCCGGAATTCCCACAGGAGACGGCGATCGGCGCTTTGGGTCTGTATATCAGTGATGAGCGGCTGGAGCATTTTCAGCCGATGAATGTAAATTTCAGTATTATTGCCCCCTTGGGTCAGAGAATTCGAAAAAAATCCGAAAAAAATCTGGCGCTGGCAAACCGTTCACTGGAAATCATTGACCGGTTGATCGCTCAGGGGATCTAACAGAAAAGAGGTGTTCCTATGAAAATCATTTTGGATGCAATGGGCGGCGATCACGCACCGGAAGCGCCGGTGTTGGGCGCAGTCCAGGCGGCGCGGGACTTTGGCTCGCAGGTTACCTTGGTTGGTAAGGGCGATGCGATTTTGGAGGTTCTGCGGCAGCATAATATTCAGGATCTGCCCAAGGGTGTGGAGATCGCCAACGCCGAAGAAGTGGTGGATATGCACGACGACCCGGCAAATGTGATCCGGAAAAAGAAGAATTCCTCGATGGTGGTAGGTCTGCGTATGGTGGCGGAGGGAGCAGGGGACGCCTTTGTTTCTGCCGGCAGCACCGGCGCCCTTTTGTCCGGCGCAACCTTGATCGTTAAGCGGGTGAAGGGCATCCGCCGGGCGGCAATGGGTCCGGTTATGCCCAATAAAGCAGGTGGTAAAACGGTCATTCTGGACTGCGGTGCCAATGCTGAATGTACGGCGGAATTTTTGCTGCAGTTCGGTGTGATCGGCTCGCTTTATGCAAAAAAGTACTTAGGTGTGGAAAATCCCAAGGTAGGACTTTTGAACATCGGTACGGAAGACACCAAGGGGACACCCTTGCAGAAGGAAGCCCATGGTCTTTTGACCCGGGCGTCGGAACAGGGAATCCTTAACTTTGTGGGCAATGTAGAGGCTCGGGATGTTCCTCTGGGTGCAGTGGATGTGGTGGTGTGCGACGGCTTTGCCGGCAATGTGCTGCTCAAATCTATTGAAGGTACGGCAATGTTTATGGGAAGCCTGATGAAACGCAGAATTTTTAAGCGGAACATCCTTTCTGCAATCGGCTATCTGTTCTGTAAGCCCGGTGTGGACGAGGTGATGAAGATGCTGGACTACCGGGAAATCGGCGGAACGGAGTTTTTGGGTATCCAAAAGCCGGTGATCAAGGCACACGGATCTTCCGATGCGCTGGCATTCCGCAATGCGGTGGGTCAGGCGATGGCTGCGGCAAAAGGAAACATTTCCCAGGAGCTGGAGCAGGAGCTGAAGGCGCTGAGCAGTATGGAGGAAGGCAAGAATGATTAAGGATCTGGAATTGGCGTTAGGCTATCGCTTTCGTAATATTACATTGCTGCATAATGCTCTGACCCATTCCTCCTACGCCAATGAATTCTGGCACGATAGCTTAAAAAGTAACGAACGGTTGGAATTTTTAGGCGATTCTATTTTGGGAATGATCGTGGCAGAATATCTGTACCGGAATTTTCCCGATCGTCCGGAGGGAGAACTTTCCCGGATGCGGGCGGATATGGTCTGCGAACAGGCACTTGCCCAGATCGCCATACAGCTGAAATTGGGAGACCATTTGCTTTTGGGCCGCGGAGAGGAACAAAGCGGTGGCAGAGCAAGAGTCTCTATTTTGGCAGACGCTGTGGAATCGGTGATTGCAGCTGCCTTTTTAGACGGCGGAATGGATGCTGCCCGGGCGCTGATCGAAAAATTTGTTTTGTGCAATGTGCCCATCACCCACCTGCATAATATGGATTACAAAACAATCCTGCAGGAAAAGGTGCAGCAGAAGAAAAATCAGATCCTTTCCTATTCTCTGGCTGGGGAATACGGTCCGGACCACGATAAGCGCTTTGTTGCGGCGGTATTGCTCAACGGCGCAGAAATCGGCAGAGGTGAAGGCAGCAGCAAGAAACGGGCAGAGCAGGAAGCTGCCCGGATAGCAATGGAAAACCTGTTTTCAAAATAACCGGAAATTTCCTTGCAAAGCAGCTGAAAACCGGGTATAATAAAGAAAAGAAAGATATAAGGGGCAATGCGGCATGGAAACATTACAAAAAGAATGCATCCCGAAAAAAGAATATGTAGCGCCGCCTGTTAAGCCGGTTTACGATATCTGTAAGCGGATTTT
>JAZSRR010000130.1:0-4853 GCA_045538605.1 Faecousia sp.
GGATTTAGACAAGGTTCTATCCCCTTTTAGATAAAAATAGACGGTAGCAGACAGGATAAATCTTACGGCTTAGGTCGGGTTGTATTTCACCGGACAAAACCTGCCGTTGCCGCACAGGCTGTTCCCATTTCATTCATCCGCGCAAGCGTTGCCAACTTGCGTACCCGATTGCCACTTAGTCCGTACTGTAATCCCCTGTCTGCCCCACCTGACAGCCTAGGTGTTTTCCACCACAAAACAAACCGGTCCTTAGCCTCTTTTGCAAGGATGGTTTCCAGAAGCAATAACGCAGGGTGTGTGGCCACCACAAACCCGGGTTTGTCCTCTTTCCCCACATACTCACTCAAGGCAGGCTACACTGCACGCAGCACGCGATTCTGCGCACCGCCTTGCAGGTTCATACCCAGCTCGTGCGCGAAGAGGCTTCCAACATTGGAGTTCTCAACTTCGTCGCACAACACCGGGTCTCCACGGAGACCGGGTCGTATACTCCATGCCATTGGAGTGCGCCCGGAGTCCTTAACCCCCAGCACCCACCCTAAACTGGGCGTAAAAAGCAGGCACCAGGGACTTCATCGATATGCCCTTCATAGGATTTTTAGGCCCTACCTGGAGACCGGTTGTCCTGACTAGGATACTGCACCGTCAAAATGTATATTATCATAGAATATTTGAATATACAAGTATTTTTTCATTTTTTGCATATATTTTACATTCTATTACCGTTTTTCGGAATATTTATCCAAGGAAAGCAAAAGAGACGCCAAATTTAAGAACACCGGCAGTCCTATTAGACTGCCGGCAGTTATTATTTGGTGAGAAACCAATCCTCTACAATGTCGCTGTGGGTTATCACAATTTGAATATCCTTCAATTCCTCTTTGCTGAAAAAACGAAGCTCCCGGGATTCGGCGCTGATCCTCAATTCCGGCTCTTTTTCCAGCTCCAATGCAAACACAACGATTACCATTCGCCAGATACTGCCGTCCCGGTATGCCGCAATTCGCCCCGGTTCACCATATACACCCAGCTTGCGAAGCATTTCCGGTTTTACACGCAGACCCAGCTCCTCATGTATTTCCCGGGTAATTGCCTGCAGTTCCGTTTCTGTCTTTTTTACACCGCCGCCCACCAGGCCCCAGACATCACAATCTCGACGCTTTTCCAGCAGCAGCCTTCCGTTACAGGTAATGATCGCGTTGGCGCCCAAATGGGCTGGCATTGTGGTTTTTGGTGCGTTGGGGTCGCCACGATAAAAGGTAACAACAGACATTTTATCCCTCCTGATCATTCTTTGGGCACCGGTTTTGTTACGCCGGTACGCCGGGCCTTATCCAGACCCCCTGCCATATGAGCCTGAGGGTCGGTGGTGAATTTGGCGCGCCGGATAATCTCTTCCCCAAATTTATCCCGTAAGCCATCGACGGTTTCATCCAAACGAAGCTTGCGTTCATACTGCTCGGGAGAGACTCCGGAAAGGAAATCATATTGTTGATAGGGCTCACCGGAAAGCCGGGTTACCTGAACGCCCAATTGGCGCAAAGGCGTTTGCCCATCCCAGGCTTCATCAAAAATTCGGCAAGCTGCCTGAAACAGCTGCTGGGTATTATTCGTAGCACCGGAGAGCATTGCTTGATGTGAAAAGTGGGCAAATTCATTGGTACGCAGATGGACAGCGACGCAGCTGCCGCATTTTTCATCCTTTCGCATCCGGCTTGCCACGGTTTCACATAAGCTCAGCAGCACCTGATGTCCCTGCTCGGTGGTGAGAACATCCTTTGCGGTGGTTATAGAATTACCATAGCCTTTATTCTCCGCAGGCTCCGGGGTAACCGCATCGGCATTGCGGCCGTTGGCAAAATGCCAGATGGTCTCACCGTGCTTACCCAGCTTCTTTTTCAGCAGCAATAAGTCTGCCTGTGCCAGCTGACCAATGGTGTAAATGCCCATTTTGTTCAGCCTTGCTTGCGTAGCAGGACCTACCAAAAATAGATCCCGCACCGGAAGCGGCCACATTTTCTGCTCCATTTCCTCCGGAAACAAGGTATGCACTTTATTGGGCTTTTCAAAATCCCCTGCCATTTTTGCCAAAAGCTTATTGGTGGAGATACCGATATTCACCGTAAAACCCAGTTCCTCCCAAATTTGCATCCGCATGCGCTCCGCCGCCAGTCGGGGAGAGCCAAACAAGCGCTCTGTACCGGTCATATCCACCCAGGCTTCATCAATGGAGTATTGCTCCACCAGGGGGCTGAATTTCTGCAGCTGCTGCACAAAATGCCGGGAGGCTTCCACATACAACGGATAATCCGGCGGAACCACCACCAGCTCCGGACATTTTTCCAAAGCAAGAAACAACGGCTCTCCGGTTTGGATTCCGTACTTTTTTGCCGGGGCGCTTTTTGCCAGAATAATACTGTGCCGGGAGGCTTTATCTCCTGCCACCACGGAAGGAATATCCCGCAGATCTATTTCCTCCCCCAGTACCTTTTTTCGGTAGGCGGCAGTCCAGGATAAAAAAGCACTGTTTGCATCCACATGAAAAATAATTCGCTGTGCCATATCAGTAAACCTTCCTTAAAAGACACCAGTTATGACTGCGAATGGTATAGCGCAGTTCAAAGAGCCACTTTTTCTGCCCTACCGTTGCGCGGCACAAAAAAATCCGTGCCTCAATACCAACATATTGAATATCCCGGCTGCTGATAATTTCCTCAATATCAATCCGTAAAAGCCGGTGCGCCTCATCTTCCATACGGAAACGCAGTGGCCGGATATCCCCGTCTGCACTACAGACGCAGATCACATCCACCGGCCGGATACCTTGCTCCATTGTGCAGACCTCCCTTTATTTTTCTTTATTATAGTACATTTGTTCTAATAAAGCAAGAGGAATTTTGTGGTTGTTTCCCGTTTTTCTTTCTGATATAATAAAATAAAAAGGAGGCGGAAATATGTTGAAATACCCATGCTTGGTTTTGGACCACGATGACACGGTTGTCCAGACTGAAAGTACCATTAACTATCCCTATTTCTGTTATATTTTAGATGTATTCCGCCCCGGCGCAACCATTACTAAGCAAGAATATATGGACGGCTGCTTCCATTTGGGCTTTGCGGAAATGTGCCGGCAAAAGTACAGTTTTACCGAACAAGAGCTGCAAGAAGAATACCTTGGCTGGAAAAACTACATACTGCAGCATATTCCGGCAGTCTATCCCGGCATCGAACAGATTATCCAAAAACAGAAAGAGGCCGGCGGTCTTATCTGCGTGGTTTCCCATTCCAGCAAAGAAATCATTTGTCGGGATTACCAAACCCATTTTGGAGTTTTGCCGGACGAAATTTACGGTTGGGATTACCCGGAGCATCAACGCAAACCAAACCCCTTCCCTCTTGAGCAGATCATGCAAAAGTATAATCTGACACCGGACAAGCTTCTGGTTGTGGACGATTTGAAACCGGCATACGATATGGCGCACCCTTTGGGTGTTGCAGTTGGATTTGCCCAATGGAGTAAAACGGAATGTCCGGAAATCTGCAATCTGATGCAAAGTCTTTGCGACTACACCTTTGACAAACCAAAGGCATTGGAGGACTTTTTATTTCGCGTTTAATTTGCTTGACAACTATGGTATAATACCACAGCAAGGAGGTGGTTCATCTGGAAAAGGAAAATATCCGGGTTATGGCCCGAAACCGGGAAGCCTATCACGAGTACTTCGTGGAAGAAGAAATGGAAGCCGGTATTTCTCTGGTCGGCACAGAGGTCAAATCCATTCGACAGGGCAACCTGAATTTGAAGGATGCCTGGTGCGGTATTAAAAACGGAGAGCTGCTCATTAACCAGATGCACATCTCCCCTTATGAACAGGGAAACATTTTTAACAAAGACCCCCGCCGGGTGCGGCGACTTTTGATGCACCGTCGGGAGATCATGCGTCTGCTGGGCAAAGTCAAGCAGGACGGCTACTCCCTGATCCCTTTGAGCGTGTATTTTAAGGGCAGTCGCGTGAAGGTGAAGGTAGGTCTTTGTAAAGGAAAAAAACTGTATGACAAACGGCAAGCGGCAGCAGAGCGAGATGCCAAGCGCCAGATTGACCGCGCAATGAAAGAGAGGTACTAACTATGAATCCCACATTCAAAATCACAATGGAAAACGGCGGCATTATAGAAGGCGAGTTATATCCGGAAATTGCGCCCCAGAGCGTGTATAATTTCATCGACCTTGCCAATCATAATTTCTATGACGGCTTAATTTTTCACAGAGTTATTCCCGGCTTTATGATTCAGGGTGGCTGCCCCGACGGAACCGGTATGGGCGGTCCCGGATACTGTATTAAGGGCGAATTTTTCTTCAACGGCGTGGAAAACAGTCTCAAGCACAAGCGAGGTGTTTTGTCTATGGCGCGAAGCCAGTCCCCCAACTCTGCCGGCAGTCAGTTTTTCATTATGCACGAAGACGCTCCCCACTTAGACGGTCAGTATGCCGCCTTTGGTAAGGTTACCTCCGGTTTGGATGTGGTGGATGCTATTGCCTCTGTGCAAACCAACCGTCAGGACCGTCCTCTGGAGGAACAAAAAATCGCATCCATTACCGTGGATACACATGGTGAGACTTATCCGGAGCCGAAAAAGCTCCAGGATCCTTACGGTAGATTCTAAAATATGGTGGGATGGTTTTCACCCCACCCTTTCCAACCTTTCCCTATATACGGGGGTGTACTGGTTTCGACGGGGGTAGTGAGGCTGGAATAGCGGGCCGTGGCACCTGACCACGATAAAACGGGTAACTTTTAAATTTAACTGACAACAAAACTGTTGCTCTGGCTGCCTAATTAGGCGCCCATCCG